>NZ_JBEPOT010000005.1:0-476215 GCF_040546905.1 Bradyrhizobium sp. S3.3.6 | reverse complement strand
CGCCATGCCCGCCGGCCTCCCGTCCCGGCGGGTAGCTTGAATCACCAAAACGCTGATTTGTGAATCCCCAACGATTCAGTCAGATGGGCTAACGCGCTAGCCGCTCGGCTCGGCACTGATGATGGGGCCGAACAGCTCCCACTGGCCGCTCTTGAAACGCCACATCTTGAGCTGCTCGATCGGCGCGAAGTCGGTGGCCGAGGTGTTGATCGTGATCCCCGGGATCAGCGTGTCGGGGGTGAAGTCCTTCAGGCTGGCGGCCTGCTTCATCACGTTCTCGCGGGTGAGATTGTCGCCCGCCTGCTTCAGCACCTGCACCATGGTCTGGGCTGCGGCATAGCCGTAAACCAGATTGGCGTCCGAGATATTCGCGCCGGGCAGGTACTTCTCGATGAAGGCCATGAACTTCTTCATGCCGGCATCGTCCTTCCACTGCGGGTCCGAGGCGTCCTTGAGGTAGCCGGCCGAGAGCACGCCTTCGGAGGCCTCGAGGCCGGCCGGCTTCATCACCGCGCCGATCGACACCGAGACGTCGGTCATCAGATGCATCGGCTTCCAGCCGAGCTCGGCGATCTTCTTGATCGCCTGCGCCGCGAATTTCGGGGTCGAAATGTTCACGAAGACATCGGCGCCGGTGTCCTTGAGCTTGACGATATGAGCGTCGATCGACGGCTCCGACGTCTCGTAACTTTCTTCTGCCACGATCAGCTTCGATGCCTTGTCGCCGAACACATCCTTGATGCCGGCAAGGTAGTCTTTGCCGAAATCGTCGTTGGCATAGAAGATCGCGACCTTCGCGTCCGGCTTCGCCTTCAGAATGTATTTTGCGAAGATCCGCGCCTCGACCCGGTAGCTCGGCTGGAAGCCCATGGTCCAGGGGAAGTTGTGTGGATCGTTCCACTTGCTGGCGCCGGTGGCGAGAAAGAGCTGCGGCACCTTCTTGGAGTTGTGATATTTCTGCACTGCGGTCTGCGTCGGGGTGCCGAGCGCGTTGAACACCAGGAAGACCTCGTCGCTCTCGATCAGCTTGCGGATCTGCTCCACCGTCTTCGGCGGCGAGTAGCCGTCGTCATAGGAGACCCAGCTGATCTTGCGGCCGTTGATGCCGCCCTGGTCGTTGATCATCTTGAAATAAGCTTCCTCGGTCTTGCCGATGACGCCGTAGGCGGAAGCAGGTCCCGAATAGGCCTCGACATTGCCGATCTTGATCTCGGTGTCGGTGACTCCGGTGTCGTACGCCTTCTGGGCGGAAGCGTCCTGGATCGTGACCAGCGTCAACGCGGTTGCTGCGGCAAGCAGGGAGAGTTTCTTGTTCATGAAAATTCCTTGCGATTCTTCTGGGTTGGAGCAGGCACGTCGAAAACAAGAAGCGCCCGCGAGAGGGGCGCTTTGATCAGGCATTGGCCACCTTCTTGTCGATCTCGGAGGCGGCCGGGAATTGCTTGCGCAAGGTCGGCTTGTGGATCTTGCCGGTGGCGTTGCGCGGCAGCGCATCGACGAAGCGAACCTGGCGCGGACATTTGAAGCGCGCGAGACTGGCCGCGCAATGCGCAAAGACATCGGCCTCGGTCAGTCGCTGGCCTTGCTTGACCGCAACGATGGCGAGGCCGATCTCGCCCCATTGCGGATCGGGAATGCCGATCACGGCCGCTTCGGCGATCGCGGTGAGCTGGTGCAGGACGTTCTCGACCTCGGCCGGATAGACGTTCTCGCCGCCGGATATGTACATGTCCTTCCAGCGGTCGACGATATAATAGAAGCCTTCCTCGTCCACGCGCGTCGCATCGCCCGTGTGCAGCCAGCCGTCGGTGAAGGACGTCTTGTTCGCCTCCGGCCTGTTCCAGTAGCCCGGCGTGATGTTCGGTCCCTTGACCCAGAGCTCACCGAGCTCGCCGACATCGGCATCGCTGCCGTCGGGGCGGACGATGCGGACCTCGGTGTGCAGCACCGGCTTGCCGGCGGAGCCGGCCTTGCGTGCCGCGTCCTCGCGATCGAGCACCAGCACGGCTGGCGACGTCTCGGTCATGCCGTAGCCCTGCTGGAGCGCGACGCCGCGTGCCTCCCACACCTTTAGCAGCGGCACCGGCATCGGGGCGCCGCCGACGCCGCAGACGATCAATCGGGAAAGATCAGTCGTCGCGAAGGCCGGCTGCTGCGCCATGAACTGATAGATCGCGGGCACGCCGAAGAACACGTTGATACCCTGCACGGGATCGTTGATCAGGCCGAGCGCGGCGCCGGGATCGAACGCGCGCATGATCATCACGGAGCCGCCGGCATGCAGCACGGGATTGGTGTAGCAGTTGAGCCCGCCGGTGTGGAACAGCGGCAGCACGGTGAGCAGCACCGAAGAGGGTCCGATGCAGGCGGGACCGCCGAGATTGACGCAATTCCAGAACGTCATGCCATGCGTGATGGTCGCGCCCTTCGGGTATCCCGTGGTGCCCGAGGTGTACATGATGGTCGAGACGTCATCGAGCGTGATGTCTTCGGCTCGCTCCAGCGGCTTGGCCGCAGCGATGCCGGCCTCGTAGGCGCCGCCGGGGCCGAGCAGCAGGCTAGTGGTGACGTTGCAGAGTTTTGCGACTGCGAGCGCCGTCTCGGCCAGATCGGCGTCGTGGATCATCACCTTCGGAGCACAATCGCCGGTGATGAACTGAAGCTCGGGAACGGTGAGACGGGTGTTCAGCGGCACGAAGACGGCACCTAACCGTCCGCAGGCGAACTGGACCTCCAGCGTATCGGTGGTGTTCAGCGCCAGCACCGCGACGCGGTCGCCGCGCGAAATCTTCAGCGTGTGGCGCAAGAACGAGGCGAGGCGCGAGACGCGGGCGTCGAGCTGCGCATACGTGAAGCGGCGCTCGCTCGCGAGGTCGAGGGCCGCAAGCTTGCCAGGCGCGCGGCGCGCATGATGAGCGATCCAGTCGTAGTAACGAACGGCCAACAATCCCTCCCTCGGCGGTGTTGTGCCGCCTGTCCTCTTATTGCTGTGCACCATGCCGGCGTGGCCCCGGGAGGCCAGCCGGAGTTTTTGTGCAGCAGTCTTTTTTGATCTGGAGTTGGCCTGCGAGGGACGAAAACCGTCTTGCGTTGAGTTGCTAGGTCCTGGGCCTGCGACGTGCCACACCCCACTCAGCCACTCGGCGCAAGTGAGCCGCCAATGTTCCGGCCATGGTGGAACGAGCAGAGAGTCGTCGAAGGCGCGAATGCAATGAAGAGCCCGTTCTATACCGCCGAGCACGACGCTTTCCGCGACGTGATGCGCCGCTTCGTCGACAAGGAGATCGCGCCGTTCGCCCACGAGTGGGACGAAGCCGGCGAATTCCCCCGCGCGCTCTATCGCAAGGCGGCCGAGATCGGCCTGTTGGGGCTCGGATTCCCCGAGGAATATGGCGGGATCGCCGCCGACCAGTTCATGAAGATCGTGGCCAGCCAGGAGCTGGCGCGGGCAGGCGCCGGGGGCGTCAGCGCCAGCCTGATGAGCCACACCATCGGCTCGCCGCCGATCGCGCGTGCGGCGCGCCCCGAAGTCAAGGCGCGCGTGCTGCCGCAGGTGCTCTCCGGCGACAAGATCTCCGCGCTCGCCATCACCGAGCCTGGTGGCGGTTCGGACGTCGCAAACCTCCGCACCAGCGCGCGGCGCGAGGGCAATCACTACGTCGTGAGCGGCGAAAAGACCTTCATCACCTCAGGGATGCGCGCCGATTATTTGACCGTTGCGGTGCGTACCGGCGGCGAGGGTGCCGGCGGCGTCAGCCTGCTCCTGATCGAGGGCGATACGCCCGGCCTGTCGCGCACCAGGCTGAAGAAGATGGGCTGGTGGGCCTCCGACACTGCAACGCTGCATTTCGACGATTGCCGCGTGCCGGCCGCAAACCTGATCGGCGAGGAGGGCCAGGGTTTCAAGATCATCATGCAGAACTTCAACAGCGAACGCATGGGCATGGCCGCGGGCTGCACCGCCTTTGCGCGCGTCTGCCTCGATGAAGCGATCGCCTATGCCAGGGAACGCAAGACCTTTGGCAAGCCGCTTGCCCAGCACCAGGTCATCCGCCACAAGATCGTCGACATGGCGCAGAAGGTCGCAGCCTCGCAAGCGATGCTGGAGATGCTGGCCTGGCGGCTGGAGCAGGGCGAGAGCCCTGTCGCTGAAATCTGCATGATGAAGAACCAGGCGACGCAGACGATGGCATTCTGCGCCTCGGAAGCCGTGCAGATTTTTGGCGGCGCCGGCTTCATGCGAGGCATCAAGGCCGAGCGAATCTACCGCGAGGTCAAGGTCAACGCCATCGGCGGCGGCACCGAGGAGATCATGAAGGATCTGGCCAGCCGGCAGATGGGGCTATGACCTCACCGTCATTCCGGGGCGACGAGAAGCGTCGAACCCGGAATCTCGATATTGTAGGACTCATCTCTGGATTCCGGGTTCGCGCTTCGCGCGCCCCGGAATGACGAAGGCAAGAAATGCTATTTACCGCCGACCACGGTACGCTGCCCGGCAGCAAAGGAAACTTCCGATGATCACCCTCTATCACTGCGACGCCGCGCGCTCGTTCCGCCCGCTCTGGATGCTGGAGGAGATGGGGCTGCCGTATGAGCTGAAGATGCTGCCGTTCCCGCCGCGGGTTTTCGCCAAGGAATATCTTGCGCTCAATCCGCTGGGCACGATTCCTTTCATGGTCGACGGCGAGACGAAGATGACGGAGTCCTCCGGCATCTGCCACTATCTCGGCGTCAAGTACGGCCCGACGCCACTGATGGTCGGCCCCGAGGATCCCGCCTACGGCACCTTCCTGAACTGGATGTATTTCAGCGACGCCACGTTAACCTTCCCGCAAACGCTGGTGCTTCGCTACACCCAGCTCGAGCCGGAGGAGCGCCGTAATCCGCAGGTCGCCTCCGACTATGCCAAATGGTTCCTGGGGCGGCTGCGCGCCGTCGAGGCCGCGACCGCGAATACTGAGGCCTTGTGCGCCGGCCGTTTCACCGCGGCTGACATCGTGATCGGCTATGCGCTCCGGCTCGCGGACAATATCGGCCTCGCCAAGGATTTCGGGCCGAATGTCGCAGCCTATTGGGCGCGCCTGCAGCAGCGCGATGGTTTCAAGCGCGCGGTTGCTGCGGAGCAGAAGGCCGGCGCCGAGCAGAATGTTGCGCCAAGGGAGAGGGCGTAAGCTCTCCGCAGGTTGCGGACTGCGATCTCATCGCCATCCTGGAAGACTGATCGTCATCCCGGAACGGCAATCTTTTGCGCTCCATGACAGCGCTACCGCGTCGTGACAGCGCCCAAATTTCCGCTAAGGTGACCGCCGTCCGCAGCGGCCAAAGAGCCGTGCGAGGAGGATCCCAATGGAAGATAACGGTCGCGAATCCGACCATCTGATGCTGATCACGCCCGAGCGGGTGTTCTATGCCGGTCTGCTCGGCAGGCCACGCAAGCGAACCCCAGGCTGCTGCCACGTCTATGTCGCGGTGAAAGGCAGCCTGCATCTGACCATCGACGACGTCCTCGCGACCGCCGAACTGTTCGTCACTCTGCCGAACCAGCGGCATTCCATTGCCAGCGACTACCGCACCGCAATCAGCGTGACGCTCGAGCCGGAAAGCATGCCGGATGGCGTGATCGAGGCTTTGGCCCAGCGACTGATGGGACCGGACCGCGCGGTCTATGCCCGAAAGATCCTCGCTGCCTACGCGCTGCTGCGCCAGCGCCGGTATGGCGACATCAATACCGCTGAATTCGACGAGATGTGCTTTGGCGAGGCGCTGCCGCGCCGCGTGCTCGACCCGCGCGTGACGCGCGCCGTCGCCCGCATCGAGCGTTTTTCGGGCGAGCCCGTCACCGCAGATACCTGCGCGGCCGAAGCTGGTCTTTCAGCCTCGCGCTTCCTGCATCTGTTCAAGGAAGAGACCGGCATCTCGTTCCGCTCCTTCCGGGCCTGGAAGCGTGCGCGGCATTTGCTGCACTTCGCCAACCAGGATCTCAACCTGGCTCATCTCGCACAGGACATCGGTTATCCCGATAGCACTCATTTCAGCCATTCGATCCGCCGCTTCTACGGATTGAAGCCGCGCGCGATCTTCGTCGGCTCGCGCGATCTCGCGATCTATCGCAGCAGCGAGACGGTGCGGCTGGCGGAGGCGAGCTGACAACGCTCTCGTAGGGTGGGCAAAGCGAAAGCGTGCCCACCACCTTCATCGAGCCTCGAAACGTGGTGGTCACGGCGCTAGGGCGCCTTTGCGCACCCTACGACAGCTCGCGTTTAGCTAGCTTCTCCGCGCAAGAAGCCGCATGCCGCTCATCACATGATCGCCAACGTTGAATTCTCAACGTGCGAGACATCAGTGGTATGAGCGACAAGGCCGTCATCACCTGCGCGCTGAACGGCGTGCTCACCGACCCCAAGCAGCACAACGTGCCCGTGACGCCCGAGCAGATGGCGCGCGAGGCCAAGGCTGCGTTCGATGCCGGCGCCAGCATCATGCACATCCATTTGCGCCAGCAGGCGCCGGACAAGGGGCATCTGCCGTCCTGGGATGTGAGCGTAAGCAAGGAAATCCAGCAGGCGATCCGCGAAGCCTGCCCCGGCG
The DNA here is from genome assembly GCF_040546905.1 of Bradyrhizobium sp. S3.3.6. Taxonomy (NCBI): domain Bacteria; kingdom Pseudomonadati; phylum Pseudomonadota; class Alphaproteobacteria; order Hyphomicrobiales; family Nitrobacteraceae; genus Bradyrhizobium; species Bradyrhizobium sp. S3.3.6. Next base: position 469,624 of record NZ_JBEPOT010000005.1, on the reverse strand, counting down.
TCATCATCAACCACACCTCGGGCGTCTCAGGGCCGAACTACTCCGGCGCGCTGGATTGCATCCGTGAAACCCGGCCGGAGATCGCCGCCTGCAACGCCGGCTCGCTGAATTATCTGAAGGTGAAGGCCGACAATACCTGGGCCTGGCCGCCGATGATGTTCGACAACGCGGTCGAGAAGGTGAAGGACTATCTCGACGTCATGAACGCGGTCGGCACCATCCCCGAGTTCGAATGTTTTGACGTCGGCATCGTCCGCTGCGTCGGCATGTATCACCAGGTTGGCATGTACAAGGGCCCGCTCGAGTATAACTTTGTGATGGGCGTCGCTTCGGGGATGCCGTCGGATCCCGATCTGCTGCCGATCCTGATCAAGCTGAAGCGGCCCGAAGCGCATTTTCAGGTCACCGCCATCGGCCGTGAGGAGATCTGGCTGCTGCACCAGCGCTGCGCCGAGCTCGGCGGCCATCTGCGCACTGGCCTGGAGGACGCCTTCTATCTCGCCGACGGCAAGAAGGTGACGTCGAACGGCCAGCTGATCGAGGCCATCGCCGCCTGCGCCCGCCGTGCCGGCCGCGAGATCGCAAGCCCCGCCGAGGCCCGGAAGATCTTTGGAACGAATCGCTAGCTATCGCCTCACCCGTCATTGCGAGTGCAGCGAAGCAATCCAGAATCCTTCCGCGGTGACAGTCTGGATTGCTTCGCTTCGCTCGCAATGACGAGCAGGAAACTGTCATGTCCATTCTCGAAAACACCATTTCCCCCGGCAGCGCCGCCTACCACGTCAACCGTGACGGCATGCTCGCGCTGATCGACCGCATGCGCGCGCTGGAGGAGCGCACGCGCGCGGCATCCGCCGCGGCAAAGGACCGCTTCCACAAGCGCGGCCAGCTGCTGCCGCGCGAGCGCGTCGCGCTGGTGCTCGATCCCGGTGCACCCTTTATTGAGCTGTCGACGCTCGCCGGCTATATGTTCGATGTGCCGGATGCGGCCAAGAGCGTGCCCGGCGGTGGCGTCATCGCCGGCATCGGCTTCGTTTCGGGCATCCGCTGCATGGTCAGCGCCAACGATGCCGGCATCGACGCCGGCGCGCTGCAGCCCTACGGCCTCGACAAGACGCTGCGGGTGCAAGAGCTCGCACTGGAGAACAAGCTGCCTTACGTCCAGCTCGTCGAGAGCGCCGGCGCCAATCTGCTGCGCTATCGCGTCGAGGACTTTGTCCGCGGCGGCAACATCTTTCGCAATCTCGCACGGCTGTCGGCGGCGGGGGTGCCGGTCGTCACCGTCACGCACGGTTCATCCACCGCCGGCGGTGCCTACCAGACAGGCCTCTCCGACTACATCGTCATGGTGCGCGGCCGCACCCGTGCGTTCCTCGCCGGGCCGCCGCTGCTGAAGGCTGCGACCGGCGAGATCGCGACTGAGGAAGAGCTCGGCGGCGCCGAGATGCACACCCAAATCTCCGGCCTCGGCGACTATCTCGCGGAGGACGATCGCGATGCACTTCGGATTGCGCGCGAGATCATGGCGGCGCTGGAATGGGAGCGGCCGGGCAGGGCGCCGTCAGAATTCAAGCCGCCGCGCTACGATCAGGACGAACTGCTCGGCATCATGCCGATAGACCACAAGCGCGCCGTGGACATGAAGCAGGTGATCGCGCGCATCGTCGATGATTCCGACTTCACCGAGATGGCGCCGAACTACGGCCCGGCGACCGTCTGCGGCCATGCCCGCATCGAGGGCCGGGCGATCGGCATCATCACCAACAATGGTCCGCTCGATCCGGCCGGCGCCAACAAGGCGACACATTTCATCCAGGCCTGCTGCCAAACCCGCACGCCGATCCTCTATCTCAACAACACCACCGGCTACATGGTAGGCAAGGCCTATGAAGAAGCCGGCATGATCAAGCACGGCTCGAAGATGATCCAGGCGGTGACCTCGGCGACGGTGCCGCAGATCACGATCTATTGCGGCGCGTCCTTCGGCGCCGGCAATTATGGCATGTGCGGCCGCGGCTTCCATCCGCGCTTCTGCTTCTCCTGGCCCAATGCCAAGACCGCCGTGATGGGCGGCGAGCAGGCCGCCGAGACCATGGCCATCGTGACGGAAGCCGCCGCCGCGCGCCGCGGCAAGCCGGTCGAGAAGGACAGGCTCGATGCGATGAAGGCGCAGATCGTCGGCGTGTTCGACGGCCAGATGGACGTGTTCTCGACCAGCGCGCGCTTGCTCGACGACGGCGTGATCGATCCGCGCGATACCCGCGGGGTCCTTTCCGAGGTGCTTGCGATCTGCCGCGAGGGCGATTCGCTCACACCCCAGCGCATGCAATTCTCGGTGGCTCGCCCATGAGGAACGGATCAGTGCAGCACCGGCCGTTCTACAAGGTCCTGGTCGCCAATCGCGGCGAGATCGCGCTGCGCGTGATGCGCAGCGCGCGGCAGCTCGGCCTCAGTGTCGTCGCCGTCTATTCGGATGCGGATCGCGATGCGCTTCATGTGCGGCAGGCCGATCAGGCGGTGCGGATCGGCGAAGCCCTGCCGGCGCAATCCTATCTCAACATTCCCGCGATCATCGCGGCGGCCAGGGTGAGCGGCGCGGATGCCGTGCACCCCGGCTACGGCTTCCTGGCCGAGAACGAGGAGTTTGCGCAGGCCTGCAAGGATGCCGGCCTCGTCTTTATCGGCCCGTCGCCGCAGGCGATCGCGGCCCTGGGCAATAAGGCCGGCGCCAAGGAGATCATGAAGAAGGCCGGCGTTCCTATCGTGCCCGGCTATCAGGGCGCCGATCAGAGCGACGAGGTCATGCTCGCGGAGGCCAGGAAGATCGGCTTCCCCGTGATGATCAAGGCGGTTGCCGGTGGTGGCGGCCGCGGCATGCGGCTCGTGACCAGCGCCGCATGCTTCGCCGATGCGCTGCGTAGCGCGCGGTCGGAAGCGGAGGCGGCGTTCGGCGATCCCACCGTCATTATCGAGCGCGCGATCCGCAATCCCCGGCACATCGAGATCCAGGTGTTCGGCGACAGTCATGGCAATGCCATCCATCTCGGCGAGCGCGACTGCTCGGTGCAGCGACGGCACCAGAAGCTGATCGAGGAGGCGCCATCGCCGGCGGTGACGCCGGAGTTGCGTGCGAGAATGGGTGAGGTCGCCGTCGCCGCCGTGAAGGCGCTGCGTTACGAGGGCGCGGGCACGCTGGAGTTCCTGCTGGACGAGCGCGGCGAATTCTATTTCATGGAGATGAACACGCGCCTTCAGGTCGAGCATCCCGTGACCGAAGCGATCACCGGGCTCGATCTGGTCGAGCTGCAACTGCGCGTCGCGCGCGGCGAGCAGCTCACCGTGAAGCAGCAGGACGTCAAGTTCGCAGGTCATGCCATCGAGGTGCGGCTCTGCTCGGAAGATGCCGCGCAGGATTTCATGCCGCAGTCCGGCCGCATGGCGCGCTGGCAGGTGCCTGATGGCATCCGTGTCGAGCACGCGCTGCAATCAGGCTCGGAGATTCCGCCGTTCTACGATTCCATGATCGCCAAGGTGATCAGCCACGGCGCCACGCGCGAGGAAGCGAGAGGGCGGCTGATCGTGGGCCTGGAGCAGCTCACGGCGCTTGGTGTGACCACCAATCAGGCGTTCCTGTTGTCGTGTCTGCGTCATCCTGGGTTTATCAGGGGGGAGGCGACGACGGCATTCATTGGCACGCATCGCGAAGAGCTGCTCGCGCCGCGCGCGGACGCCGCATTCGATACGACGCTGGCGGGCCTGCTGCTCTACGTTACAAATCCGCGCGCGCCGTCGTGGCGCAGCGGCCGGAGCTTGTCGGCAACGTTCCCGCTCCCGGCGAAAATCGAGATCGCGGGTCACGTGCTTGAGCTCGACGTCACGCGTGAGCGCGATGGCAGCTACACCGTCGCCACCGACGGTCGCCAGGACAAGTTCGAGATCGAGCAACTCGGTCCTGACACGATCCGCTTCCGCCACGATGGCGTGATGGACAGCGCAAGATTCCTGCGCGACCGCGATCGGCTCTACCTCCAGCACCGCGGCATCCCGCTCGCGGTGACCGATCTAACCCTCGCCGCGCCGAAGGCCGCAGCAAGCAATGGCGGCGACGGCAAAGTCCGCGCCGCGATGAACGGGCGCGTCGTCGCTGTTTTGGTCAAGCCGGGCGACCGCGTCACCGCGGGCCAGCCGGTGATGACGCTGGAGGCGATGAAGATGGAGCACGTCCACAAGGCTGGCATCGACGGCGTGGTTTCGGCGATCGACGTCGCCGAGGGTGAGCAGGTGACGACAGGCAGGATCGTGGCGGAGATCGGGGTGTAACTTTCTCGTGTCCCGGACGCGCGAAGCGCGAGCCGGGACCCATACCTCAGCGCGTTCCCGTGTGGCCCTGGGTCCCCGCTTTCGCGGGGACACGAGACCTAGGCACTTCGCCCCGTTCCCTCATTCAACAAGCACGCCACCTGATGCCCGTCGCCTGCGTCCATCAGCACCGGCCGCTCCGTCTTGCACCGCTCCATCGCGAACCGGCAGCGCGTGTGAAACGCGCAGCCGGGCGGCGGATTGACCGGGCTCGGCACGTCGCCGTCGACCAGGGGCGCGAGCTTCTTCGCCAGCGGATTGGCGACCGGCACGGAGGCGAGCAGGGCCTGCGTGTAGGGATGGCGCGGGTTGCGGAACAGTTCGTCCTTGCCGGCGATCTCGACGATGCGGCCGAGATACATCACCGCGACGCGGTGGCTGATATGGGCGACCACGGCGAGATCGTGGGCGATGAAGAGATAGGAGAAGCCGTGCTGCTTCTGCAGGTCGATCAGCAGATTGATCACCTGCGCCTGGATCGAGACATCGAGCGCGGAGACCGGCTCGTCGCAGACTATCAGGCGCGGCTCCAGCGCAAGCGCTCGGGCGATGCAGATGCGCTGGCGCTGGCCGCCGGAGAATTGATGCGGAAAATTGCGCATCTGGTCGGGCCGGAGGCCCACCTGCTCGAACAGCTTTTCGACGCGCGCCTCCAGCGCCTTGCCGGCGCCGAGGCCATGCACGGCGAGCGGCTCGCCGACGATATCGCCCGCGGTCATGCGTGGATTGAGCGAGGCGAACGGATCCTGGAATACGATCTGCATCGAGCGACGATGCGGCCTGAGCTCCGTCTTGGAGAGATGGGTGATGTCTTCGCCGTCGAGACGGATCTGGCCCGAGGTCGGCTCGACCAAGCGCAGCACGCTGCGCGCCACAGTCGACTTGCCGCAGCCGGATTCGCCAACGAGGCCGAGCGTCTCGCCGACACCAACCGAGAAAGAGACACCGTCGACGGCATGCACCGTGCCGACCTGCCGGCGCAACACGCCCGCGCGCACGGGATAATGCTTCATCAGATCGGTGACTTCGAGAAGCGGCCCGGTCATGCCACCTCCGCCACTTCGGCTGCACGCCAGCAAGCGGCGAGATGGCCGCCGCCCCAATCTGCAAGCGGCGGGTATTCGGCCTCGCAGCGCTTGATTGCGAGCTTGCATCGCGGTGCAAAAGCGCACCCCGGCGGCAGCCGCACCAGCGACGGCACGGTGCCGGGAATTTCGTTCAGCCGCTCCTGCGCGGCAACACCAGAGGCCGGCACCGCGGGGATCGAGGCCATCAGTCCGCGCGTGTAGGGATGTTTTGGCGCGGCGAACAGCGCCTCGACACTGGCTTCCTCGACCTTGCGGCCCGCATACATCACGATCACGCGCTGCGCGGTCTGTGCGACGACGCCGAGGTCATGCGTGATCAGCACGAGGCCGGTGCCGAGCTCCTTCTGCAGATCGAGGATCAGCGCCAGAATCTGTGCCTGGATGGTGACGTCGAGCGCGGTGGTCGGCTCGTCCGCAATCAGTAGCGCCGGCCGGCACGCCAGTGCCATCGCGATCATCGCGCGCTGGCGCATGCCGCCGGAGAGCTGATGCGGATATTCGCGTGCGCGCCGCGCCGGCTCGGGGATGCGCACCAGCCGCAGCATCTCGACCGCGATGGTTTGCGCCTCCTTCGAGGATACGTTCCGGTGCAGCCGCACCGCCTCGACGATCTGATCGCCGATCCGCATCACCGGATTGAGCGAGGTCATCGGCTCCTGGAAGATCATGGAGATGCGATTGCCCCGGATCTTGCGCATCCCGGCTTCGTTCAGCGCCAGCAGATCGGAGCCTTCGAGCGTGACGCTGCCGCCGACAATGCGCCCGGGCGGATCGGGCACCAGCCGCATCAGGGAGAGCGCGGTGACGCTCTTGCCGCAACCGGATTCGCCTACGATCGCGAGCGTCTCGCCACGGCTCACGGTGAAGGATACGTCGTCGACCGCCTTGAACAGGCCGGAGTTGGTGAAGAACACCGTCTTCAGGTTCTTCACCTCGAGCACGAGATTGGAGGTGTCAGTCATCAGCCGCGCTGCCGTGGATCGAGGATGTCGCGCAGGGCGTCACCGAACAGATTGGCGCCGAACACCGCGAGGCTGATCGCGATACCCGGGAAGATCACCAGCCACGGCGCGGTGCGGACATATTCGGCGGCCGATTCCGACAGCATGCGGCCCCATGACGGATAAGGCTCGGGAATGCCGAGACCGAGGAAGGAGAGCGAGGCTTCGGTCAAGATGGTCGAGCCGAGCTGGGCGGTCGCGAGCACGATCAGCGGCGCCAGCGTGTTCGGCAGCACGTGGCGAAGCGCGATCCGCGCCTCGCTCATGCCGATCGATTTTGCCGCTTCCACGAACGGCTGCTCGCGCAGCGCCAGCGTGTTGGCGCGGGTGACGCGTGAGACGGTCGGGATCAGCGGAATGGCAATGGCGAGAATGACATTCGGCAGGGATGGGCCGAGTGCCGCCGTCATGATCAGGGCCAGAACCAGCAGCGGCAGCGCCTGCAAGATGTCGGAGACGCGCTGGAACACGAGATCGACCCAGCCGGAGAGATAGCCGGAGGTCAGACCGACGATCACGCCGATCGTGCCGCCGAGCGCGGTCGAGCCGATCCCGACCGCGAGTGAAATCCGCGCGCCATGGATGATGCGGCTGAACACGTCGCGACCGAACGAATCCGTGCCCATCCAGTGGACGAGGCTCGGGCGCATCAGCGCGTGGGCGGAATCGACGGTCAGGGGATCGTAGCGCGCGATGAAATCCGCGAAGATCGCGGTGAACACGAACACGATCATGATAATAAGGCCAGCCGCACCCAGCACGTGCCGCTGCGCCAGAAAGAACACACGTCGCCAGCCGACGGTCGCATGCGCGCCGGCCCGCCTCAATTCAACGTCAAAATCGATCGCGGCCAAGCTGGTCTCCTAATCCGTGTATCTGATACGCGGATCGAATACGGCGTAGAGCATGTCGACGATGAAATTCGCGCTCACCACCACGACGGCAATCAGCATCACGAGGTTCTGCACGATCGGATAATCCCGCCAGCGGATCGCCTCGACCAGGAAGCGGGCCACGCCCGGTATGTTGAACACCGTCTCCGTGACGATCAGGCCGCCGATCAGGAACGCCGCTTCGATGCCGATCACGGTGATGACGGGCAGAATCGCGTTCTTCAGCGCATGTCGGTAGTTCACCGCGGCATCGGAGGCGCCCTTGGCGCGGGCGGTGCGGATATAGTCCTGTCGCAGCACCTCCAGCATCGAGGATCGCGTGATGCGCATGGTCAACCCGGCGCTGCGGAAGCCAACGGCGGCCGCGGGCACCGCATAGGTCGCGAAAGCTTCGAGCCACGTGGCCGGATTGGGGTTGAAGATCGGGATCTGGCCGAACATCGCCACCGAGGCGGTGAGGATCAGCAGGCCGAGCCAGAACGAGGGCAGCGACAGTCCGCTCAAGCTCACCACACGTAGCGTGTAGTCGAGCCGCGTGCCTTGCTTGACCGCGCTGATGACGCCGAGCGGAATGCCGATCGAGGCCGAGAACAGCAGCGCGAGGCCAGCGAGCCGCGCGGTGATCGGAATCCGCGGCAGGATCTCCTGAAGCGCCGGCTTCTCCGAGACGTAGGAGTAACCGAAGTCGCCGCGCAGAAAACCGCTGATCCAGTGCCAATACTGTACGATCAGCGGCTGGTCGATGCCGAGCTCCTTCTCCAGACTGGCCTTGTCGGCGGGATCGACATAGCCGGCCGCCGCGAACAGGATGTCGACGATATTGCCGGGCACGATGCGCAACAGGAAGAAGATGACGACCGAGATCCCGAACAGGGTCACGAGCATCAGGAACAGGCGCCGCACCAGATAGGCAAACATCACCCGCCTCCGTCGAGCCTGCTAGTCGCTTGCCTGGCTTGCGCTACTTGTCCAACCACACGTCCTCATAGCGAAAACCGTTGTAGGAGCTGTTCGACATGATCGTGACCCCCTTCACATAAGGCTGCCAGCAGGTGCCGGCCCGCGCATGAAAGATGATGGGGCGGGCGACGTCCTCCTGCAGCTTCTTGTCGATCTCCCAGACCAGTTGCTTGCGTTTGTTAACGTCGGTCTCCTGCGACTGTAGGTCGAACAGCTTTTCGATCTCCTTGTTGCAGTAATTGGTATAATTTCGCTCGGAGCCGCAGGAATAGTTCTCGTAGAATGACTGGTCCGGATCGTCGACGGCGTTGCCGGTCAGATTGAGCCCGAGCATGTAATCCTTCCGCGCGACTTTCGGGAACCAGTTCGCGGTCTCCACCACGTCGAGCTCGCCGTCGATATAGATGCTCTTGAGTTGGTCAATCAGGATCACCGCGGGATCGCGATATTCCGCGAGATTGCGCGTCGAAACCTTCACCGCGAGATGCTTGTCGGGGCCGTAGCCCGCCTTCTGCATCAGCTTCTTCGCTTCATCGCGGTTCGCATTCACGTCCGGACCATAGCCCGGAATGGTTTCAAGCCTGTCCTTGGGCATGCCCCAGATGCCTTGCGGCGGAGGCAGCATAGTGCCACCGATATCGGCCTGGCCTTCGAACAGGATGTTGACGAAGGCCTTGCGATCGAGTGCCAGCGCCATCGCGCGGCGGATGTCAATGTTGTCGAATGGCGGCGCGGTCGAATTGACGATGATGTTGGTCGAAACGTTGGTCGGTTCGACGACGCAAACTGCGTTCGGCGCCTGCGATTTGATATCCTTGAGGAGCGGGATGGTGATATGTGTCGGGAAGGTCATGTCGAACTTTCCGGCGACGAAGGCAAGAATCGCGGTCGAGCGGTTGGTGATGATCGTGTACTCGATGCCGTCGAGATACGGCAGTCCCTTCTTCCAGTAGTCCGGATTTCGAACAAGCTTGATCGATTCATTGGCCTTGAACTCGACGAATTTGAATGGCCCGGTCCCGATCGGATGGGTGCGCATCTCTGCCGGCGAGACATGGCAGGGATAGACCGGCGTGTAGCCGGAGGCGAGCATCGCCAATAGCGAGGGTTGCGGCCGCTTCAGGTCGAAGGACACCTCGAAATCGCCATTGGGCGTGACGTCGTTGACCTCGCTGTACCAGGTCTTCCGTGGATTTTGTCGAAGCTTCTGCTGCGATTTTCCCATGAGCAGATCGAAGGAGCATTTGACGTCAGCCGATGTGAATGGCTTGCCGTCATGCCACTTGACGCTCTGGCGCAGCTTGAACGTCAGCTTCTTGTAGTCGCCGCTCCACGTCCAACTCTCGGCCAGCTCCGGCCTGATGCTGTCAGGACTGTTCTGCGCCATGTGCTGGTCGTAGATGACAAGATTGTTGAACACTCCCATGAACGGCACATTGACCGAATAGGTCGCACCCTCAAGGATGGAGGCGTTCGCCGGGCTGTCGCGGTGGTACATCCGCAAAATGCCGCCCTGCTTGGGCTCGCCGGCGAAGCTCGCGGTCGAAAACGCCAGCAAACATAGCGCCGCCGTCGCGGCGAGCGCCCACACGCTCCGCATCCTCGGTCTCCCTGGACATCGGCCTTTTGTGGCCGTTTGTCAGGACGATAGCGACGCGCGCCGAGCGAGGCAACCGGCAAGGCCGCTTGCTCTCTTGGCAATTCGGATGACGAAAGGCCGCAGGGGTGTTTCTCTCACAAGGTGAGAAAGGTTCCTCCGCTCACACGATCCGTGACGTCTTGTTGCCCCAATACCGGTCCCGCAGCAGCCGCTTGTAGAGTTTCCCCGTCGGCAGGCGCGGCAACTCCTTCTCAAAATCGACCGACCGCGGCACCTTCTGCCGCGACAGCGATGCCGCGCAGAAGGCGATCAGCTCCTCGGCGAGCGCGTCATCCGGCATCACGCCCGGCATCGGCTGCACTACCGCCTTCACCTCCTCGCCGAGATCCGCATTGGGCACGCCGAAAACCGCGGCATCCGCGACCTTGGGGTGCGTGATCAGCAGATTCTCGCATTCTTGCGGATAGATGTTCACGCCGCCGGAGATGATCATGAAGGTGGCGCGGTCGGTGAGATAGAGGAAGCGATCCTCGTCGACATAGCCGACATCCCCGACCGTGCTCATGCTGCCGTCGGCCGAGCGCGCCTCCCTGGTCTTCTCCGGGTCGTTGAAATACTCAAACGGCGATCCCGTCTTGAACCAGACCTGGCCGGGCGTGCCGGTCGGGCACGGCTGCATGTTCTCGTCGAGAATGTGGAGGTCGCCGAGCAGCACCTTGCCGACGGTGCCGCGGTGGCTAAGCCACTCCTGGCTGTTGCAGGCGGTAAAGCCGAGGCCTTCGGTCGCGCCGTAATATTCGTGGATGATCGGCCCCCACCATTTGATGATGTCGTCCTTCACCAGCGCCGGGCAGGGCGCGGCGGCGTGGATCGCAATCTCGAGCGATGAGAGGTCGTAGCGGCCGCGTACGTCCTCCGGCAGCTTTAGCATCCGCGAGAACATCGTCGGCACCAGCTGGCTGTGGGTGATGCCCCATTGTTGCACGAGCTGGAGGTAACGCTCGGGGTCGAAATTCTCCATGATGACCACGGTGCCGCCCATGCGGATCGTCAGATTGACGGCAGCCTGTGGCGCCGAGTGATAGAGCGGCGCCGGCGACAGATAGACCATGCCCTCGCGGTAGTGCCAAAGTTTGGTGAGGAAGTCGAACAGCGTCAGATTGTGCTTTGGCGGCTCCTCGGGAAGCGGGCGAATAATGCCCTTGGGGCGACCCGTCGTGCCCGACGAATAGAGCATGGAGGTGCCGAGCCACTCATCCGCAATCGGCGTCTTCGGCAGATCGGCGGTGACATCCGCGAGCCCAACGATGCGGTCACTCTCGCCGGGGCCATCGGCGACGATGCAGAGCTTGATGTCGGGGCAGGCCTGGATTGCCTCCCGCGCGATGTCGAGCTTTGCAACGGACGTGATCAGGATCTTGGACTGGCTGTTGACGAGGAGATAGGCGAGCTCGCCAGGCGTCAGGAACGAGTTGATGCAGGTGTAGTAAAGCCCGGACCGCTCGCCGGCGCCGCAGGCTTCGAGATAGCGGGAATTGTTCTCCATGAAGATCGAGTAGTGATCGAGCCGCCTCAAGCCATGCTTGCGAAGCAGATGCGCGAGGCGATTGCTACGTGCCTCCAGCTCGCGATAGGTGACGGCCTCGCCCGTCGCCGCCATGATGAAGGCGGGTTGCAGCGGGCGTAGACGGGCATGCTGACCTGGATACATCAGTCCTCCGGCTTGAAAATCATGCAGCGAGAAGCAGGATTTCGCGCACCTGCGCAGGGCTCTCGATCTTGCGCGGATTGCGCGGAATCCAGTTCGTGCGCATCGCCTGTTCGGCGATGGCATCGAAATGCTCGGGCGAGACGCGGACGTCGGCGAGGCTGCGCGGCATGCCGAGCGAGCGGATGAAGGCATCGAGCACGTCGGCGGCATCGTGTCCGGGGAAGCCCATGGCGGCGGCGACGATCATCTGGCGTTCGGCATTGTCGCGCGCATTCCAGCGTATCACCGCCGGCAGCATGACGCAGGAGGTGTAGCCGTGCGGCACGTCGAAGGCGGCGCCCAGGACATAACCGATGCCGTGGCTCGCCCCCATCGGCACGCCGGCGGCGAGCGCGCCCATCGACAGCCAGGTGCCGATCTGCGCATCCATGCGCGCGTCGAGATCGCTCGCGTCGGCCTTCACCCGCGGCAGCGCATCGGCGAGCATGGCGAGGCCCTTCACCGATTGCGCGTCGGCATAAGGGTGGGTCTCGCGCGAGCAGATTGCCTCGACGCAGTGATCGATGGCGCGGATGCCGGTCGAGAGAAACAACCATTCCGGCGTGTGCACGGTGATGGCGGGATCGAGGATGGTCGCGCGCGGCACGGCGAGCGGATGCCGCAGCATCTGCTTCACATGCGTGCTGCGGTCGGTGACGCCCGCGATCGACGAGAACTCGCCGCCGGCAATCGTGGTCGGCACGCTGATCTGGCGCACGGTCGGCGGCGTCATCTCCGGTGCGACGCCCTTGTGCACGCGGATACGCTCGATGCCGTCGATATCGTCGATGCCATTGGCGAGGCAAAGCTGCACCGCCTTGGCGCCATCGGTGATCGAGCCGCCGCCCACGGTGACGATCAGGTCCGCGCCGGCCTGGCGCGCCGCATTGGTGGCCGCGATCACCGCCTCGCGCGGCGTGTGTGCCGGCATCGCGTCGAACAGCCCGGCGCAGCGGGCGCCTAGCGCCTGGACGATTTTTGCGATCTCGTCGGTCTGCCGGTTCAGCGTGCCCGAGACCATCAGGAAGGCCCGACGCGTCCCCAGCCGGTCCATCTGCGCGACAACGGCCTCAGCCGCCGGATGGCCGAACACGACCTCCTCGATCGCGCCGTAAACGACACGTCCCTGATGCACGCCTGTCCTCCCCGGACAATTCGTCTTGTTTTGTAAGGGCTAATCTAGCCGAGCCCGCCGCCCCCGTCATGTGCGAAGACGCTGGCGCTTTTTCGTCTCCCTCTCCCCGTTCTTACGGGTTGAGGGCGGGGTGAGGGGCACTATCGGCCGGGCGGGAGACAGTCGGACGCGCGGAGGGTCCCCCTCACCCGGATCGCATCTTGCGACGCGCTCCGGCCTCTCCCGGCAAGCGGGAGAGGCGAAGAAAGGTCGCCGCGCGCATCCATCGCGGTCCCTGTCAACCCGTCATCCGGCCAGGGCACCGTGCCGAGCATTGCCCGCGCTTTGGTCTTGAAGAGTTCATGATCGCCGCCCATCTTGTGGCGCCCGCGGGTCAGCGAGTACCCTGCAATTTCCGCGGCTTTGATGCGAGGACTTGGGATGACTGGACCGGACGGAAGCGAGCAATCTGTCAAAACGCACGATTTCGTTCAGCCCCGGCCTTATGCCATAGCCGGCCTTCTCGCAGCCGCGTTCGCGCTCAGCGGTTGCGGACAACCGGCCTCGCAAGCGGCCGCGCCGCCACCTCCGCCGGTGACGGTTTCCCAGCCGGTCAAGCGCACCGTTACCGATTGGGATGAGTACACCGGCCGGTTCGAGGCGGTCGAGGAGGTGCAGGTGCGCCCCCGCGTCGGCGGCTTCGTCAACTCCGTCGAGTTCCAGGACGGCGCGATCGTGCATCAGGGCGACCTGCTCTATGTGATCGACCCGCGCCCGTTCGAGGCGGTGGCCGAGCAGGCGGACGGCCAGCTCTCCGACGCCCGCGCCAAGGTGGAGCTCGCCAAGCGCGAGCTCGATCGCGGCCTGAACCTGGTCCAGACCAGCGCGGTGTCCGAGCAGGTCGTCGACCAGCGCCGCCAGGCCCTGCAGGCCGCGCACGCCGCCGAGACCCAGGCCGAGGGCGCGTTGAAGGCGGCCCGGCTTAACATCGAGTTCACCCATGTGACCGCGCCGCTCACCGGCCGCGTCAGCCGCCATCTCGTCAGCCCCGGCAATCTCGTGCAGGGCAGCGACACCGGCACGTCGACGCTCCTGACCTCGATCGTCTCGCTCGACCCGATCTACATCTATTTCGACATGGATGAGACGACCTTCATCAAATACAGCAGGCTCTGGTTCGAAGGCCGCCGTCCGAGCTCGCGCGACACCGCGAACCCGGTGCAGGTGACGCTGGCCGGTGAGACAAAACCGTCGCATGACGGCGCCATCAACTTCCTCGACAATCGCCTCGATGTCTCCACGGGCACGCTGCGCAGCCGCGCCGTGGTCAAGAATACCGATCTGTCGATCCTGCCCGGCCAGTTCGGCCGCGTCCGCCTGATCGGCAGCGCGCCCTATGAGGCGCTGCTGGTTCCCGACGTCGCGGTCGCGACCGACCAGTCGCGTAAGATCGTGTTCGTGGTAAAGCCCGACGACACCGTCGAGGCGCGGCCCGTGGTGCTGGGGCCGCTCGATGACGGCCTGCGCGTGATCCGCGAAGGGTTAAAGGCGGAGGACCGCGTCATCGTCAACGGCATCCAGCGCGCCCGCGTCGGTGCCAAGGTGGCCCCGTCTACCGCTCAGGCGCCGGCCGGTGCCAAGGCTGGTGACAAGTCATGAACCTTGGCCGTCTCTCCATCAACCAGCCCATCCTGGCGATGGTGCTGTCGATCGTGCTCCTGATCGTCGGCGCGCTCGCCTACTCCACGCTGCCGGTCTCCGAATATCCGCAAGTGGTGCCGCCGACGGTCGTCGTCACCACGCAATATCCGGGCGCCTCGGCGCAAACCGTGTCCGACACGGTTGCCGCGCCGATCGAGCAGCAGATCAACGGCGTCGAGGACATGCTGTATCTCTACAGCCAGGCGACCTCGAACGGCCAGCTCACCATCACCGTGACCTTCAAGCTGGGCACCGATCTCGACAAGGCGCAGGTGCTGGTGCAGAACCGCGTCGCGATCGCGCAGCCGCAGCTGCCGGACGAGGTGCAGCGCAACGGCGTCGTCACCCGCAAGAACTCGCCTGACATTTTGATGGTCGTGTTCATGCTGTCGCCCGACGACACGTTCGACCAGCTCTACATCTCCAACTACGCGCTGCTCCAGGTCCGCGACCAGCTGCTGCGCATCGACGGTGTCGGCGACATCCAGATCTTTGGCGCACGCGACTATTCGATGCGGCTGTGGCTCGATCCTGATCGCATTGCCAATCTCGGCCTGACTTCGACCGAGGTGCTGGCCGCGATCCGTGCGCAGAACGTGCAGATCGCGGGCGGCCAGATCGCGGAGCCGCCGATCGCCGACCGCGCCTTTCAGCCGAACCTCGTTTTCACGGGACGGTTGAAGGACCAGAGGCAGTTCGAGGACATCCTGATCAAGGCCGGCTCCGACGGCCGCACGGTTCGGCTGCGCGACGTCGCCCGCATCGAGCTCGGCGCGCTGGCCTATTCCACCAACAGCTTCCTGCTGCGCAAATCCGCGGTCGCCATGCTGGTGACGCAGCGGCCGGGATCGAACGCGCTCGCGACGGCAAAAAACATCTCCGACACCATGACGAAGCTCAAGGAGAGCTTTCCGAAGGGGCTCGACTACAATATCGGCTACAATCCGACCGAGTTCATCGCGCAGTCCGTCCATGAGCTGATCAAGACCATCTACGAGGCCATGCTGCTCGTGGTGGTCGTCGTGCTGGTTTTCCTGCAAGGATGGCGGCCTGCGATCATCCCGATCATCGCCATTCCAGTGTCGCTGGTCGGCACCTTCGCGGTGATGGCGGCGCTCGGCTTCTCCATCAACAATCTCACTCTGTTCGGGCTCGTGCTCGCCGTCGGCATCGTCGTCGACGACGCCATCGTCGTGGTCGAGAATGTCGAACGCCATCTTGAGCACGGTCTGAGCCGGCGCGATGCCGCGCTGAAGACGATGGAAGAAGTCGGCGGCGCGCTGGTCTCGATCGCACTGGTGCTCTGCGCGGTGTTCGTGCCGACGGCGTTCCTGGGCGGCATATCCGGGCAGTTCTTCCAGCAATTCGCTGTGACCATCGCGGTTGCGACCGCGATCTCCTGCTTCTGCTCGCTGACGCTGTCGCCGGCGCTGGCCTCGCAGATTTTGACGCCCCATGAGGAGAAGCGGCCCCCCGCCGCCTGGAATCTGGTCGCGCGCGGCTGGAACGCCTTTACGGGAGCCTTCAACCGCGTGTTCGACCGGTTGGCACACGGCTACGCTGGCGTCGCCAATTTCGTGATCCGGCATTCGGTGGTGATGATCCTGATCTATGTCGTTCTGATCGGCAGCGCAGGATGGCTGATCGGGACCACGTCGCAGGGCTTCATCCCCGCGCAGGACCGCGGCTACGTCATCGTCTCCGTGCAATTGCCGGGCGCGGCGTCGCTGGCGCGGACCACCGAGATCGTGCGCGAGATCGAGCGGATCTCGCTGGATACGCCGGGCATCATCCGCGTTGCCGCCTTCGCCGGCTTCTCCGGCGCGACGCGCACGCAGGCCGGCAATGCGGCAGCGCTGTTTCCGGTGTTCGATGAGCCAGAGGTGCGCCTGAAGAAGGGGCTGACCGCGAACGCCATCACGGCAGAATTGCGCAAGCGTCTCGCCGCGATCCAGGGCGCGTTCATCATCGTCATTCCACCGCCGGCCGTGCCCGGCATCGGTACCGGCGGCGGCTTCACCATCCGCATCCAGGATCGCCAGGGTCGCGGGCCCGAGTTGCTGGCGTCAGCAACCGACGAACTCGTCGCCGCCGCGCGCAAATCGCCCTTGCTCCTAGGCCCCACGGTGTTCTCGCCGTTCTCGGCCAATACGCCGCAGCTGTTCGTCGACATCGACCGCACCAAGGCGCAGAAGCTCGGCGTGCCCATCGCCAACATCAACGACACGATCCAGACCTATTTCGGATCGACCTATGTCAACGACTTCAACCTGTTCGGCCGCACCTATCACGTCACCGCGCAGGCTGATTTCCCGTTCCGCAAAGAGCCTGCCGATCTCTCGCGCCTGCGCACGCGAAATGCCTCCGGCGACATGGTGATGCTCGGCAGCGTGGTCGACTTTAAAGACGTTTCGGGGCCCGACCGCGTCGCGCGCTACAATCTCTACGCGGCGTCCGAGCTGCAGGGCGAGCCGGCGCCGGGCACGAGCTCGACCACCGCGCTCAACGCCATCAAGAAGCTCGCCGACGACACCTTGCCAAGCGGCTTCAGCTTCGAATGGACGGATTTGTCCTATCAGCAGGTCACCGGCGGCAATGCCGGCCTCTACATCTTCCCGATCTGCGTGCTGTTCGTCTATCTCGTGCTCGCCGCGCAATATGGCAGCTGGACCTTGCCGTTTGCGGTGATCCTGATCGTGCCGATGTGCCTGCTCGCTGCCACCATCGGCGTGCGCATCATGGGCCAGGACGTCAACATCCTCACCCAGATCGGCTTCGTCGTGCTGGTGGGATTGGCGGCGAAAAATGCGATCCTGATCGTCGAGTTCGCACGCGATATCGAGCTCGAAGGCAAGCCGCGGCTGGAGGCGGTGATCGAAGCCTGCCGCCTGCGGCTGCGACCGATCCTGATGACGTCGTTCGCGTTCATCCTCGGCGTGCTGCCGCTGGTGATCTCGTCCGGTTCAGGCTCGGAGATGCGTCAGGCCGTCGGCGTCGCCGTCTTCTTCGGCATGATCGGCGTCACGCTGTTCGGGCTGCTGTTCACGCCGATCTTCTATGTGGTGGTGCGGAACCTGGCGGAAGGGCGGAACGACGGGAAGCCGAAGGCAGAGGCCTAAGGCTGCCTCTGCGGCCAAGCGCATCTACGACACCGTTTGTTTGGCGCGCATTTCCCATACTAACGGCCTACGCAAAATCGATGGGCAGCGGCAGTCTTCTTCACTACACTCCGCGCGATTTCAAAAACAATGCTGGGAGTTAACAGATGAAATCAGCACTTTTGGCTGCTGTCGCAACGTCGGCTCTGTTGCTGGCCGCGCCGGCCTCCGCGCAAGGCGTCAAGATCGGAATCCTTAACGACCAGTCTGGCGTCTACGCCGATTACGGCGGCAAGTACTCGGTCGAAGCGGCCAAGATGGCGATCGAGGATTTTGGTGGCGAGGTGCTCGGCCAGAAGATCGAGATGGTCACCGCCGATCACCAGAACAAGCCCGACCTCGCCACCTCCATCGCGCGGCGCTGGTACGACGTCGAGAACGTCGACATGATTACGGAGCTGACGACCTCCTCGGTCGCGCTCGCGATCCATGAGCTCTCGAAGGATAAGAAGAAGATCGACATCGTTGTGGGCGCCGCGACCTCGCGTCTCACCGGGGATGCCTGCCAGCCCTACGGCTTCCACTGGGCCTACGACACCCGCGCGCTCGCTGTCGGCACCGGCGGCGCGCTAACGAAAGCCGGCGGCGACACCTGGTTCTTCCTCACCGCGGACTACGCCTTCGGCTATGCGCTGGAGAAGGACACCAGCGAGATCGTCACTGCCAATGGCGGCAAGGTGGTCGGCTCGGTCCGCGTGCCGCTCAACTCCTCGGACTTCTCCTCCTTCCTGCTCCAGGCGCAGAGCTCGAAGGCGAAGATCGTTGGCCTTGCCAATGCCGGCCTCGACACCACCAATTCGATCAAGCAGGCGGCCGAGTTCGGCATCGTCTCCGGCGGCCAGAAGCTCGCCGGCCTCTTGATGACGATCAGCGAAGTCAACGGGCTCGGCTTGCAGGCGGCCCAGGGCCTCGTTCTCACCGAAGGCTTCTATTGGGATCATGACGACCAGACCCGCGCCTTCTCCGAACGCTTCTTCAAGCGCACCGGGAGGATGCCGAGCATGATCCACGCCGGCACCTATTCGGCGACGCTGAGCTATCTCAAGGCGGTGAAGGCCGCCGGCACCAAGGACACCGAAGCGGTCGCCAAGAAGCTGAAGGAGTTGCCGGTCGATGACGCCTTCGCCAAGGGCAAGGTGCTCGAGAACGGCCGCATGGTCCACGACATGTATCTGTTCGAGGTCAAGAAGCCGTCGGAATCGAAGAAGCCGTGGGACTACTACAAGGAGCTCGCCACCGTCCCCGGCGACAAGGCGTTCTTCACCGCCAAGGAGAGCGGCTGCCCGCTGACGAAGTGAGGGGGCTTGTGTCCCGGACGCGCTGCAACGCGTAGCGTTGCTGCGCAGAGCCGGGACCCATGCTTCTCCAGGTTTTGCAGCCGGATTGGGTCCCGGTTCAGCGGCGCAGCGTTACACGCTGCACCGCGCCCGGGACACGAGCGCGTGTGATGCCGCGCTTTCACGAGACCAACCTTAGCACCACCGCGCCTAGCGCCCCCGCCCACAGCGCGATGGCGGCGGTGCCCTGGATCGCAAAGCCCGGGCCGCGCTTGGCGGCGGCCTGCGAATAGCCGACGAAATAGACGATGCGGCCGATGATCCAGACCGCGCCGATGCCTGCCGCAATCGCGTCGCTGATATAGATCGCGAACAACCAGAGCGACGGCAGGAAAATCGGCATCCATTCCAGCGTGTTCATCTGGATACGGAAAGCGCGCTCGAAATCGGGATGGCCCGACATCGCCGGCACCTTGATGCCCGTCTTGGTGCGCGACCGCGAGACGTTCATGCAAGTGAAGAAGAAAAACAGGATCGCCAGCAGCGTGACGAGGGCGGTGAGGTGATACATCGCAAATCCTTTTGAACAAGTCGCGGTTCAATAGCCGGTCAGCTCGAGATAGCCAACACCGGCATGCGTGCCGGTAAAGCTGATCGGTCCCTCCCAATAGGAGAAGCCGGTCCCCATCCATGCTCGGGGATTGAGCGGCTTACAGGCAATCGAGAAGGATCGTGACGGGATCGCGATCTGCCACTCGACCGGCAGCTTGCGCCCCGCGACATCGACGGTCGCTTTCGGAGTCATCTGGATGTCGCCACCCGCAATCATCTGCGTGCGGCCGTCGGCACCGATCCAGTTGCCGAACGGATAATCCTTGCCGTCCTTCTGGCGCAGCCGGTACAGCATCAGCTTGTCGCCTGAGGAAAGATGCAGCGACAGCCAGTCCCAGCCGGTCTGGTCGGCGTCGAGCGGCTGGCTGCTCCATTCCCGGTCCATCCAGGCCTCGCCGGAGACGTCGACCGGCTTGTCGTCGACGCTGAGGGTGCCGCGCGCACGGTAGAACGGCTGGCTGTAATAGTAGGATGCCTGTCCGCGTTCGGACTTGCGGCTATAGCCGCCGTCGCCCTGCAAGACGACCGGGCGATCCGCTTCAAGCGTGAGCGCATAGTTGAAGTCGGTGCCGGATGCCTTCAGCGTCACCGGCGAGAGGCTGCGATCGTCGGTGCGCTCGGATCCCTTCATCTCCCAATCGTCGATCCAGGCCGCGAGCGGCTTTGCCTCGACGCCGGCCTGACCGATGCCGCCGCGCGAAAACAGCTCGTTGAAGCGGTGCGTGTCGGCGCGCGTCACCGCGGCGTGCGCCATCCAGATCTGCTGATTGGCCCAGCCTTCGCCTTGTGGCCCCGGCTTTGCGGCCTGGCGAAACAGCGTCCATTGCAGCCCGCAAGCAGCGCCATTGCTGTCGACCAGATTCGCCGTCAGATACCACCATTCGATGCGAAACGCCGGATGTGGCCCGTGATCGGCGGGGAAGGCGAACACCTTTCCAGGCGTGACCTTCGCAAAGCCGTCGGCGGCCTCGCCGAGCCCGGCATAGCCTTGCGCATGTGCGCGGCGTGCAAGCGCGAGCGCGGCGAGGCCGCCGGCAAAGGCGCGCCGCGAGAGTTTATCAGCGCTCATTGGCGAACACCTTGGCGAGGCTTGCCGGCTGCATCCGCGCCAGCCGCAACACCGGCAGCAGTGCGGCCAGCAGCGAGGCGATCAGTGCGACCGTGACCAGCTCGACCAGTTGCAGCGGAAACACATGGAACGGCAGCCGCCAGCCGAATGCCTTCACATTCACGATCGCGATCAGGCACCACGCCACCAGGAGCCCGAGCGGCACGGCCAGCAGCGACGTGAACAGCGCAACCGACAGCGTCTTGGTCAGCTCGATCGCGGCGAGGCGCGGCCGGGTGATGCCGATCGCCCAGAGCGGCGCGAGCTGCGGCAGACGGGAGTTCGCCAGCGTCAGCAGGCTGGTCAGCAGCGCGATGCCGGCGACGCCGAGCGTGAAGGCATTCAGCGCCGACGTCACCGCAAAGGTGCGCTTGAAGATGCGGATCGATTCGGCCTTCACCGTCGCCTGGTCGGCCACGGCGCGGTCGTCGAGCGCGAACTGTTTCTGCAGTGCTGCGATCAAGCCGGGAATCCTGTCCCGCGGCACAATAAGCCCGATCCGCGTCTGCGGCGTTTGCGGAAACTGCCGGATCAGCGCCGCGACATTCACCGCGAGCTGTCCCTTGGGATTGCCGTAATCGGCATAGATGCCGACGATGTCGAGCTCCCAGGTCCCGCCCGGCGCCGGCACCTCGATGACATCGCCGACGCGGACGTTCAAGCGGCGGCTCAGCTGCTCGCTGATGAAGGCGGCATTGCCCGGCACCAGTTGCGTCCAGGCGCGCGGCGCGTTCTCCAGCAGCGGCCAGCGCTCGCGATAGAGCGCGTGATCGGGCAGGCCGAGCAGCTCCACCGGCTGTCCCTGAACCTGCGTCTCCGCGCGCCCGCCCGGCAGGATCGCCTGAACCTCGCTGCGGTCCTTCAGCCAGTTGCGGATCGCCGTGCCTTGCGCATTGTCGGCGGCGCTGATGTAGACGTCGGCGGCGAGCCGTCCATCGAGCCAGCCGACAAAGGTGCGGCTGAACGTCTCCACCATGGTGGATACCCCGACGTTGACGGCGAGCGCAAGCAGCAGCGCCATCAGCGCCAGCGACAATCCGGACAGCTGCTGCCGGCTGTCCGCCCAGAACCACAGCGCCAACGGCCCGCGCGCAAAATGCTGGCCGGCGAGCAGGAGTACCTCGAGGAAGGCCGGCAGGATCAGCGCCGCGCCGAACATCAAGGCTGCCAGCACGCCAAAGCCCGCGATCAGCGATTGCCCGTAATGAAGCAGCAACAGCGCGACCGCGAGCACGGCGCAGGCCGCAACGCTTTGCAGGATCAGCCAGCGCCGCTGCCGCTGCTGCCAGGCGTACGGCTGCGCGGTCGCCAGCACCGGCATCCTGACAGCCTTGATCAGGCTGGTCGCGGCCGCCATAAGCGCGCCCGCGACGCTGATGCCGATCCCGGCGAGCCACCATTCAGGCTTTAACGTGAGCTGCCCCGAAATTTGCGCGCCATAGAGCCCGCGCAGTGACGCCGCCACGTCGGGCAGCAGCGCGGCCGCGATGAAGTAGCCGCAGACGAGCCCGATCAGGCCGGCGACCAGCGCCAGCGCCACCAGCTCGACCACCAGCACCGTATTAACCAGCCGCGCCGAGGCGCCGCAGGCCCGCAAGGTCCGCAGCATCGGCAGCCGCTGCTCGAAGGCGAGGCCCACGGCCGAGTTGACGATGAAGAGGCCGACGAAGAACGACAACAGGCCGAAGGCGGTGAGGTTGAGATGGAAGCTGTCGGTCAGCCGTTCCAGCTCGGTCTCCGCGGTTGGCTCGACCCGCTGCAATTGGTCGCCGACGACACTGGCGAGCTGCGCCGGCTTGCCCTTCGCCTCGCCGATCAGCAGGCGCGACAGCTGATCGGGTTTGTTCAGGAGCCGCTGCGCAACGCCGATGTCGACCACCAGCACGTCGGGCACGAGCTCCGGCTGCACGTGTAGTGGCGGCAGCTTTGCGCCGCTGCTGATCGAGGGCGTCGCGCCGTCTTGCTCGTGCAGATCGTTCAGCGTCTCCTGCGCGACCAGCGTCTGGCCGGGCGCGGCAACGAAACTGCTGAGATCCGCCGCCCCGAGGCGCGGCGCGTTGCCGACGTCAGCCGGCAGCGTCACCGGCTCGATGCCGAGCAGCCGCATCGCGCGTCCATTGATTTGAACCCGGCCTTCCAGCACCGGCGAAACCGGCCAGCCCGCGCGCCGGAGTTTTATGAACAGGTCTTGCGGGAAGGTCGCCGCGTTGGACGCGACCAGCATGGCCGTGCGCACGCCGCCAAACGTCGCGGCCGCGCGGTCATAGGCGCTGCGGGCCTGCTGGTTGATCGCCTGCACGCCGCTCCACAGCGCAGTCGCCGCGATCAGCCCGATCAGAAGCGTCGCAAACTGCATCCTGTGCCGACGCCAATGGCTGAGCAGCACCGCGAGCACCCACAGCGCGCGTCTCATGCGATCCGCCCCGCATGGAGGACGACGTGACGGTCGAGCGTGCCGGCCAGATGCAGGCTGTGCGTCACCATCAGGAAACTGCAGCCGGTGCGCGTGACGAGATCGCGCGTCAGCGCCAGCACGTCGTCGGCGGTGTCTTCATCCAGGTTGCCGGTCGGCTCATCCGCGAGCAGCAGCAGTGGTTTTGTCGCCAGGGCCCGGCCGATCGCAACCCGCTGCTGCTGGCCGCCCGACAATTGCTCGGGATAGCGCTTGAGCAGGCCGCCGAGGCCGAGCCGCTCGACCAGCTCCCTGGTCCAGGCGGCATCATGCCGGCCGGCGATGCGCGCCTGGAAGGCGAGATTGTCTGCGACCGAGAGACTCGGGATCAGATTGTACTGCTGAAAAACCAGGCCGACCTTGTCGCGCCGCAAGCCGGCGCGGCCGGCGTCCGACAACTTGGTGACCTCGGTGTCCTCCAGCCGGATCGAGCCGCCATCGGCGGCATCCAGCCCGGCGATCAGGTGCAGCAGCGTGCTCTTGCCGCTGCCGGATTCGCCGGTCAGCGCGACGCGCTCGCCGGCCTTCAGGTCGAGATCGACGCCACGCAGCACATGGACCGGCTCGGCGGCCGAGACGAAGGTTTTGGAGAGGTTTCGGATGCTCAGCAAGATCAATGCGCCGGACGGAATTAGCTCAATGCTGCGTAGCACACTTGCCGTGGAAATGCCGGGGTTGCGTTGCCGTTCAAGCCGTTGTTAGCTCCAGCAACGGCCAAATCATAAAAGTGCCAAAAGAACATACGGGGAGAACGATGAGCGCTCAGGGAACGCCCATAGCGGCAAGCAAGACCACGGGGACGGCTGCGGAAACGCCAAAGGGCGCCTGGACGGTCACATTCCTCCTGTTTCTGTTCATGCTGGTGAACTTCGCCGACAAGATCGTCGTCGGCCTCGCCGGCGTTCCGATCATGACCGATTTGAAGCTCGAGCCGGAGCAGTTCGGCTTTCTCGGCTCGTCGTTCTTCTTCCTGTTCTCGATCTCGGCCATCGTGGTCGGCTTCATCGTCAACAAGGTGGCGACGCGCTGGGTGCTGCTGACGCTCGCCGTGATCTGGGCGCTGGCGCAGTTTCCGATGGTCGGCACCGTTTCCTTCACCACGCTCTTGATCTGCCGCATCGTGCTCGGCGCCGGCGAAGGTCCGGCGGCTTCGGTGGCGATGCACGCCATCTACAAATGGTTCCCCGACGAGAAGCGCACGCTGCCGACCGCGATCCTGACGCAGGGCTCGGCCTTCGGTGTCATCCTCGCCGTGCCGATGCTGAACTGGATCATTGTCAACTATTCCTGGCACTATGCCTTCGGCGCGCTCGGCGTGGTCGGCCTGATCTGGGTTTGCGCCTGGCTCACCTTCGGCAAGGAAGGTCCGCTCGAGAACACACAGGTCCTCGCGGCCACAGAGACGAAAATTCCCTACGTCCAGCTGCTCACCTCGCGCACTTTCATCGGCTGCGTGGCCGCGACCTTCGGCGCCTATTGGGCGCTGTCGCTGGGCCTCACCTGGTTCACGTCCTTCATCGTCAAGGGGCTTGGCTTCTCGCAATCGGACGCCGGCTGGATATCGATCCTGCCCTGGGTGTTCGGCGCCACCGTCGTCATCCTGACCGGCTGGATCTCGCAGGTGATGATGGCGCGCGGCTACACGACTCGTGTCTCCCGCGGCGTGCTCGGCTCAGTGCCGCTGATCATCGGCGGCCTGATCCTGGCGGCGATGCCGTACGCCCCGGGTGTGGGGCTGAAGATCGCGATGCTTGTGGTCGGCCCTGGGCTCTGCGGCGCGATCTACGTCGTCTGCCCGCCGATGCTCGGCGAATTCACGCCGGCTTCGCAGCGCGGCGCGATCCTCGCGATCTACGGCGCGCTCTACACGCTCTCGGGCATCATCGCGCCGAACGTGATGGGCACCGTGATCCAGCGCGCCGGCAGCATGGTCGACGGCTACATGACCGGCTTCACCATCAACGCCGTGATCATGGTCGGCTCCGGCCTGCTCGGCTTGCTCTTGCTCTGGCCGAACACGGAGCGCGCGAGGCTGACGCGCGGTGCGACTCCGCAGTCCGCTGAACCGAAGGGCGTGGTGTCGCTGACGTAAGGGGGCAGTTAGAAGCCGGCCAGAACAAGACCGTCGCCGGGACGACGACGGAATTCGTGGCGATAGCGCCCCTCAATTCGACGCAGCTTTCGCCTTCCGCTCCGTGAACGGCGACAGCACCACCGTTGCGACCATGAAGATCACCGACGCACCGAACACCCAGTGCGGCGCGCTCTGGTCCATGATCCAGCCGAACAGCAGCGGGCTGACGATCCCGCCGAGATTGAAGCCGGTGGAGACGATGCCGAAGGCGCGACCGGCAGCGCCGGGAGGCGCGGCGTTGCGCACCAGCATGTCCCGCGACGGCGCGATCACGCCGGAGAGGAAACCCGCGGACGCCATCGTGGCGGTCAAGGCCCATCCGGGCAGCGTGACCATCGCGATCAGCAGCACGATGGCGGCATTTGCGGCAAAGCAGGCGGCGGCGACATAGCCGTGGCGCTCGGTGTGGTCGGCGAGGAAGCCGCCCGCGAGCACGCCCGCGGCGCTGGCGCCGAGGAACGCGGTCAGCGCGACATTGGCGATGGAATAAGTAGCGCCGTAGCCGCTCATCAGCGCCACCACGCCGAAATTGTTGATGCCGGCAACCGACAGGCTGAGCAGCATGAACAGCGCGGTCAGCGTGATCAGCGCTGGCGTGATGACGGCCTGCTTCGGCATGTTCGCGTTGCCCGGCCTGGTCTTGTGCGCGCCGGCATCGGGAATGTTCATGGCGACCAGCAGCAGCGCCACCAGCACGCCGATCGCACCCGAGGCGATGATGGCGCCTGTGCCGCCGGAGACGGTGACGAGCGCCGCGACGATCGCCGGCGCAACGGCGCCACCAAGATAGCCGGCAAAGGTGTGGATCGAGAAGGCGCGACCCATCCGCGCCTCGTCCATGTGCTCGGCCAGGATCGCGTAATCGGCGGGATGATAGACGCTGTTGGCGAGGCCAAGCAGCACGGCGCAGGCGATCAGCGAGGTGTAGCTCAGGTGCAGGCCGAGCAGGATCAGCGCGAGCCCGCCGAGCGTCAGTCCGCCCAGCAGGATCTTGCGTGCGCCAAAATGGTCGACGAGATAGCCGGTCGGTGCCTGCGTCAGCCCGGAGACGACGGCCGATACGGTCAGCGCGAACCCGAGCTCGACATAGCCGACGCCGAGCTGGCTCTTGAGGAACGGGAACAGCATCGGCAGGACCAGCAGATGGAAATGGCTGACCCAATGCGCGATCGAGATCCCGGTCAGCGTGCGCAGCGCGCTGTCCGCCTTGCCTTGTTGCGGTGCGGCGAGAACGTCGACCATCGTAGTCCCGTTTCAGTCCCTGGAGGCGCGCAAACTATCGGGGACAGCGGTTATTTGTCCATGAACGCCGGCGCATGGCAGGTAGCGCGGGTGGGGCGGCGGAAAGCGTGGTTAGGGCTCGCGCTCAATAACGGCTCCGTGCGACCTCACAACGGCTCATCATCGTTGCCATAACGATCACGCTTCGGCGTGGCGATGTCGCCGTCTTCGCAATCGTCGTCGGTGTCGCGTGGCGGCCGGGGCTTCTTGGCCTTCTCGTCTGCGGTCTTCGTCTTCGGCGGTTCGCTCGGCTTGCCGGTCTTGGCCATGACTGATCCCGGATGGTGATGCGTCCTCCATCCTACCCGCAAACACCTTGCGGTTCCTGACTTATCTCAAGCCCGCGGCGATGAATGTCAGGCGTGCACCACCGGCCCGCCCGCCTTCTTCCAGGCATCGATGCCGCCTGCGATGTGGGCGGTGTTGGACAATCCGGCCTCCTTGGCTGCGGCAACAGCCATCGCCGAGCGTTCGCCGAAGGCGCAGAAGAACACGACGCGGCGGCCCATGGCGGCCGCGACCTCGCGCAGCATGCCGCCGGGCTTGAGGCTTTCCTCGACGCTCGGATAGGGCGTGTGCAGCGCGCCTTCGATCATGCCGTGCTTCATCCGCTCATTGCTCTCGCGCAGATCCACCAGCAGAATATCGGGTCGGCGGAGCGAACGGATCGCCTCGGCGGCGCTGAGTGCACGGCCCTCTTTCTCCAGCTCTTCCTGATGCAGGCCGACCCGCATGTTGGCCGGCACCGCCACATCCATCATCTTCGGATTGGGCAGCTTCAGGTTCGCCATCAGCTCGATATATTCGTCGACCGAGCGCACCTGGAGCCGCGGATTGTAGCGCTTCTCCTCGCCGATGGTGGAGACGGTGTCGCCCTTGTAGTCGTGTGCCGGGAACACCATCGTCTCGTCCGGCAGCTTCAAGAGGCGGTTGAAGATCGATTCGTACTGTGCGCGCGACGAGCCGTTCTGGAAATCAGTGCGGCCGGTGCCGCGGATCAACAGCGTATCGCCGGTGAAGACGCGGTCGCCCATCAGGTAGGAGTAGGAATCGTCGGTGTGGCCGGGCGTGTACATCACGTCGAGCGACAGGCCCTCGATCGTCACCTTGTCGCCGTCGGCGACCCGCATCGCCACCACGTCGGCCTTGGTCTGGTCGCCCATCACGGTCATGCAATGCGTGCGGTCGCGCAGCTCGCCGAGGCCGGTGACGTGATCGGCATGCAGATGGGTGTCGACCGCCTTGACCAGCTTGAGGTCGAGCTCGCGCAGCAGCTGGCAATAGCGGTCGACCTTCTCCAGCACGGGATCAAGGATCAGCGCCTCGCCGCCGGGGCGGCTGGCAAGGACGTAGCTGTAGGTGCCCGAAATGCTGTCGAAGAGCTGGCGAAAGATCATGGCAGGACCCGGCGTGGACTGGTTTCGAGGATTCTACTACATCCGGGAGCATAAAGAGAAGTAAGTCACTGCCGAAGCAAGAAAATTTAGAAAATTTTTATTGCGGAGTCAGCGGCCGGCGTTCCGGGCTCACCTGCTCGAGACGCCCCGCTGTCATCGCCCGCGAAGGCGGGCGATCCAGTATTCCAGAGACAGCGAAGCGGATGCAGAGAGGCTGCGGCGTACTGGATTCCCCGCCTCCGCGGGGAATGACAGTGAGTATGTCGCTGCCCCGTGCCACGGCCGAAGCCTCAGGGCCTCACCAACGTGTACCCATTCTCCGCCAGAAGCAGGATCTGCCCGACGCCCACCTGCACCGGCGTCGCCGCCGGAATGAACTCCGGCCGCTTGCCCGTCTCCCGCTCGATCGTGTCGACCGTGTTGAGGCAGATGTCGAACCGCACGCCCTGCGCGATCAGGCTCTCGACCTGCTTGCGGCGCTCGCTGCCGGACAGCAGCAAGTCGATGCCGGGACCGAAGGCGACGATCTCCACGGCGATCTTGTCGGGGTCGTAAGCCTTCAGCAGATTGTTGGCGACACTCAGCACCAGGGCCTGCTTCTTCGCATCGCTATCTGAGAGCTGCAGCACGATCTTGTGCTCGGCGAACGGCTTGTCCTGGAGCGGCACCTGTTGCGCAGAAGCCAGCGTCGGCGCGACCAAGGAGAGCAACGCCAGCAGCATTGCGCGAAAAATTTGCGACCGCATCATCCTCTATCCTGCAATGCCTGGATTGCCGTCGACGCCCTTCAGCGTGACGCCGGTGCCGAGCCGCTCCTGAAACATCCGGCCCGAGCGCAGATATTTGCCGACGACGTCCCACACCGGTGCGCCCTGCTGGCCATTGACCGAGGCCCAGCCTGCGACCTTGTAGTGCCTGACGGCGCTGAGCGCCTTGCCATTGGCGAGCTTGAGCTCGGCGATGCGGCTGCCGATCGCGTTGGTGGGGCTGCATGTGTAGCTGAGCCCACCGGCGCGCACCATGTCGCCGCCCTGCTGATAATAGGGATCGGCGTTGAAGAGATTGTCGCAGATACCTTCCAGCACGTCCTTGATCTGGGCGCCGGTCATCTCCTGCACATAGGTTTCGGGATAGGTGATCGCGGTCTCCGCGAGCACATCCTCCATAGTCAGCGGCTGGCCCGAGAGCGCGGTGACGCCCCAGCGGAAGCCCGGCGACAGCGCGATCTCGGCATCGAGCTCGGCGCGCAGCGCGGTGCAGATCAGGTCGTCGACCGAGCCGGCGAAATTGTCGCGGCGATAGAGCAGCCGGTCCGGCGTTGCGATCTTCTCCAACCAGTCGGTCACGAACGGCGCACGCAGCCGGCCGATCAGCTCGGCCATCGCCGGATCGGGCTTGAGCAGCTCGGAATAGACCGGCAGCAGATGATACTTGACGTCGCCGACCTTGCCCTTGTCGAGCGCGAGATCGAGCACGCCCAAAAACTTCCCGTTGGAGCCGGCATTGGTAACGAGCGTCGTACCGCCAGCGTTCTTCACGGCGATCGGTTGCGGCACGGCATCATGGGTGTGGCCGCCGAGGATGACGTCGATGCCGGTGACGCGGCTTGCGAGCTTGAGGTCGACGTCCATGCCGTTGTGCGACAGCAGGATCACCGCATCGACCTTGTCGCTGCCGCGCAAGCTGTCGACATGCTTCTGGAGCTCTTCCTCGCGAATGCCAAACGTCCAGTCCGGCGTGAAGCGCTTGGGATGCGCGATCGGCACGTAAGGAAAGGCCTGGCCGATGATCGCGACGCGATGACCGCCGATCTCCCTGATGATCGATGGCTTGAACACGCGCCCCGTCGTCTTGTCGAAGGCGGGGGCGTCGTTGAACGCGGCTTCCTCGGTCAGGAAGACGTTCTGCGCCAGGAACTCGCCCTTGAAGTGCTCGAGATTGTCACGCAGCACCTGCTCGCCATAGGTGAACTCCCAATGCCCGGTCATCGCCTCGATGCCGAGCAGATTGGCGACCTCGACCATGTCGCGGCCCTGCATGATGTTGGCGAGCCCGGTGCCCTGCCAAAGATCACCGCCGTCGACCAGCATGGTGCGCTTCTCGCCGACATCGCCGCGCAGGCGGTCGATCAGCGTCTTCAGATGGGCGAAGCCGCCGAGCTTGCCGAAGCGGCCGGCTGACTTTTCGAATTCGACGCTAGTGAAGGCATAGGCGTCGGCGCTGTCGGGCCGGATGCCGAAGCGCTCCAGGAAAGCGTGACCGACCAGATGCGGCGGTCGTCCCGCCATCTCGCCGATGCCGATATTGACGCTGGGCTCGCGGAAATAGACCGGGTTGAGCTGCGCATGCGTGTCGGTGAGGTGCAGGATCCGCGCATTGCCGAACCGCTCGATGTCGTAAATGCTCGCGGTCTCGGCGCCGCGCGCCAGTCGCGGCAGGCCGAGCGAGGCGGCAATGCCGGCTGTGCCCTTCAGGAGATCGCGGCGGCGGATGGGCATCTAAATTTCTTCGCGCCTCTCAACGACAGTTCCACAGACGTTAGCCTAGCGGATTTCCATCGCCTTCCAGGCCTCTTTTTCAGACGTCGCCTGGAAGATGGATGCTTTCGCCAGCGCCTCGGCCTCCTTGGCTGCGGCGACGGCGCGGTCGAAATCGCCGCCATCTGCGGCCTTTTTTGCTGCCGCCAGCGTCGAGACGGTGGTGGTCCACTGGTTGCGCAATGCAGCCGCCTCCTTGGATGCGGTCTCCGCAGCAGCGTAGGCCGCCTTGTAGTCCGCTTCATTTGCCGCGCGCGCCATCGGCGCGAAGCTCAGGGCCAGCAACATGGCGATAGGAAGTGACCGCTTCATGGCCGCGCTCCTGGTCCCGAAATCGGCAGGCCGTTGGCGACGTAGGAGAGGAAGTATTCGACGTCGCGATATTCGTCCGCCTGCGGCTCCAGCGGAACCGCGCGGGTCTGGCTGTTGCAGGTGATGAAGCGGCGGCTGGTGGTGCCCATGCCGCTCCATTCGGAGCGGTAGATCGGCAAGGCGTTCAAGATGCCGAGCGCCGGCGCCAGGATCTCGGCGCGGATGCGCTCGCCCGGGCTCTGCACGTGGCAGCTCGCGCAGGAGAAGTTCATCTGGCCGCGGCGGGTGTAGAAATAGCGCTTGCCGTTCTCGAACGCTTCGAGCGCGCGGGGATCATCCGGGATCTTGATGTCCATCGGCTTGCCGCGCGAGGTGAAGGCCATGTACGCCGTGAGCGAGGCCATCTCGTCCTTGACGTAGGAGTAGGGCGCCTCGCCATTGGCCTCGCGGCAGCGGTTGAGCGCGAGCTCGAGCGTGACGACCTTGCCTTCCCTCGTGTCGAAATAAGGATAGTTCTGGCGAATGCCGATGCCGCCATTCGGGAAGCAATCAGCATAGGTCTTGCCGTTCTTGAACGGTGTCGCAAACATCTCCTTGCCGGCGTCCAGTGCGAACTCGTAGGGCGGAAACTCTTCCTTCTCCTGCCATTGCCGCTTCATGTCCTCGTTCATGGAATAAGGACCGTTGACGAAATCCTCGTGCTTCACATCAGGAAATTTCTGGAAGAAGAAATTCTGGAACGCCTTGGCATCCGCGACGGGATCGACCTTGTCGGCCGCAATCACGCGCGGAGAGGTGAGCGCGAACGCGACGAGCGCGGCGCTCAACGAGCCAAGCAGGAGGGAGGTGGCGGGCCTCATCACGCGATCTTCGCGGTGGTCTCGTCGGACCCACCCTTGCTGTCGGTCCAGGAGATCTTGAGGTCGTCGCCCTTCTTGGCGCCCTTGAAGCTGAACTTGACGTAGGGGTCCTTGGAGACCGCGGTGCCCCAATTGGCAACGAACACGTCCTTGCCGTTACACGCGAACTTCAGCTGCTGGATGTAGTGCGCGGGAATCAGCTCGCCCTTGGCGTCCTTCACCAGGCCGGTGTCCATGGGGTGCTGGATCAGCGTCTGCACCTCGGTGATGTCGCCGTTGGATGTTGCGCGGACGCGAATGCTGGATGTCATCTGGATTCTCCTAGCCGCCGCAGCCGCCGACGGTGACCTTCACTTCCTTGGTCGCGCTGTAGAGCTTGCCGTCGGCTTCCACGATCGCGGTCACGTTGCTGGTCTTGGCCATCTTCAGGCGGTTGGCGACAGCAGGCATCGTGCCCTCAGCAATCTTGTAGCTTGCTGCGAGCGCGTTCGGGTTCTCGGCGACAAAGAGCGAGATCGAGGTGACCTTGTCGAGCGTCGTCGTCACCGAGATCGGCACCACGCCGCCATTCTCGGCGATCTCGGGCGCATCGAGCCTGACCTTGTCGGAGGGCTCGGCGGTCTTGCCGTAGAGTGCCTTGATCGCGTCGGCCTCGTTCTTCAGCTTGAACGCCTCTTCCGGATATTTGTCGTTGGCCGCGGCGCGCACAGGCGCAAACGGCAGATTGCCGAGGCCGATCAGCGCGACCGAGGCAGCGCCCTGAAGGATCAGGCGCCGCGTCGGATGAGGGCCGGTATGTGCAGTCATCTCAGGTCTCCTGGGCCTGCCGTTACAGCGTCTGCAGGAAATCAACGATCGCGCTGATCTCCTGGTCGGTCAAAAGCCGGTTGCGGCCGAACGGCGGCATCATGGTCTGCGGATTGCGCTTGGTCTCGTCGAACAGGATCGCGACCAGCTCGTTGCGGTCGGGGTATTTTGTCTTGATGTCCTTCAGCTCGGGCCCGATGGTGCCTGGCAAATCGCCGCCCTTGATGACGTGACAGGTCAGGCAATTGCCCTTGCCGCGGTCGAAGGCGAGCTTTTGGCCCTCGGCGATGGCGGACTGCGCCCACGCCGGGCGCGCGGCGAGGCCCGTGAGGACGACCAGCGCGAGGAGCAGGGCGGGCTTGCGAGGAAAGGCGGTCAAGGCGTCGTTCCGAGGCTTATGATGTCTGCAAAAGATAATGTTCAAAAGCACAAAGGGCATGCCCTGACAATCAAGACTATGCAGGGCACAAAATGGCGTTAATATCTTCCGCATTGCAACTGAAGAGATAGATCGTTCATCAAGCCGGCTTCAACCGGCACGCGTTCGGGGCGTTTTGCCCCTGTTGCGTTTTGGTCTGCTTTTCTCGTTTTCCGGGGACATGAATTGGCTGAATATGTCGTTGAATTTGGCAGGGATGGTGGGCGGGTCGAATCCGACGGCCGTCTCGATGCGCCGGCGTTCCATCGCAATCATGAGCCGCTCTGGACAGCGCTCGGAAAGCATCTCATTGGGCGGTCGGGCGACGTGGTCGAGGTCGGCAGTGGAACCGGCCAGCATGTGGTCCATTTCGCCCGTCACACGCCCGATCTGGTCTGGTGGCCGAGCGACCTCAACCAGCGCCATGTGAAGAGCATCGAGGCCTGGCGCGTGCATTCGGGGTTGAAGAACGTCCGCTCGCCGTTGCGGATCGATCTGTCCGACCCCGACTGGTGCCCGGAGATGAAGAGCGGGCAGGGGCCGAACAATCTTGCGGCCGTGTTCTGCGCCAATGTCATCCACATTGCGCCCTGGACGGTGGCCGAGGGCCTGTTCGCCGGTGCCGGCCGGTACTTGCGGTCTGACGGCCAGCTGATCCTCTACGGCCCGTTCAAGCGCGACGGCAAGCACACCGCACTCAGCAATGCCGTGTTCGACACTTCCTTGCGCGACGGCAATCCCGCCTGGGGCGTGCGCGATCTCGGCGATGTCGAGACGCTGGCGCGCGGTGCGGGTCTTCGTCTCGTCGATACCATCGACATGCCCGCGAACAATCTGACGCTGGTATTTGCGCGGGGTTAATTCGGGACGTCGTCATGCCCGGGCTTGTCCCGGGCATCCACGTTCTTTGCTCCGCAAGCTAAGACGTGGATGGCCGGGACAAGCCCGGCCATGACGATGTGGAAGCGTCAGCGCGCCAAACGCTAGCATTCATCCCGCCAACCAATCTTCTCCTTCAAGAACTGGAATCCGAGCACCTGGAAGCCGGCGCGCTCCTTGTTGTCCTTGCCGTAGCCGTGGCCGCCGGCGGCCGGCTCGTAGAACCAGGCCTCGTAACCCATCGCCTGCAGCTTCGCCGCCATCTTGCGCGCGTGGCCGGGATGGACGCGGTCGTCGCGTCGTGTGGTGGCGATCAGGATCGGCGGATAGGGCTGACCTGGTTTTGCATTGTGATAGGCGGAGTAGGTCTTCAGCCACTCCCATTCCTCGGGCTTGTCGGGATCGCCATATTCCGCGATCCAGCTCGCGCCCGCGAGCAGCTTGGTGTAGCGGCGCATGTCGATCAGCGGGATGGTGCAGAACAGCGCGCCGAAACGCTCGGGGTATCGCACCAGCATGTTGGTGATGAGGATGCCGCCGTTCGATCCGCCTTGCGCGGCGATGCGCTTTGGCTGCGTCACGCCGCGGCGGACGAGATCGGCGGCAACGGCTGCGAAATCATCATGCGACAGCCTCTTGCCGGCGAAACGGCCGGCATCGTGCCAGCGCGTGCCGAACTCGCCGCCGCCGCGCAGATTCGCCTGCACAACGGTGCCGCCGCGCTCCAGCCACAGCTTGCCGAGCGACGAATCGTAGTGTGGCTTCACAGCGAGACCGAAGCCGCCATAGGCGCTCATATAGACCGGCGCATCGCCGGTCTCGCCCGCCGGGCCGGTCTGCACATAGGGAATGCGCTCGCCGTCGACCGAGATCGCCTCGTGCTGCGACACCATGAGGCCGTCGGCGTTGAACGTTCTCGGCGCCTGCTTCAAGACCGTCGGGCTTTCGACGCCGCGCTCGATCAGCAGCAGCGACGGCGGCGTCAGCGGGTCCTGCACATTGGCGAGCAGGTCGCCATTGCTCTCGGACGAATGGCGATCGAGCGGCCAGACATCGACGACGCCGATCTCGGGAAGACCGCCGAGCGTCTCGCGGCTCCAGCCCGCGGCGGATGGCGTGCGGATCTCGAATCGCGGCTTCAGCTCGTCGAGGATCGACAGCACCAGCTTGCCCGCGGCCCAGAAAAAACCCTGTAGCGCTCGCCGCGGTCCGGGCTCGAACAGAGAAGTGAAGTCGCGGCTGCCGGCGAGGAACGATGAGAGCGAGATGCCGAGCAGGGCGTCGGCGGCATAGGTTCGTCCTTCGACCGACCAGTCTGTGCGCAGCTTCATCGCGAACCAGTCGCCATGCGCCTGCATCCAGATGCCGGTCGGCAGGTCGAGCTTCGTCGTGGTGCCGGCTTCGTCGCGCAGCCAGATGCCGTAATTGAAAAAGTCGATCTGGTCGATGATCCAGGCGCGCGGCTTCGCGCCGGTATCGTCCACGCTGCCGAAGATCCCCATATGATCGGCCGCGGTCTGGAGGATGATCTGCGCTTGATCGACGCTCTCGCCACGCCGCCACAGGCGAACGGTCCTCGCATATCCGGAGCTCGTCACCATGTCATCGCCATAGGCGCTGGACAGCAGCAGCGTGTCCGGATCGAGCCAATCGACGCCGCCCTTGGCTTCCGGCAGCGTAAAGCCGTCAGCAACAAAGCTCTTCGTATCCGCATCGAATTCCCGCAAGGTGACGGCGTCGCTGCCGCCGCGCGACAGGCTCAAGATGACCCGCGAGTGTCCCGGCTGGGAGCTGATCGAGCTCAGCAGCCAGTCCTCGCCCTCGCTCGCGGCGAGCTTGTCGATGTCCAGCACGATCTCCCACGCCGGATTGGGTTTGCGAAACTCCGCCAGCGTGGTCCGCCGCCACAGCCCGCGCGGGTTGGCGGCATCCTTCCAGACATTGTGCAGATGCGCCCCGCGCCGGCCGACATAGGGAATGTTGTCCGGACGGTCATAGATCGCCGCAAGCGTGTCGCGGTCTCGTTCGAACGCCGCGCCGCCGAATCTATCCAGCGTCAGGCGGTTCTGCTTCTCGACGAAATCGAGCGCGCGGGCGCCTTCGATCTCCTCTAGCCAGAGCCAGGGATCGTCGTCGGGAGCGCTGGGCGTAGGCCTGTTATCGACGGACATGAACGAAACTCCCTGAGATCGCGCGGCGGATAGGATTTGATCGCGCGCAAGCCGTCAAGAGCGCGGTCCGGTATGGTCCATCCGATTGCGTCAGAGGCATGGCCTGCGCCCGTTTGCGCCGGTTGCCCGCCCTTCCGCACCCCGCCATAGTGCCGGGAATCACCAAGCCTTTTACTTACAAGCCTTTTACTTAAAGGACCCTGCGGGCGGAAATGCCGATGCTAGATGTGACTTCAGCCAATGAGATTGCCGATGACGTCCGCGTGCGCGGCAACGTCGTGCGCCTCGCCGCAGCCCAAGCGCTGACCGGCGCCAATTCGGCGGTGATCTTCGCCACCGGCTCGATCGTCGGCGCCACGCTCGCGCCTGACATGTCGCTCGCGACCGTGCCGCTGTCGATGTACGTGGTTGGGCTTGCGGCCGGCACGCTGCCGACCGGCGCGATCTCGCGCCGCTTCGGCCGCCGATGGGCTTTTGTCATCGGCACCGGCCTTGGCGCGCTCACCGGTGTCATCGGGTCGTTCGCGATCCTGCACGCCTCGTTCGCGCTGTTTTGTCTCGCGACCTTCCTCGGCGGCCTCTACGGCTCGGTGGCGCAATCCTATCGCTTCGCGGCCGCCGACGGTGCCAGCGCGGCCTACCGGCCCAAGGCCGTATCGTGGGTGATGGCGGGTGGCGTGTTCGCCGGTGTGCTCGGTCCGCAGCTGGTGCAATGGACCATGGACATCTGGTCGCCCTATCTGTTCGCCTTCAGCTTCCTGGTGCAGGCGGCGGTCGCGCTGGTCGCGATGGGCATCGTCGCCGGCGTCGATATGCCGAAGCCGGCTCCGGCCGATCTGCACGGCGGCCGGCCGCTGCTCACCATCGTGACCCAGCCGCGCTTCATCGCGGCCGCACTGTGCGGCGTCATCTCCTATCCCATGATGAATCTGGTGATGACCTCGGCGCCGCTCGCCATGAAGATGTGTGGCCTCAGTCTATCCGATTCCAATTTCGGCATTCAATGGCACATCGTCGCGATGTACGGCCCGAGCTTCTTCACCGGTGCGCTGATCGCCCGCTTCGGTGCACCCAGAATCGTCGCCGCCGGTTTGCTATTGGAAGCGGGCGCCGCCGGCATCGGTCTCTCCGGCGTCACCGCGATGCATTTCTGGGCGACGCTGATCGTGCTCGGCATCGGCTGGAATTTCTCCTTCATCGGTGCCTCCGCGCTGGTGCTGGAGACGCACCGCCCGCAGGAACGCAACAAGGTGCAGGCGTTCAATGATTTCCTGGTGTTCGGCATGATGGCGATCGGCTCGTTCGCGTCGGGGCAGCTGCTCGCCAATTATGGCTGGTCGGCCGTGAACATGGTCGTGTTTCCGCCGGCTGTGCTTGGCCTCGTCGCGCTTTCGCTGGCGTCCTGGGCGCGCCGCCGCAGGGCGCGGCTGGAGGTCGCGATGGGCGAGTTCCCGGACGCGATCTGAGTTGGCAGGAGGCTGTCAGCAACGTTGACGCTTCGATCACTGTCGAAGGGATTTTCGGGTACGAGTTATTAGTTAATGCGTCATGGCCGGGCTTGTCCCGGCCATCCACGTCTTGGACGCGCAGATCGAAGAACGTGGATGCCCGGGACGAGCCCGGGCATGACGGAGTAGGCAGCATGCTCGACAATCCTCAACACCCCGCGGCCGACGAATCCTCGCTCCGCTATGAAGGCTGGCGCATCGTCGCGGTCTGCTTCCTGCTTGCGACCTTCGGCTGGGGGCTCGGCTTCTACGGCCAGAGCGTTTATGTCGCTGAGCTGCAGCGCGCGCGGGGCTGGCCGGCCTCGCTGATCTCGTCGGGCACCACGTTCTTCTATCTGTTCGGTGCGTTGCTGGTCGTCTTCGTCGGTGAAGCCGTCCGGAAACATGGCCCCCGGATTTGCCTGATCGCCGGCACGGTGGCGATGGCGGCCGCTGCGGTCGCGATCGGCGCGGTGCGCGAGCCCTGGCAGCTCTATCTGGCGGATGCCGTGCTCGCCTTCGGCTGGGCCGGCACCAGTCTCGCCATGATCACCAACACGATCAGCCTGTGGTTCGATCAGAAGCGCGGCATGGCGATCAGCCTCGCCCTGAATGGCGCGAGCTTTGGCGGCATCGTCGGCGTGCCGCTGCTGGTGACGATGATCAGCCATATCGGCTTCGGAAACGCGATGTTCGCCACTTCCGGCGCCATGCTGGTGTTGCTGCTGCCGGTGATTTTGCTGGTCGTCGGCCGGCCGCCCGATCTCCATGGCTGGCAAGACGCTGCCAAGGCCAAGCCGCAATCATCGGCAGAGATCCGCTCGCGCGCGCTGCGCGATGTCGGCTTCCTCACGGTGACGATCGCCTTCGCGCTGGTGCTGTTCGCGCAGGTCGGCTTCATCGTGCACCTGATCTCGTTTCTCGATCCCGTGATTGGGCGCGAGCGTGCGGCCATGGCGGTCGCTGTGCTCACTGCGATGGCGGTGATCGGCCGTGTCCTGTTCTCGATGGTGATCGACCGCCTCAACCAGCGGCTGGCGTCGGCGCTGTCGTTCCTGAGCCAGGCCGCCGCGCTGTGCGTCGTGATCAATCTGCACAACGATTATATGCTGATCGCGGCCTGCGCGGTGTTCGGCTTCTCGGTCGGCAATCTCATCACCCTGCCGTCGCTAATCGTGCAGCAGGAGTTCGACTCCGCCTCGTTCGGCGTGCTGATCAGCCTCAACACCGCGATCAACCAGGTGACCTACGCGTTCGGCCCCGGCGTCGTCGGCGTCCTGCGCGATTTCTCCGGCGGCTATTCGCTGCCGTTCTATCTCTGCATCGCGCTGGAGCTGACAGCCGCGGCGCTGATCATGGTGCGGGGCAAGCCGCGAGCAAGGCTTTCATAGAGGCGCGACGGCGCCTCAACAAACTCCGTCATTGCGAGGAGCCCTCGCGACGAAGCAATCCAGACTGCTTCCGCGGAAAGGTTCTGGATTGCTTCGCTGCGCTCGCAATGACGGGGTGAGAGCGGAGATCACCCCTCCCGCTGCTTCAGCAAGCCCTCGACATCCAGCCGCTTCGTGAACATCGCGAGCTTGCCATCCGGCCCGAACGGCCATTGCTCCCGCGGCTTGTCCCAATACAGCTCCACGCCATTCTCGTCGGGATCGCGCAGATACAGCGCCTCGGACACGCCGTGGTCGCTGGCGCCGTCCAGCGCAATGCCGGCCGAGAGCACGCGGTGCAGCGCGTCCGCCAGCGCCGGCCGCGTCGGATAGAGGATCGCGGTGTGAAACAGCCCGGTCGTGCCCCGCGGCGGCGGTGAGCCGCCCTTGCTCTCCCAGGTGTTGAGCCCGATGTGGTGGTGATAACCGCCGGCCGAGATGAAAGCCGCACTGGTGCCCATGCGCTGCATCAGCTCGAAGCCGAGCACGCCGCAATAGAAGCCGAGCGCGCGATCGAGATCGGCGACCTTGAGATGGACGTGGCCGATCCTGGTGCCGGCGGCGACGGCTTGGTTCTCCGACATGGTCGTGCTCCGTTGATCAACTCCACATAAGCCGAGCTTCGGGACAGCGCTACGGCCTTATCCCGAAACCCAGTGTTTCCGGATGCGCAATTGCGCGTCCGGATACGAAGCTATGACAGCTCCAACACCGCGCCCTCGGGCAGCCCGAACTCAAACGTGTTCAGCGTCATCGACACCATCGTGTAATAGCCGCACAGCCCGATCACCTCGACCACGCCGCGTTCGCCGAGCAGCTGCACCGCCTTATCGTAGAGGCCCTTCTCGACGCCGTGGCCCTCATGCAGCGACTTCGCGAGATCGTAGATCATCCTGGCCTTGGGATCGTCGAACTCGGGCGTGCGTCGATCGCGGATCGCGTCGATGATTTCAGGATCCATACCGCCGGCAAGCGCGAGGCGCTTATGCGCATACCATTCGTAATGCGCGGTCCAGTGCCGTGCCGTCACCAGGATCGCGATCTCCGAGAGCTTCGCCGGAAAGATCGTGTCGTAGCGCAGGATCTCGCCGAGCCGCGTGGCGTGACGGGCCATGTCCGGGCTGTTGAGCCAGGCCATCATCGGCGCCGGCGGCTTGCCGCGCTTGCCGGCAATCGACTCGTCATAGGTCTGCCGCTGGCTCTCGTTCATTTCGCCAGGCGAAAGAAGTTTCAGGCGCATTCGCGTTTCCTCTTTGTTTTCAAGCACCGCCGTGGCGCGACTATAGCGGACGACGGGCCGCGGAAGTGGTTGAATTCCGCAGTGCGATGGCCCAGAGTCGCGCCCAACAAGCCGATAGTGATTGATGGAAACGACCATGAGCGAAACAGAGACGGCTGATCTCGAACAATTCCGCAACGAGACGCGCGCCTGGCTCGAAGCCAACTGCCCGCCGGAGATGCGCAAGCCCGCGACGTCGGACACCGACGTGTTTTGGGGCGGACGCAACGCAAAATTCTCGTCCGAGCCGCAACGCATCTGGTTCGAGCGCATGCGCGACAAGGGCTGGACCGTGCCTGACTGGCCGCAGGAGTATGGCGGCGGTGGCCTCAGTGCCGCCGAGCACAAGGTGCTGCGTACGGAGATGGGAAGAATCGGCGCCCGTCCGCCGCTGTCGAGTTTTGGCATCTGGATGCTCGGGCCGGCGCTGCTGAAGTACGGCAACGACGCGCAGAAGAAGGAGCATCTGCCCAAGATCGCGGCGGGCCTGATCCGCTGGTGCCAGGGCTATTCCGAGCCGAACGCGGGCTCCGATCTCGCCTCGCTCCAGACCCGCGCCGAGAGCGACGGCGACGATTTCGTCATCACGGGGTCGAAGATCTGGACCTCCTACGCCAACTACGCCGACTGGATCTTCTGCCTGGTGCGCACTGACTCGGCTGCGAAGAAGCACGACGGCATCAGCTTCATCCTGTTCGACATGACGTCGAAGGGCGTCACCACCAAGCCGATTCTCTTGATCTCCGGCTATTCGCCGTTCTGCGAGACCTTCTTCGACGGCGTCCGCGTGCCGAAGTCGCACGTGGTCGGCACCGTCAACCGCGGCTGGGACGTCGCAAAATATCTGCTCCAGCACGAGCGCGCGATGATCTCGGGCATGGGCGAGCGCGGCGTCGGCCGGCCGCTCGGGCAGATCGCGGCGGACTCCGTCGGGTCAGATGCGCAAGGCAAGCTCGACGATGCGATGCTGCGCGGCAAGATCGCCAGCTTCGACGTCGATGAAGCAGCCCTTGCGGCCTGTGCCGAACGTGCCGTCGATCTCGCCAAGGCCGGTCAGGCGCATCCGGCGTTCTCCTCGGCGATGAAATATTACGGCACCGAGCTCAACAAGCGCCGCTACGAGATCCTGATGTCGGCCGGCGGCGTCGACGCGCTGGAATGGGAGAGCGAGCGCTCGCGGCAAGGCGCCCGTCCGCGCGCCTGGCTCCGCACCAAGGCCAACTCGATCGAAGGCGGCACGACGGAGGTGATGCTCGGCATCGTCGCCAAGCGCATCCTGGATCTGCCGGGGGCGTGAGGCTTCTGTCATTCCGGGGCGCGCAACGCGCGAACCCGGAATCCATTCATCCACCAACTCCGTCGCCCAATGGATTCCGGGTCTGGCCCTCCGGGCCATCCCGGAATGACAGCGGCAAATAGATTTCGCATCGGAAACACGCACATGGCCCTCGTCCTCACCGAAGAACAATCAATGCTCCGCGATAGCGCGCGCGGGCTGATCAGCGACAAGGCGCCGGTGTCGCACCTGCGATCTCTGCGCGATTCCAAGGACCCCACCGGCTTCTCCAGGGAGCTGTGGCACTCCTTCGCCGAGATGGGTTTTGCCGGCTTGCTGGTGCCGGAAGAATTCGGCGGCAGCGGCCTCGGCTTCATGGAAGCCGGAATCGTCATGGAAGAGATCGGCCGCACCTTGATGCCGTCGCCCTTCCTCGCCACCAGCGTAGTCGCGGCCTCGGCGCTGAACCGCGGCGGCAATGCCGCGCAGAAGTTGGAGTTCCTGCCGAAGATTTCGAACGGCGCGCTGCTCGCGACGCTCGCGATCGACGAGGGCGCAAAGCATCGCCCGCTGCAGACCAACTTGCAGGCCGTGCGCGCCGGCAACGGCTTCAAGCTCTCTGGCGCCAAGGCGCTGGTCGTTGACGGCCACGTCGCCGATCTCTTCATCGTCGCCGCGCGCACCGCAGGCTCCGCCGGCGAGCGCGACGGCCTGACGCTGTTCCTGGTCAACCCCAAGGCCAGGGGCGTCGCGATCGAGCGCACCATCATGGTCGACGCGCATAATGCGGCGCGGATTGAGCTCGCCAATGTCGAGGTCAACGCCGACGGCGTGCTCGGCGAGGTCGATCAGGGCGCCGCCCTGCTCGATGGCGTGCTCGATATCGGCCGCGGCGCGGTCGCCACCGAAATGGTGGGCCTCAGCGAGGAGGTCTTCAACCGCACCGTCGAGTATCTCAAGAACCGAAAGCAGTTCGGCAGGCTGATCGGCGAATTCCAGGCGCTGCAGCACCGCGCCGCCGAGCTCTATGTCGACATCGAGATTACGCGCGCCGCCACGATGAAGGCGCTTCGGGCGCTGGACGCGGACGTCGCCAAGGCCGCCTCGGCCGTCGCCGTGGCAAAAGCCCGCGCCGGCACCACCGCCACCCGCGCGGTGCAGGAAGGCGTGCAGATGCATGGCGGCATGGGCATGACCGACCAGTTCGACATCGGCTTCTTCATGAAGCGGGCACGCGTGTGCGAGGAGCTGTTCGGCGATGCGA
Organism: Bradyrhizobium sp. S3.3.6; assembly: GCF_040546905.1. Classification (NCBI taxonomy): domain Bacteria; kingdom Pseudomonadati; phylum Pseudomonadota; class Alphaproteobacteria; order Hyphomicrobiales; family Nitrobacteraceae; genus Bradyrhizobium; species Bradyrhizobium sp. S3.3.6. The sequence goes on along the minus strand of NZ_JBEPOT010000005.1, from coordinate 427,019 downwards.
ACTACCACACCGAGCAGCTCGCGCGGGCGCGGGGGTATTGAGGGGCTGCTGGGACGCGAGCCTCGTACCTCACTCTCCGGTGTCGTCGCCCGGCTTGACCGGGCGAGCCAGTACGCCGTGGCCGCTCGATTGAAACACAATCGTCTCGGAATACTGGATCGCCCGGTCAAGCCGGGCGATGACAGTTGAGCAAGGAGAAAGCGCCCGCCCCAAACTCGTCATTGCGAGGAGCCCGCGACAAAATTGCGAAGCAATTTTGCGCTGGTGCGACGAAGCAATCCAGAATCTTTCCGCGGTGATAGTCTGGATTGCTTCGCTTCGCTCGCAATGACGAAGTGCCTTACCGCATCGGCGGCGCGTACTGCACGCCACCCGCGTTCCACAGCTGGTTCATGCCGCGCGGGATCTTCAGCTGCGACTTCTCGCCGATGTTGCGCTCATACATCTCGCCGTAATTGCCGACGCGGCGGATGATGCGCACGGCCCAGTCCTTGGTGAGGCCGAGCTGCTCGCCGTAATTGCCCTCGGTGCCGACCAGCCGCATCACTTCCGGCTTCTTCGACTTCAAGGCCTCGTCGATGTTCTCCGAGGTGACGCCGAGCTCCTCCGCGTTGATCATCGCGTAGAGCGTCCACTTCACGATCATCATCCAGTCGTCGTCGCGCTGGCGCACGACGGGGGCGAGCGGCTCCTTGGAGATCATGTCGGGCAGGATCATGTGGTCGCCGGGCTTGGCCATGTTCAGCCGCAGCGCGTAGAGCTGCGAGACATCGGCGGTCAGCGTGTCGCACTTGCCGGTGTCGTAGGCTTTCACCACGTCTTCCAGCTTGTCGAACTTCACCAGCTCGTACTTCATGTTGTTGGCACGGAAATAGTCGGCGAGGTTGAGCAGCGTGGTGGTGCCTGATTGCACGCAGACCTTGCTGTCGGCGAGGTCCAGCGACGTCTCCTTGCCGCGCGAGCGCGGCACCATGAAACCCTCGCCGTCGTAGTAGGCGACCGCAGGGAAATAGAGATCGTAGTCGAGCTCACGCGACATGCTCCAGGTCGAGTTGCGCGAGAGGATGTCGACTTTCCGGCTCTGCAATTCCTTGAAGCGCTCGCTGGCATCGAGCGGCACGAACCTGGCCTTGCCCGGATCGTCGAAGACCGCGGCCGCCACTGCGCGGCAGAAATCGACGTCAAAACCAGTCCAGTTGCCCTTGTCGTCGGGGATCGAGAAGCCCGGCAGGCCCTTGTTGACGCCGCACAGCACCTCGCCGCGGCGCACGGTGCGCTTCAGCGTGCGGGTGTCGTAGAATTCGTAGGTGATGGCCAAGGCGGCGACCAGCACGGCAACCGCAAGCCCGATCAGCAGGCCGCCTCGAAATGTGCGCATCATGTTGCTCTCTCGAATTAATCGGGAAAAGGAATTCTGGACGAGGCGGGATATTTAGAGCTCAGGCTTCTGCCGGATGACCACCTTGGTGCCAACAGGGACGCGATCGTAGAGGTCGGCGACGTCATTGTTGACGAGACGGAAGCAGCCCGAGGATACCTTGGTGCCGATCGTATCGGGACGGTTGGTGCCGTGGATGCGGTAGACGGTGGTGCCCAGATACATGGCGCGGGCGCCGAGCGGATTGCCGGGGCCGCCGGCCATGAAGCGCGGCAGATAGGGCTGGCGCTGGATCATCTCCGACGGCGGCGTCCAGTCCGGCCACTCCTTCTTGTTGGTGATGTTCACCAGCCCCTGCCACTGAAAGCCGTCGCGGCCGACGCCGATGCCATAGCGGATCGCGCGCCCGCCGGGCTGCACCAGATAGAGGTGGCGCTCGATGGTCGAGATGATGATGGTGCCCGGCGCTTCCGTCGTGCGGTAGTACACGACCTGCTTCTGCCATTCCGGATCGAGCTCGTAGCTGTCGTCGGCGACCAGGCCGGGCTCGTCGCCGCGGTCGGGCTGCTGGGCGAAGGCGTGCGGCGCCGACAGGATCAGGCCGATCGCAACCACAAGCGCCCCGGTCAGGCGACGAAAATCCGTCATTTCAAGCTCTCCCCGCTGCCACAGCGCAAATCGTCACGAACCATCTGAACTCAGGGGCAGCTTCGTGGCAAGTTCAAGGCGCGCCCAGCTGGTATGTCACGAGAATGCTTTGGTTTTTTGACGAGGCCCGGCAATGCCATGAACGGGGGATGGCGCGAAAAGCAGTGGCCACGGTTTCGCCTGTCGGTTGAGGCCTCCTAGATCTGGCTGGCCGCTGGCCCAATCCCGAGCCGCCGGACGATTTCGGCGCCGACGGCGCGGGCCTCGTTGCGCGAGCCGATGCGGGGGCTGCGAAACCGTCGTCCGGACTGCAACCGGATCGCCACGATGCAGTGCTCGTCCTCGGACCGGCCGCGGCGCTCGATCGTGATCGCTTTCACGTCCTGCCCTTCGATATGGTCGGCGCGCATCTCGCCATTGCCCCAGAGGCGCTCGACGCGGATATCGCCCGCACGAATGATCCAGAAGGCGCCGGTCACGAGATTGGCAAATCTGTAGACCGCGAACGCTGCGATCACGCCGAGCGGCAGCGGCATGATGTCGATCAGATTGGGCGGCAAGCCGCGCCAGAGCCGGTAGGCGTAAGGTGCGCCACTCAGCGCGACGACGATCAGGGCCGCGATCCGGATGTCTCTCTGCGAAAACGGCTCGACGGGGTCGCCAAGACGCATCTCGGGATTGCTGGCATCAAGCGGATTGACGGGGGCTTCGACGTCGGGAACGTCGAATTGCGCGGCGATCCGGGCCACGGTGTCACGCACATGCGTGACATCGGAGAGGGGCGGGGACGTCAGGCGCTCGCCCGAGACCAGCGTGAAGGCCAGCTGGAAGCGGGCTTTTGCGGTTTTGCTGCCGGGAACCTGTAATCCGAGGATGTCGTCTTTCGTGACGATCCTGGTCTGGAGCTTCCCGAACGGTCGCTGCCGTCCGATCAGGATCGCATCCGGCGTGATGATCCAGACCACCGCCGGGGTAAGCATCACGGTGCCGACGAACGCTGCGCCCGCCAGCAGCGCGACCACGGAGATGATCACTTCGAGGATGTCGTGCGTGAACAGCCCTGGCGTGAAACACAGCGCAACGGCCGCCGCAGAGCCGGCCACGACCAGCCGCTGCGCGATCGAGGCGCCTTCGCGAAGGCGGATATCGTTGCTGGTGGTCGCGTCGTCCATTGCGGGCGGCTGATGTCGAGGTCGCGAAACTCCACGGACGGGTCCGTGAAGTCAAGCAGCAAAGCCGCGGCCGGCGGTATCAGCTATCGGCGTTCAGCAGCTTGGCCACGGTGCGGTCGATCTCGTCATAGCGGCCTTCGCCTTCGTGCTGGAACACGATCTTGCCGCTCTGGTCGATGATATATTGCGCCGGCCAGTATTGGTTGCGGTAGGCGTTCCAGGTCTTGGAATCATTGTCCTGCGCCACCGGATAATTGATGCCGTGGCGCTTCAGCGCGGCCTGGACGTTGGACGCCGAACGCTCGAACGGGAATTCGGGTGTGTGCACGCCGACCACGACCAGGCCCTTGTCTTTGTACTTGGCGTAGAGGTCGGTGACGTGCGGCAGGGTGTTGACGCAGTTGACGCAGCCATAGGTCCAGAAGTCGACCAGCACGACCTTGCCGCGCAGATCGGCGATGCTGAGCGGCTTCGAGTTGAACCAGTTGCTGATGCCGGCGAAGTCGGGCGCGGTCGCCGCCTGGCTGGCGGCCGCGACCTTGACCGGCGGTGCGGGCGTGGCCTCGCCGCAGATGCCGGGAATGACGGCGCCGGTGACGGCGAAGCCGATCAGCGCGGCCGAGACGGCGAGCAATTTGAAAGTCATGGAAGCGTCCTCCGGTGAAGATGAGAGATGATCACAGGCCGATCTGGCCGGTGGGGTAGAAGCCGGTGAGCCACGCCACGATCAGCGTGTCGTATTGGAAGTAGGCGGCGAGCGCGAAGGCGATCACGACCACGCCAAAGCCCTGCTGCAGCCGCGGCGAGATGCGCGCGAGGCTGCGCACGCGCGTGGTCGCGGCCTGTCCGCCGTAGGCGATCGCCAGCATCGGGATCGCGGCGCCAATCGCGTAGGCAATGAGCAGCGTGCCGGCCCAGGCCAGATTCCTCGAGGTCGCGACCAGCGTCAGGATCGAGCCGAGCACGGGGCCGGCGCAGGGCGTCCAGACCAGGCCCAGCGTTGTCCCGAGCACGAGGCCGCCGAGCGCGCCCTCGCGCTGCGCGCCGCCGCCAGCGCCAAGATCGAGCCAGCCATTGAGCCGGATCGACAGCCATTCGAACGGCGCCGGCCACAGCATCAGCAGGCCGAAGCCGAGCAGCAGGACCGAAGCCCCCTCGCGCAGCACATTCGGATCGAAATCGAATGCCTGCGTCAGCGCACCGAGCACCAGCGCGACCGCGGAGAAGGAGACGACGAAGCCGAGCGCGATCATTGCGGGGCGCAGATGCGAGGAGCGCCCGATCGAGGCGCCGAGCAGGATCGGCAACATCGGCAGCGTGCAGGGGGCCGCAATGGTGAGGATGCCGGCGAGGATGGCGAAGAGGAGCTCGAGCATGGGGCACTCGTGATGGAGGTCACGAGGGCAGTTCGGGATGGAGGCCGGGATCGTTACGCGGTGTCACGCGCTCGTGACGGAGCGATGTCCCGGCGCCCCCAAATAAAAACGACCCGGAGGGGGGCATCCCGTCCGGGTCGTTGGAGGTCTTGGGAGGTTTAACGAAACCGTATGCGATCCTTATAGGGACGAAGTTTTTCCGCCTGATGTTGTGGTTTGTTTCATTTGTTTCGTCGGCGGTAACGCTTCCGTGTCCCGGGACGGGGCCGGAAATCCGGTCCTATCCCATTGAAATCCTTGACATCAGGCGGCGAAACGGTCGACGCCGCAAGTCTTAAGCAGATCGGCGAGCTGCTTGCGGGCGTAGAACATCCGGGTCTTCACTGTGCTCTGCGGGATGCCGATGATCTGCCCGACCTCCTCCACCGACTTCTCATGGTAGTAGACGAGGGTGATGATCTCGCGATGCGCGGGTGACAGCTTTTGCACGCAGGCGCGCAGGATGGCGCTGGTGTCGCTGCGGTCGAGCGAGGTCTCGGGCGTGTCGCAATTGTCTGGGATCTGGCGCACATCTTCCTGATCGATGTCCTCGAAGCGGCGCTGGCGCAGTGCGGTCAGCGCCTTGAAGCGGGCGATCGAGAGCAGCCAGGTCGAGACCTGCGAGCGGCCCTGGAATTGTCCGGCGGTGCGCCACACGTCCAGGAACACCTGGCTGACCAGGTCTTCCGCCGTGGTCGCGTCGCGCACGATGCGCAGGATGAAGCGGTAAACCCGCACGTTATGGCGGCAATAAAGGATGTGCATGGACGTCCGGTTGCCGTCGGCAATGCTCTCGAGGAGCATGTCGTCCGAGGTCGCCTGAGCGGCAATGATGCTCTGGCTGGCTTGGGCGTTGATGGCGATGACGTTCGGCATTGACTTGGCTCCCCGGTGCGCCGCAACCGAGCGGCGTTTCCTTGGACCAAAGTGTTAATGAGCCAACGTTTCGGGACGTCTGCACGAAAAGCGGAAAATGGTTTCGTGCGCCGCCAAATTGTTTCGTCGGTTCAATCGCGACGAAACATTCAGGGCAAAAAAGCGTGGAATTTCAATGTGTGGAAAATACGGTACCGCGGAGTTGGACTGGGAGGAACGAGTTTCGAAGCTTCGCGTTTGCGGGCGCCACACCTACCGCTGTCGTCCCGGACAAGTGTAGATCCTGGACGACGCCGTGGATGGTGCGTGGTGTCTACGCCTTCTCGCCCGCGGGCGAGAACAGATAGCCGCCGCCGCGGATGGTGCGGATCACGGCGGGTTTTGTCGGGTCGGGCTCGATCTTGCGGCGGATGCGCATGATGCGGAGATCGACGGCGCGGTCGAAAGCTTCGGCGTCGCGCGCATTGGCCAATTCCAGCAGTCGCTCGCGCGACAGCACGCGCTTCGGGTTGGCCGCGAACACCTTGAGCAGCCCGAACTCGGACGCGGTCAGCGGATGCTCGTTGCCTTCGTCGTCGCGCAGGGCCTGGGCTTCGAGGTCGAGCCATTTGGTGCCGAAGCGCACCAATTGATCCTTGTCCGATTTCGCGGGCGCCGCGCCGGCGCTAGCGGCTTTCGCCGGCGTGCTCCGCCGCAGCACCGAGCGGATGCGTGCCATCAGCTCGCGCAGCTCGCAGGGTTTTGCGACGTAATCGTCGGCGCCGAGCTCGAGGCCGACGACGCGGTCGATCGGGCTCGCGGTTGCGGTCAACATGATGACCGGCACGTTGATGCGGCTCTTGAGGTCGCGGATGATCGAGAGGCCGTCTTCCTCGGGCATGTTGAGGTCGAGCACGACGAGGTCGGGCATGCTGCCGTCGATCGCGGTGCGCAAGCTCTTGCCGCCGTCGCACAGCGTCACGGTGAAGCCGTGCATCTTGAGGTAATCGCCGACCATCTCCCGGGCCGGGGCCTCGTCGTCGACGATCATGATGTGCTGGCTTTGTGTCATGTCACTCAGATCTCGGTATTCAGAATCTCGGTACTCAAATCACGGTGTCTCGGTCGCAGGCAGGGTGATGGTGAAGGTCGAGCCCTTGCCCGGGCCGTCGCTGTTGGCGGTGACCTCGCCGCCATGCATGTCGATAATACGCTTGACGATGGACAACCCAAGCCCCGTCGAGCTCTCACCTGCGGTCGGTTTTGCCGATAGCCGCTGGAACCGGCCGAACAGGCGGCCGAGATCCTCCGGCGACAGGCCGGCGCCCTCGTCGCTGACGCGGATGATGGTGTCGTTGGCCTCATGGGTGACTGCGACGGCGATCTTGCCGGCGATCGGCGAATATTTGATGGCGTTGCTGATGAGATTGTCGATCGCCTCGCGGATGCGGTCGGTGTCGCACATGGTGACGATGTTGACCGGCGCGGTGACGTGGATGGCCTGCTGCTTGTTGACGGCGAGCGGCTGGTTGGCCTCGGCGACCTCCTTCACCAGTGCCGCGACGTCGACCGGCTCGCGGCGGATGGTGATGTCGAAGGCATCCGCCATCGCATCCGAGATCAGGTGATCGACCATTGAGGTCAGCCGCTTGGTCGCATCGCGGATGTGGTCGACCTGGGCGCCCACGCCGCTCGCGGACGCGCCGGTCGAGATCAGCTCCTTCAGCATCTCGGTGCGGCCGAGGATGACGCCGAGCGGGTTCTTCAGATCGTGCGCGACGGTGCCCAGAATCTCGTTCTTGAAGCCGTTGGCGCGTTGCAGCCGCAGCCATTGCGCCGAGAGCCGGCGGTTGGCCTGCATCAGCGCGCGGGTGCGCTGGGCGACGCGGTCTTCCAGCTGCGTATTGGCGTCCTGGAGCTGCTGATAGAGGATGACGTTGTCGAACGCGATCGAGAGCCGACTGGAGAAGATCTCGACCAGCGAGCGGTCGGTCTCGGACAGGTCACGCTCGGCCTGCAGCAGCACCACGACCTCGCGGCCAGATCCGGTGCGTAGATAAATCACGCTGCGGTGGTCGGCGAATTCGTTCTTGCGGCGCTGGAACGCAGCCTCGACCATCTCACGCAAATCAGGGTCGAGCGCCTTCGACGTCGTGGTGCCGATGAAGCGGCTGTAGCAGCCGCTGCCGGCGAGCACCGAGAGCTCGGGATCGACGCCGCCATTGTCGCGCAAGACCAGTATACCGGCGCAGTCGACATTGAGCAACGAGGCGAGCTGGGTCAGCACGCCCTCGGCGAGCCGCTGCATCGACTTGAAGTCGTACAGCGTCGAGGCGGCATCGATGATGATCTCGAGCCCGCGCCTGGTCTGCACCATGCGCTCGAGCTGCTGGTAGGAGCGCAGCGCCGCGGTCAGCGAGGTGAACAGCTTGTCGGCGGTGAGCTCGGTCTTGGCCTTGTAGTCGTTGATGTCGTACTGCACGATCACGCGCCGCTCCGGCGCCTGGCCGGGCTGTCCGGTGCGCAGGATGATGCGCACGGTCTCGTTCTTGAGCTCGCTGCGGATATATTCGACCAGCTCGAGGCCGGCGACGTCGGTCTCCATGATGACGTCGAGCAGCACCGCGGCGATGTCGTTGTGCTCCGCCATCAGCTTGCGGCCTTCCGCCGCGGAATGGGCGGAGAGGATCTCGAGGCCCTGGCCGTTCAAGCTGTAGTCCGAGAGAGCAAAACGCGTGCCGTCATGCACGGCCGGATCGTCGTCGATGACGGCGATCTTCCATTTCCGGGCGTCCATATCCTCCGACGCGGTGCCGGTGTCGTCGATCAGGTGGAGGACATCGTCCTGTTCGGCCATTGCGAAGTCCCGTCACTTTCTGTGCCTTGCGCGCCGCCCTTGGCGATCCGCGGCATGATAATCCGAAAAGTAGTGCCTTGTCCCAGCTTGGATTCCAGCATCATCCGCCCGCCCAGCTGCTGGGTGACGAGGTTATAGACGATATGAAGCCCGAGTCCCGTGCCACCTTCATTGCGCCGGGTGGTAAAGAATGGGTCAAAGGCTTGGCGCTGCACGTCGGGGGTCATGCCGGCCCCGTCATCGGCGAAGATGATCTCGATATCGTCGGTGGCGCGCGGCCGCGCCGAGATGGTGATGGTGCCAGCGCGCCCGTCCGCGAAGGCGTGGTTGGCGGCGTTGAGGAACAGGTTGGTCAGGATCTGGCCATAGGAGCCGGGATAACCGTCGAGCAGCAGCCCCTCGGGCACGTCGACCAGCAGCGTGATCGGCGAGCGCTTCAGCACGGGCCTAAGGCTCGCGATGATCTGGTCGGTGGCTTCGCTGAGTGAGAACTGACGCCGCTCGGCATGGGAGCGGTCGACCGCGACCTGCTTGAACGACTGGATCAGCTCGCCGGCGCGGGTGAGGTTGGCGACCAGCTGCTGCGAGGCGTCGCGCGAGGACTGCACGAATTCTTCCAGCTGCGAGCGGCGCAGGCCGCCGTCGCCCCTGAGCTGGGCCTCGAAGATCTCGCTGCGCCTCGCAAAACTCGAGGCCACCGTCAGGCTGATGCCGATGGGGTTGTTGACCTCATGCGCGACGCCGGCGACGAGGCTGCCGAGCGCTGCGAGCCGCTCGGCGTCGATCAGGTTCTGCTGCGCGGCGTTGAGCTCGAGCAGCGCGCTCTCCGCCTTTTCCTTCGATGCCCGCAGCTCGTCCTCGGTCTCGCGCTTGGCGATCGCATTCTCGCGGAACACCTCCACCGCGCGCGCCATCGCGCCGACCTCGTCTCGCGCGCGCGTGCCTTGCACCTCGCGGCCGAGATCGCCGAGTGTGATCGCGCGCATCGACGCCATGATCTGCTGCAGCGGCAACCGGATCGACAGCGCGATCAAGACGCCGGCGCTAAGGATGATGCCGAGGAAGATCACCGCGATCGACAGCACCCGCCGCGAGATGTTCGCCAGCGTGCGGTCAAACGTCTCCTGCGCCTTCTGCTCGCGCCGGCGCATCTTTGTCGAAAGGTCGTCGATGGCGCCGATCGCCTCGGCCTGGCTGGCGTCGATCGTGTTGCGCAGCAGCTCGGTGCGGCTCGTGAGCTGCTCGGACAGCTTTGCAAAACCCTCGCGCAGCGCCGTGGTACGGGCGCCGAGCTTCTGCAGCGCCATGCGCTGCAGATCGTTGTCGGCGAGATCGATCATGACCGGAATGGTCTTCTCGATCGTCTCGGTGTTGCGGCGCGCATCGTCGGCGGCACCCGGCGACAGCGACAGATAGTACGAATTGGCCGCGACCAGCATCGCCGTGAAGGCCTCGCGCGACTTGCCGAGCGAGGGCCAGATCAGTGCGTCGCGATGGCCGGTGGCGCCCTCGATGATGGAGTAGAGGCCCGCCATGTCCTTGGCCGGGCCCTGCACCTGCTCCTCGTAGGTCCTGGCGATGGTCGCCTGCACGCTGCGCAGCTCGCCAAAGCCGTTGAGGAAGCGGTCGGTGGTGCGCTCCAGCTCCTCGACCGAGCCCGACAGCATCGGATCCTTGGCGGCGCGGTCGGTCAGCGTGCCGAGCACGGCCTCGCGCAGCAGCAGGATCTCGGCGAACAGGTCCGGGCTCGGCTGGTTGATGTAGCGGTGGATCAGGTTCTGCAGGCGCCCGGTCTCGCTTTCGAGCAGCGCCAGGACCCGGTCGGATTCGCGCACCTGGCGGACGTCGTCCCAGGCCGAGCCCAGCACCTGCGCGCCGTTCCAGATCATCGCCACCAGCACGATCACGACGGCGGAGTTCAGCGCCGCGATCGATAGGATGCGCCAGCGGATCGGCACCGCCCGCAGCGCGCCGACGAGCCGCGCACGCATCCGCCCGATCGGACCGGACGGCCGCTCTGCGAGCTCGCTATGTCCGGGCGCGGCCAGTCGTGTCACTCCACCTTGCGAATGCGTTCGATCAGCGCGGCCGCGGCGGGATTCTGCGCGGCCTTGGCGTAGATCGGCGCCATCGCGTCCTCGAACGGCTTGCGGTCGATGTCCTTGATCACGATGATGCCGGCGGCCTCCGCCTTGCGCTGCGACTGCTCCTCGAGGTCGCGCCACTTCTCGCGCATGAACTGGCTGGAGCGTTGCGCGGCCTCCCTGAAGATGGTCTGGTCGTCGGCCGACAGGCTGCGCCAGGCCTTGAGCGAGATCACCAGCACCTCCGGGCTCATCGTGTGCCCGGTCAGGGTATAGTAGCCGGCATATTTGTAATGGTCTGTCGTCACGAAGGATGGCCAGTTGTTTTCGGCGCCGTCGATCAGATGGGTTGCGAGCCCCGTGAGCACCTGCCCATAGGGCAATTCGACCGGCTCGGCGCCGAGCGAGCGGATCATCTCGCTCATCAACTCCGACTGCTGCACCCGGATCCGCAATCCCTTGAGATCGGCGATGCTCTTCAGCGGGCGGACGGCATTGTAGATCGAGCGTGCCCCGGAATCGTAGAAGGCTAGCCCGACGAAGCCGTAGGGCTCGAAGCTGCCCAAGATCTCATTGCCGATCGGCCCGTCCAGCACCTTCTGCATGTGCTCGATGGACCGGAACAGGAACGGCATGGCGAGCACGTTCATCGCCGGGACGAAATTGCCGATCAGGGCCACGTTGGTCCGGTTGAGGTCGATCGCGCCGGCGCGGGTCTGCTCGATCGTCTCCTTCTCCTCGCCGAGCTGGCGGGAGTGAAACACCTTGATCTCGTGCCGCCCGCCGGTGCGCTCGGCGATCAGCGCGCCCATGTAGCGCAGCGCCTGGACGGTCGGGTAATCCTCGGTCTGGGTGTCGGCGGCGCGGAATTCGCGCGCAGCAGCGTCCGTCGCGCAGATGGCGAGCAGAAGCGCGACGAAGATCACCCCGGCCCGCGAGAGTTCGGCACGGTTCAGCACTGGCACACTCAACCCCTCGGAGATGGAGTCTATGGCAGGACCAAAAGGTTCAATGCAATCTAGCAGATGGTCGAGGGAAGGCCATCCCGCGCCGCTCCCCCCGGCGCGATTGTGCGGCGCGACCGGCCTTTATTCCTGGTTGAAACCGCAGGTACCGCGCCTTAAGCAGGGTACGCTCGCCTTTTGCCGCTTGATCCGGGAAGCGCCATCGTGACTTCAGCAATGCGCCTTTTGCAGGTCGCCGCCGCCACCTTGGCCCTCGCCTTGAGCTGCGAGGCGCGCGCCGCCACCGACATCGCGTGGTGGCACGCCATGTCGGGCGAGCTCGGCAAGCAGCTCGAAAAGCTCGCCTCCGATTTCAACGCCTCGCAGTCCGACTACCGCGTTGTGCCTGCTTACAAGGGCAATTACACCGAGACGGTGACGGCCGCGATCTTCGCCTTCCGCTCGCGCAGCCAGCCCGCGATCGTCCAGGTCAACGAAGTTGCAACGGCAACCATGACCGCGGCCAAGGGCGCGATCTATCCGGTGTACAGCATGATGCGCGACATGGGCGAGCCGTTCTCGCTCAACGACTATCTTCCGGCGGTCTCCGGTTATTACACCGACGCCGCCGGCAATCTGCTGTCGTTCCCGTTCAACTCGTCGACACCGATCCTCTACTACAACAAGACCATGTTCCGCGACGCCGGCCTCGATCCCGAGACGCCGCCGAAGACATGGCCCGAGCTCGGCGCCGCTGCAAAGCGGCTGCGCGATCGCGGCGCCGTCTGCGGCTTCACCACGTCCTGGCCGTCCTGGATCCATGTCGAGAATTTTTCGGCGTTCCACAATCTGCCGCTGGCCACGCGCGCGAACGGTTTTGCCGGTCTCGATGCGGAATTGACCATCAACAATCCGGTCGTGGTCAAGCACGTCGCCCAGCTCGCCGAGTGGCAGAAGACAAAGTTGTTCGACTATAGCGGCCGCGGCCAGTCGGCCGAGCCGCGCTTCCAGAACGGCGAATGCGGCATCTTCATCGGCTCCTCGGCGACGCGCGCCGACATCAAGGCGAATTCGAAGTTCGAGATCGGCTACGGCATGATGCCGTACTGGCCCGACGTGAAAGGCGCGCCGCAGAATTCCATCATCGGCGGCGCCACGCTGTGGGTGCTGCGCGACCGGCCGCGCGACGAATACAAGGGCGTGGCGCGGTTCTTCGCCTATCTGTCGCAGCCCGGCGTGCAGGCCGCCTGGCATCAGAACACCGGCTACCTGCCGATCACCCGTGCCGCCTTCGAGCTGACGCGCGCGCAAGGATTCTACGAGCGCAATCCGGGCTCGGCGATCTCGTTCGAGGAGATCACGCTGCATCCGCCGACCGAGAATTCGAAAGGCATAAGGCTCGGCTCCTTCAACCTGATCCGCGGCACGATCGAGGAGGAGCTTGAGCACGCCTTCGCCGGCCAGAAGAGCGCGCAGGCCGCGCTGGACGCCGCCGTCGAGCGCGGCAACAAGCTGCTGCGCCAGTTCGAGCGCGCCAGCCCGGATAGGTAGCGGCGGGATGGAAGCTTGCCGATTGGAGCGCGAGACCCTCCACGTCGTCATGGCCGGGCTTGTCCCGGCCATCCACGCCTGCCCCCCAGCACGAAAAGCGTGGATGCCCGGGACAAGCCCGGGCACGACGAACTCGAGTGCACAAAGGCGCGATGTCGATGACACTACCCCACTTCGCTGATGCGGTGAGCTTCCGCGCCTTTCGCTCCGCTTCCTCGCAATGGCTGCCGATCGTGCTCGATATCGCGCGCGGCCACGGCATCGACACCAGCTCGCCGCATGTATTTTCGACCGGCACCAATCTCGTGGTCGGGCTTGGCGAGAAGCTGATCCTGAAAATCTTCCCGCCGGTGCTGCGCGCGCAATTCGTCTCCGAACGCGGCTCGCTGATGCAGCTGAAGGGTCGGCTTCATCTGCCGATTCCGGAGATCGTCGCGGAGGGTGAGCGTGACGGCTGGCCCTATCTCATCATCACGCACCTCACCGGCACGCTCGGGTCGGATGTCTGGCCACAACTGCCGGAAGCGCAGAAGGAGCGCGTGCTGCGCCAGATCGGCGAGACCATTGCCGCCGTGCAGCGCGCGCCGCTCGGCCCGCTGGCGCAAATCGAGCCGCGCTGGGATGCGTTCATGCGCACGCAGATGCAGGGCTGCCGTAACAGGCACACGCATCTCGGCCTCGCGCCAAAATTCCTAGCTGGCCTCGATGATCTCCTGCACGACGCCGCAACGCTGATTCCGGTCGACGCACCGCCGGTGATCCTGATCGGCGAATACATTCCGGAAAATTTTCTGCTCGCCTGCCACGACGGCGACTGGTCGCTCGCCGGCCTGTTCGACTTCGGCGACGTGAAGGCTGGATGGCGCGATTACGATCTGCTCGGACCGAGTGCGTTCATGTCGGCGGGCCGGCCGGGGAGGGTGCGCAGCCTGCTCGAAGGGTTTGGCTACGAGAAGCTGGACTACGCGCTGAAGCGGCGCCTGATGGCGCTGATGCTGCTGCACCACGCCAGCGACCTCAACAGCCACATCTGCATCGCGGGCTGGCAGGACAAGGTGGACGATCTGATCGCGCTGCAGGAGTTGATCTGGGCGGGGTGAGCGCCTCCCGCTCCGTCATTCCGGGGCGCCGCACAGCGGCGAGCCCGGAATCCATCTTCCCTCGCGTTCCGTGGCCCGATGGATTCCGGGCTCGATGCTTCGCATCGCCCCGGAATGACGGGCAACGCTCATTAAGCGGGCTCTGGCTTCGATGCGCCTAGAAAATAGGCAATTATGCGTCTCTGTATGCAATGATCCTGAGAACCCTTTGAGGCCGAAATCTGAAATGCCTTATTCTTTCAGGCTGTTGGGCCGGCGTGCGTCGCTTCCAAGCCTTGGCACGAACCTTGCGAATCCAGTTCCAACCAGAAACTTTTTGAGTTGGAGCATTTTCATGAAGCGCCGCGATTTTCTCAAGTCCGTCTCCGGATTGGCCGCCGGCGCGACGCTTCCGGTCATTCCGTCCGTGGTCTCCTCGGCCTATGCCGACGCGCGCTCGGAGACGCTGCTGATCGTCTCCGAAGGCGGCCCGAACAACCTCGACATCCACGGCGTCGGCACCAATGTGCCCGGCTATGAAGTGTCCTGGAATTGCTACGACCGGCTGATCAGCCACGAGATGAAGACCGGCCCCGGCGGCGTGCCCTATTACGACCGCGACAAGTTCAAGGGTGAGCTCGCCGAGGAGTTCAAGATCGACGACATGTCGGTCACCTTCAAGCTGCGCAAGAACGCCAAATTCCACGACGGCACGCCCGTCACCGCCAGGGACGTGAAATGGTCGCTCGATCGTGCGGTCAGCGTCGGCGGCTTCCCGACCTTCCAGATGAGCGCGGGCTCGCTGACCAAGCCGGAGCAGTTCGTCGTCATCGACGACCACACCGTGCGCGTCGACTTCCTGAAGAAGGACAGGCTGACGGTCCCCGATCTCGCGGTGATCGTGCCCTGCATCGTCAACTCCGAGCTCGTGAAGAAGAATGCCAACGAGAAGGATCCCTGGGGCCTCGAATTTACCAAGCAGCAGACCGCGGGCTCCGGCGCCTACAAAGTGACGAAGTGGACCGCGGGCACCGAAGTGATCATGGAGCGCAATGAGGATTGGGTCTGCGGTCCGCTGCCGAAGATCAAGCGCGTGATCTGGCGCATGGTGCCGCAGGCCGGCAACCGCCGCGCGCTGCTGGAGCGCGGCGACGCCGACATCTCCTATGAGCTCCCGAACAAGGATTTCCAGGAGATGAAGGCCAGCGGCAAGCTCAACGTGGTGTCGCTGCCGTTCTCCAACGGCATCCAGTATATCGGCATGAACGTCACCAAGCCGCCGTTCGATAATCCAAAAGTCCGTCAGGCGGTGGCCTACGCGCTGCCCTACCAGAAGATCATGGATGCCGTGATGTTCGGCCTCGCGAACCCCATGTTCGGCGCCGCGAAGGACAAGCCGACCGAAGTCGCCTGGCCGCAGCCGCACAAATACAACACCGACATTGAGAAGGCGAAGGCGCTGATGGCGGAAGCCGGCCTCGCCAGCGGCTTCGAGACCACGATCTCCTTCGATCTCAACTTCGCCGGCGTCAACGAGCCGCTCTGCGTGCTGGTGCAGGAAAGCCTCGCCCAGATCGGCATCAAGACCACCATCAACAAGGTGCCCGGCGCCAACTGGCGCACCGAGTTGAACAAGAAGGAGATGCCGCTCTTCACCAACGTGTTCTCGGGCTGGCTCGATTACCCCGAGTACTTCTTCTACTGGTGCTATCACGGCAACAATTCCGTCTTCAACACCATGAGCTACAAGTCGGCGGAGATGGACAAGCTGATCGACGGCGCGCGCACCGCAGCCGCGACCGGCGACATGGCGACGTATGACACCGACGTGAAAGGCTTCGTCGATCTCGCCTACACCGACATCCCGCGCATCCCGCTGTACCAGCCCTTCGTCAACGTCGCGATGCAGAAGAACATCTCGGGCTACCAATATTGGTTCCACCGCCGCCTCGACTACCGCGCGCTGGCGAAGGGGTGAGCGGATGCCGAGCGCGCGTGAAAAGGTCGCGACGCTGGCTGGCCTGCCGAGTGAGGCGGACACCTTCCTCTCATTCCCTCTCCCCTTGTGGGAGAGGGGCAGGGTGAGGGGTAGCCACGAACTCCGAGCTCGCTTGGGGTCACCCCTCACCCATAGCCGAAGCTTCGCTTCGGCGTTGATTGTAAGGACGGCCGACGAAGGCGGCCTACGCCTCTCCCACAAGGGGAGAGGGGGCGCAGCGGTATGCGCGGCTCGATTTCAGTTCAACGTCAGGAGTCCCACGCCATGCTGACCATGATCGGCAAGCGCCTGATGTTCGCGATTCCCTCGCTGATCGGCGTCGTCATCGTCACCTTCCTGCTGACGCGCGCGCTGCCCGGTGATCCCGCCGCGTACTTCGCTGGCCCGGCCGCAACGAAAGAAGCCGTCGAGCAGATCCGCAAGAAGCTCGGCCTCGACAAGCCGCTGATCGAACAGTTCTTCCGCTACACCAACGATCTCGCACACGGCGATTTCGGCAACTCGCTCACGACAGGCCAGCCGGTCGCGGCCGAAATTCGCAACCGGCTTCCGGCTTCGGCCGAGCTGACACTGCTCGGCCTGATCGTCTCCATCGTCATCGCCATTCCGCTCGGCGTCCTCGCGGCAACGCGACCAGGGTCGTGGATCGACCACTTATGTCGCATCACGACAACAGCGGGCGTCTCGCTCCCCGTGTTCTTCACCGGCCTGGTGCTGGTCTATTTCTTCTATTTCCGGCTCGGCTGGTCGCCCGCACCGCTCGGCCGTCTCGATGTGTTCTACAGCGCGCCGCCGACGGTCACCGGCTTCTATCTGATCGACACGCTGATTGCGCGCGACTTCGAAGCGTTCCGCTCGGCGTTGAGCCAGCTCATCCTGCCCGCGACGACGCTCGCGATCTTCTCGCTGGCGCCGATCGCGCGCATGACGCGCGCCTCGATGCTCGCGGTACTGTCGTCGGAATTCGTCCGCACCGCGCGCGCCAGCGGCCTGTCGCCGACGACAGTCATCGTCACCTATGCGTTTCGCAATGCGATGCTGCCTGTCATCACCACGCTCAGCATGGTGTTCTCGTTCCTGCTCGGCGCCAACGTGCTGGTCGAAAAAGTGTTCGCCTGGCCCGGCATCGGCTCCTACGCGGTGGAAGCGCTGATCTCGTCGGACTTCGCGCCGGTGCAGGGCTTCGTGCTGACCATGGCGGTGATGTACGTGCTCTTGAATCTGGTGATCGACATTCTCTATGGCGTGATCGATCCACGCGTGCGGCTTGAAGGGTAGGGGGACACGCTATGAGCACCGTCGCGCCAGCCGTTGAACCCGGTCCCGCCCGCACCTCGGGACTGGTCGCGATCCTCGAACAGACCCGCTATGTCCTCGGCGAGAACAAGGTCACGGGCTTTTCCTTCGCCCTGCTGATCGTGATCCTCCTTGCGGCGATCTTCGGTCCCTACACGGTGCCGTACGATCCGCTCGCCTCCGACACCGCGGCGGCGTTGAAAGCACCATCGGCGGCGCACTGGTTCGGCACCGATCAGCTTGGGCGCGACATTTTCAGCCGCGTCGTGGTGGCGACGCGGCTCGATACCTTCATCGCGGTCGCCTCCGTCGTGCTGGTGTTCCTGATGGGCGGGCTCGCCGGCATCGCAGCCGGTTACTTTGGGGGCTGGACCGATCGCATCGTCGGCCGTATCGCCGACACCATCATGGCCTTCCCGCTGTTCGTGCTGGCGATGGGCATTGTCGCCGCGCTCGGCAACACCGTGCAGAACATCATTCTGGCCACCGCCATCGTCAACTTCCCGCTCTACGCCCGCGTCGCGCGCGCCGAAGCGAACGTGCGCCGCAATGCCGGCTTCGTGCAGGCGGCGCGTCTCTCCGGCAACGGCGAATTCCGCATCCTGCTGGTGCATATCCTGCCGAACATCATGCCGATCATGATCGTGCAGATGTCGCTGACCATGGGCTACGCCATCCTCAATGCCGCCGGCCTGTCCTTCATCGGCCTCGGCGTCCGCCCGCCGACCGCCGAATGGGGCATCATGGTCGCTGAAGGCGCGGGCTTCATGGTCTCGGGCGAATGGTGGATCGCGCTCTTCCCCGGCCTCGCGCTGATGATCGCCGTGTTCTGCTTCAACCTCCTCGGCGACGGCCTGCGCGACATCGTCGATCCCCAGCGGAGAACGTGATGGCCCCATTTCCGCGAGAATTCTCTAATGATTTCAACGCCGCTCTACTGTGCATGGGGTTGTTTTCGAGCTTTTTGAGTGACGGGAGGCATCCATGACCGCCCAGCCGCTGCTCGAGGTCCAGGACCTCACCGTCGAATTCACCACCCGGCGCGGCATTGTCAAAGCCGTGCAGCACGTCAACATCTCCGTCGCCAGGGGCGAGACGCTCGCCATCGTCGGCGAGTCCGGCTCCGGCAAGTCGGTGACGTCCTACGCGGTGATGCGCATCCTCGATCGCGCCGGGAGGATCGCCGAGGGCTCGGTGATGTTCTCCGGCATCGACGTCAAGGCCGCGACCGAAGGCCAGATGCGCGACCTGCGCGGCCGCGAAGTCTCGATGATCTTCCAGAACCCGCGCGCCGCACTGAACCCGATCCGGAAAGTGGGCGACCAGATCGAGGACGTGCTGCGCACCCATGTGCAGCAGGCCCAGGTTGCCGATCACGGCGAGAAGGCGATCGAGGCGCTGGAGCAGGTCAAGATCGCCCGCCCGCGCGAGCGCTATCACGCCTATCCGTTCGAGCTCTCCGGCGGCATGTGCCAGCGCGTCGTCATCGCGCTCGCGCTCGCCTGCAACCCGCAGCTCCTGATCGCTGACGAGCCGACCACCGGCCTCGACGTCACCACCCAGAAAGCGGTGATGGACCTGATTGTCGAGCTGACCAAGCGCAAGGCGATGTCGACCATCCTCATCACCCACGATCTCGGCCTCGCCGCCGCCTATTGCGACCGCGTCGTGGTGATGGAAAAGGGCCGGGTGGTCGAGACCGCCAAGGCCGCCGACATCTTTACCAACCCGCAGAACCCCTACACCAAGAAGCTGATGCGCGCGACGCCGCGGCTCGGTGTGAGCTTGCGGGATCTGCTGCCGGAGGAGGAGGGAGCCGCGAGCGCGGAGCCTGCCCCGGCCGTCGCCGCAAGTGCACAGGGCCAGCAGCCCCTTCTCCTGATCGAAAAGCTGGTCAAGGAATATCCCCGCCAGGGCGCCACCGCCACGCTCGGAAAACTGTTCGGCCGCAAGCCGCCGGTCGAGCCGGACGTGTTCCGCGCGGTCGACGGCATCAGCTTCTCGATCGGCCATGGCGAGAGCGTCGGTCTGGTCGGCGAATCCGGCTGCGGCAAATCGACCACGTCGATGATGGTGATGCGGCTGCTGGACCAGACCTCCGGCCTGATCCAGTTCGACGGCGAGGACATCGGCGGCATTCAGCCTGCCGCCTTCGCCCGGCTGCCGCAGCGCAGCCGGATCCAGATGGTGTTCCAGGACCCGACCGACAGCCTCAACCCGCGTTTTACCGCGGCGCGCGCCATCGTCGACCCGATCATGCAGCTCGGCGATATCAGGGGGCGCGATGCGCTCCGCGCCCGCTGCGAGGAGCTGGCCACGATGGTCGGCCTGCCGCACAATCTGCTCGATCGCTTCCCACACCAGCTCTCCGGCGGGCAGAAGGCCCGCGTCGGCATCGCCCGCGCCATCGCGCTGCATCCAAAGCTCGTCATCCTGGACGAGCCGACCGCGGCGCTCGATGTCTCCGTGCAGGCAGTTGTCCTGAACCTGCTTCAGGATCTGAAGGCGCGGCTAGGTATGAGCTATCTGTTCGTCTCGCATGATTTGAATGTGGTGCGCTTGTTGTGCGATCGTGTCATTGTGATGCGGACGGGGCGGATCGTCGAGGAAGGCTCTTCCGAGCAGGTCCTGAGCGATCCGCAGGACGATTACACCAAGGAGCTGCTGACGGCGATCCCGCATCCGCCGTTGCAGATCCACTGAGAGTGCATTGATTGTTTGGGAGTGTGATGGCCGAGCCGCTGGACGACTATATCGACGCCGTATCGAAAGCGCTGGCGCTGCCGGTCGAGGAGGCCTGGCGGCCCGCGGTACGCGCCAATCTCGAAGTCTCGCTGCGGCTTGGTCGCCTCGTCGACGAATTCGCGCTGCCGGACGACACCGAGCCGGCGCCGATCTTCACGGCCTGATGCTGCCATGACCACCAAGCCAGAGATGACGGCCTCCGAGATCGCGAATGCGGTTGCGCGCGGCAAGATGTCTGCACTCGATGCCACCGAAGCGGCGCTCGCGCGTATCAAGCAGCGCGACACCCTGCTCAATTCCTTCACCGACGTCACCGCCGATCGCGCCCGTGCGAAAGCGCGTGCGATCGATGCCGACATCGCGGCTGGCAAGACCGTCGGCCCGCTCGCCGGCGTACCCTTCGCGGTGAAGAACCTTTTCGACGTCGCGGGACTGCCCACGCGGGCCGGCTCGAAGATCAACCGCGACCTCGCACCGTCCAGGCGTGACGCGACCTTGATCGAGCGACTGGAAGCGGCCGGCGCCGTGCTGGTCGGTGCGCTCAACATGGGCGAGTACGCCTACGACTTCACCGGCGAGAACGTCCATGACGGTCCCTCGCGCAATCCGCATGACATCACGCGGATGGCCGGCGGCTCATCAGGCGGCTCCGGCAGCGCCGTCGGCGGCGCGCTCGTGCCGATTGCCCTAGGCTCGGACACCAACGGCTCGATTCGCGTGCCGTCCTCCTTCTGCGGCATCTTTGGCCTGAAGCCGACCTATGGCCGGCTGTCGCGGGCGCGCTCGTTCCCGTTCGTCGCGAGCCTCGATCATCTCGGCCCGTTCGCGCGCTCGGTGACGGATCTCGCGCTCGCCTATGACGCGATGCAGGGCCCGGATGCCGACGACGCAGCCTGCACGACAACACGTGGTCTGGAGCCGACGACGCCGCTGCTCGCAAATCCGGTCTCGGACCTGCGCATCGCGATCGCCGGCGGGCACTTCCAGAAGAACCTATTTCCAGAAGCCGTCGAGGCCGTCAGCCGTATCGCCAAGGCACTTGGCGCAACGCGAGTGGTCGACGTGCCCGAAGCCTCGCGCGCCCGCGCGGCGGCCTATGTCATCACCACCACTGAAGGCGCATCGCTGCATCTCGATCGCCTGCGCAAGCGTCCGAACGATTTCGATCCCGCCGTGCGCGACCGGCTGATCGCCGGCGCCATGGTGCCGGCGCCGCTGGTAGACCGCGCGCAAAAATTCCGCCGTTGGTATCGCGCGCAACTCGCTGAAATCTTCAAATCCGTCGACGTGCTGATCGCCCCGGCAACGCCCTGCACCGCGCCAAAACTCGGCCAGGTGAATTTCAATCTCGATGGCGTCGAATTGCCGGTGCGCGCCAATATCGGCATCCACACCCAGCCGATCTCGTTCATCGGCTTGCCCGTGGTTGCGGTGCCGGTGCCGCTCGAGCCGCTGCCGATCGGCGTGCAGATCATCGCCGCGCCCTGGCGCGAGGACATCGCGTTGCGCGTTGCGCACGCATTGGAGAAGATGGGCGTGGCCGCCGCGCCGTCACCTAGAGGATTTTGAGATGGAGATCGATCTCCCCGACGTGATCGCGGAAGTCAAAGCCGCGTTCGAGCGCTATGAGCGGGCCCTCGTCGCCAACGACGTCGCCGTGCTCGGCGAGCTGTTTCGCAACGATCCCCGCACGCTGCGCTACGGCATCGGCGAGAACCTCTACGGCTATGGGGCGATCTCGGGTTTTCGGGCCGGCCGCTCGCCGGTCGGCTTGAGCCGCCGCACCGCCAAGACCGTGATCACCAGCTATGGCCGCGATGCGGCTGTCGCCTCCACTCTGTTCTATCGCGACACGGCTCCCGGCAAGGTCGGCCGGCAGATGCAGACCTGGATTCGCTTCCCGGAGGGCTGGCGCGTCGTCGCTGCCCATGTCAGCATCATCGACGAGTCGAAAGAGACCTGACCGTATGACGCTTGACGATTTTCCGCCCGGGACACTGCCGGTGGTGCCGCGTGTCGACCGTGCCTCGCCATCGATGCAGAAGGTCACGCGCGCCGAGGAACTGCGTCTCCAGCTTGCCGACGAGATCGTGCGTGGAACTCTCGCGCCCGGCGCGCCGCTTGACGAGACCGACATCGCGCGACGCTTCAGCGTCTCGCGCACGCCGGTACGCGAAGCGCTGCGGCAACTGGTCGCGAGCGGCCTGGTCGAGGCACGACCGCATCGCGGCGCGGTCGTTGCGCAGCCGTCGATCGAGCGGCTGACGGGCATGTTCGAGGCGATGGCGGAGCTGGAGGCGCTGTGCGCAGGCCTTGCTGCCGAGCGCATGTCGGCCGCCGAGCGTCACGGTCTCGAAGCGATCCACGAGGAGCTCCGCGTCCTTAGCTACGCCGGCAATCCCGATCGCTTCCACGAGGTCAACGAGCGTTTTCATAACGCGATCTATGCGGGTTCGCAGAACGGTTACATCGCCGAGATCACGCTGGCGACGCGGGTCCGCGTGCAGCCGTTCCGCCGCGCCCAGTTCCGCAACCTCGGCCGTCTCGCAAAGTCGCAAGCCGAGCACGACCGCGTCGTCGTCGCCATCATGCGCGGCGACAAGCATGGCGCCGCCGCCGCGATGCGCGCGCATATCGAGCTGGTGCGCGGGGAGTATGAGATCTACGCGGTGTCGGTGTGATAGAGTAGATCGAGTAGGGTGGGCAAAGGCGCAACGCGCCGTGCCCACCATCGATCCCAACTAACGGTGATGGTGGGCACGCTTCGCTTTGCCCACCCTACGGGACCTATGTTGTCGCGGCTTCCTTCATATACGCGCGCCAGCCGCCATACGCGGTGATATCCCGCGCCGCGCCCAGCGCCTCCGGCTCGACGAGAAACCCCTTCACGCTGCGGCCATCCGCAAGCCGGATCGTACCGATCGCCATCGGCGCAGGGATCGCGTTGACGAACTTGCCGAAGGCCGATGACGACAGCGACCAGATCTCCAGCTCGATCGACGCGCCCGTGCCGGCTTCGACGCGCAGCAGGCCCGGCTTCGGCGGCGTGGTCTTCAGCGCATAGAGTTTGTAGTCCGGCGCGGTCCTGGTCGCCTCGATCAACTTTGCGTTCAGCGTCTTCAATTCGCCATTGAGCGCCATGCCGGAAAGATGCGCGCCGACCACGGCGATCGGGATCTCGTCGCCGCTGCTTCTGGCAAGCGCCGCAAGCGGCGCTTGCGCCACGCCCTTCGCACCAAGCGTCAACTTCGTATCGGCATGGAACACGCGCCCGATGCTCGCAAGCATCGCATCGCGGCCGGCGGGCGCCAGCAGCGTGATGCCGAAAGGAGTGCCGTCCGCACGCATCGCCGCCGGCACGGCAAGGCCGCAGAGGTCGAGCAGATTGACAAAATTTGTATAGGTGCCGAGCCGGCTGTTGAGCTCGACCGGATTGGCGAGCACCTGTGCGGTCGTATAGGCCGTCGGCGCCGTCGGCAGCACCAGCGCGTCGATATTGGCAAATGTGCGCTCGGCGATCTTGCGCAGGCCCTGCAAGCGGTAGAGTGCCGAGAAGGTTTCGGCTGCTGTGAGCCGCGCACCGGCCGCGGTGATCTCGCGGGTCACCGGATGGATGGAGTCCGGCGCGGACGCCAGCAGATTCTTGATCACGAGATAGCGCTCGGCAACCCAGGGCCCTTCATAGAGCAGTCGCGCCGTCTCGTAGAACGGCTCGAGATCGAACTCGACCAGCTCAGCGCCGAGTGTGGTCCAGCGCTTCAGGGCTTCGCCGTAAGCGGCTTCGGCTTTCTTGTCGCCGAAGAAGATCAGCTGCCCGTTGCGCGGCACGCCCAGGCGCAGATTTGCCGGAAGCGGCGTGATCGCGCCCAGCGGCCGGTCGCGTGAGAACGGATCGGCCTGATCGGGACCGGTCATCACCGACAGCGCGAGTGCGGCATCATCCACCGTCAGCGCAAACACTGAGATACAGTCGAGCGTGCGACACGCCGGCACGAGACCTGCGGTCGAGATCATGCCGAGGCTCGGCTTCAGCCCGACGATGTTGTTGAGCAGGGCCGGCACGCGGCCGCTGCCGGCCGTGTCCGTGCCGAGTGACAGTGGCACGAGGCCTGCGCCGACCGCCACAGCGGAGCCCGAGCTCGATCCGCCCGGAATGAGGTCCGCACGGACCGAATTCCTGGGAATGCCATAGGGCGAACGCACGCCCACGAGGCCGGTTGCGAACTGGTCGAGATTGGTCTTGCCGATGATGATCGCGCCTGCCGCGCGCAGCCGCTCGACCGCCGTCGAGTCATGCGTCGGCGCATAGGAGAAGGCCGGGCAGGCCGCCGTGGTCGGAAAGCCCAGCGCGTCGATATTGTCCTTCACGGCAACAGGCACGCCATAGAGCGGCAGGCTGGCGGTATCCTTCGCGGCAAGCTTCCCGGCCTCCGCCATCGCGTCCTTCTCGTCGCGCAGGCTGATGAAGATCGCGGGATCGTTGTGGTCGCGAATGCGCTGATAGGTCCGCGCGACCGTCTGCGCCGGCGTCATTGTGCTCGCGCGATGCGCGGCCACAATCGCGGCGATCGTTTCAGGCTGCTCAGCCCCCATTTCAGCCTTCATGGCGATAAAACTCCGGCAACTTGTCTTCACCCGGAATGAAGCAAGCGATGTGCCATTGTGTACATTATCCGGGCAGTGCGGCTGTTCCGGATATTATCGAAAGATCAGCAGCTTGTGGGATGGCTCGATGATCGATTGGGCGGCCGGGCCAGGGCCCGGTTGCGGGCATCTGCCCAAATCATGAGCAGTCCTGATCAGGTGAAGCCGGCCAGGATCTGAAGCAGCCGCTCCCGGTTGGCCTTGCCGATCTTCTCCTCGACATGCCGCTCGTGCTCGATGGCGAGCCGCTTGAATTTGGCCAACGCCGTCTCACCTGGGCCGGTGAGATGCAGCGCGTGCGAGCGCCGATCCTGTTTCGACTTGATCCGTTTCACCAGCTTGCGCTGTTCGAGGCTGTCGAGCAGGTGCACCAGCCGGGCGCGCTCGATGCCGAGGCGCTTTGCCACTGCCATCTGCGAGAGCCCGGGGTTGGCGCCGATCACGGTCAGCACCGAATATTGCGTCGGCCTGATGTCGACGTCGCCGAGCGTCTTGATGAAATCCTGAAAGATCCAGATCTGGAAGCGCCGCACCGCATAGCCGGCGTGGCCGACCAGCGCGTCCAGCCCGATCTCGTCCGCGTCGTTCCACCGCGCCGCGCCATTGCCGGCGCGTTTGCGTGGGGAGGGGCGGGTGTCGGCTCGGGCTGCCCTGGCTGTCACATCGTGTCTCCTGCCGCGCGACCTTAGCGCCTTGGCGGTCCCAACGGAAGATTGTTGTTGACGACAACAATTGTCCCGCCCAACATTATGGCCAAAGCGGCCCGCAACGAGGCTGCGGCCGATTCCGGATATGGGCGAGGGAGGAAACCATGACGTCAGCCACTCGCGGTGACGCTTCGAGCCTGTTCGCAACGCCAAAGACCGTCGCCGAGCATCGCGCCGACGGCAGCATTGTGCTGCGCTCGGGCGAGCCCTTGCGCGATTGCGCGCGCTGCATCGGCGACTGGCTGGAGCATTTTGCGCGGCAGACCCCGGACAAGATCTTCCTCGCCGAGCGCGGCAGTACCGAATCGCCCTGGACCACCGTCACCTATGCGCAGGCGCTGCAGCAGGTGCGAGGCGCGGCGTCATGGATCCTCGCGAGGGGCCTCAGCGCGGAATGCCCACTCGTCATCCTCTCCGACAACAGCATCGACCATGCGTTGCTGGCGCTTGCCGCTCAGCATGTCGGTGTGCCCTCGGCCGCGATCTCGCCGGCCTATTCGCTGATGTCGAAGGATTTTGACAAGCTCAAGAGCATGATCGCGCTGCTGGAGCCGGGCGCGATCTATGTCTCCGCAACAAAGCCGTTTGCGGCGGCGCTCGCCGCGATCAAGCCGCTGCATAAGGCGCAGATCATCAGCGGCAATGCCGATGATGCCGGCGCGCTTGCCTTCCGCGCCATTGCGGCAACAGCTGAGACGCCTGACGTTGCAAAAGCCTTTGCCACGGTGACCCCGGACACGATCGCAAAATTCCTGTTCACGTCGGGCTCGACCGGCACGCCCAAGGCAGTCATCAACACCCAGCGCATGCTGACCTCGAGCCAGCAGGCCAAGGCGCAGACCTGGACCTTTCTGGAGCAGGGCCACGGCGATCTCGTCATCCTCGATTGGCTCCCCTGGAGTCACACCTTCGGTGCCAACCACAATTTCAATCTCGTGCTGCGCAACGGCGGCTCGCTCTATATCGACGGCGGCAAGCCTGCACCCGGTCTGTTCGCGACGTCACTGGCCAATCTGAAAAGCGTGATGCCGACGGTCTATTTCAACGTGCCGCGCGGTTTCGACATGCTGATTGCGGCGCTGCGCGGCGATGAGGAACTGCGCCGCCGCTTCTTCGGCGAGGTGAAGTTCGCCTTCTATGCCGGCGCCGCGCTGCCGCAGAATCTCTGGGACGCGCTCGAACAGCTCTCGATCGAGACTGTCGGCCGGCCGCTGCCGATGGTCTCGGCCTGGGGCTCGACCGAGACGTCGCCGCTGGCGACCGACTGCCATTTCCTCGCCGAACGCTCTGGCAACATCGGCGTGCCGATTCCGGGCACCGAGTTGAAGCTCGTCACTTGCGGCGACAAGCTCGAGGTGCGCGTGCGCGGCCCCAACGTGACGCCGGGCTACTGGAAAGCGCCCGAGCTGACCAGGCAGGCTTTTGACGAAGAGGGCTTTTATCTGATCGGCGACGCGGTAAAACTTGCCGATGCGGGGCGTCCCGAGCGCGGCCTGTTCTTCGACGGCCGTGTCGCGGAAGATTTCAAGCTGAATTCCGGCACCTGGGTCAACGTCGGCACGCTGCGCGTCGCCGGCATTACAGCGCTTGCGCCGCTGGCGCAGGACATCGTCGTCACGGGTCACGGCGGCGATGAGGTGCGGTTTCTGGTGTTCCCGAACGTCGCAGCCTGCCGCGCTCATGCCGGTCTGCCCGGGACGGCAGATGTGAATGACGTACTGGCGCACGACAAGGTCAGGACCACGTTGGCGCAAGGTCTCGCAAGACTGAAGCAGCAGTGCGCCAACTCCTCCGGTCACGCCACGCGCGCGCTGTTGCTCGCCGAACCGCCATCGGTGGACGGCGGCGAGATTACCGACAAGGGCTACATCAACCAGCGCGCGGTGTTGACACGCCGTGCGGATGCCGTGGGGCGGTTGAATGCTGATGCGTCGGCGGAGTGGGTTGGTCTGTAGGCGGTTCACGGACCCAAAGCTCGCCCGGATATGCCAGCCATTCTGCCGCATTATCCGTCGATTATTTTGTTGCCTAAGCAACTAATTCATGCGAATCGTTCCGGACAAGGATGACGGCGGGGGAACCGCTGCGCCTGATCTGGGAGGAAACGATGCTCGGCAGGAACGGCGCCGCGGGCAAATGCCTGCGCATGTCCGAAGGCGGCAATACGACGCGCCTCACGCCCGCCGCGTCAGCTGGTGCTGCCGCCCGTCACCGCGCCGAGGTTTTCGTGCAGCCGGCGCAGCAGGTCGATCAGTACCTCGCGCTCGTCCTTGCTCAGACAGGACAGCAGACGCCGTTCGCGCTCGAACGCCGCGACGATCACCTTGTCATGGGTGGCGCGGCCCTTCGCCGTCAGCGAGATCGAATGGGTGCGGCCGTCGTTCGGATCGGTGCGGATCGACACATGGCCGCGCTTCTCCAGGCCGGCGAGCGTGCGGCTCACCGGGCCCTTGTCGAAGCCGATGACGTGGCAGATGCGCGAGGCGGGAATGCCGGGCTCGATCGCCAGCAGCGACATGATCCGCCACTCCGTGACGTTGACGCCGAACTGCCGCTGATAGAACGCGGTCGCGCTGTTCGAGAGCTTGTTGGCGATGAAGGTGATGAACGCCGGGACGTAACGATCGAGGTCGAGCGTCGGCCCGAATTCAGCGGGCGCAGGCTTTTGGCGGGATCTGGTCGAAGGCGGCATATCGGGAATCTGTCTCGCGGCGTGCCCAGAGACCTAAGGGCAAGCGCCGCCCTTTCACAAGATCAAAATGAGGGAGGATTTTTATGAGCGCACCCGGCTCCGCCGCATCAGGCGTTCCGCATCTCGACGTCGATCCCTTCGACATGAATTTCTTTGCCGACCCTTATCCGACACATGAGCTGCTACGGGAGACGGGCCCGGTGGTCTATCTCGACAAGTGGAAGCTCTATGGCGTGGCGCGCTATGCCGAGGTTCATGCGGTTCTGAACGATCCCACGACGTTCTGCTCCAGCCGCGGCGTCGGCCTGTCCGATTTCAAGAAGGAGGCGCCGTGGCGGCCGCCGAGCCTGATCCTCGAGGCCGATCCTCCCGAGCACACCCGCACCCGCGCCGTGCTGTCGAAGGTGCTGTCGCCGACCGTGATGAAGGGGCTGCGCGACCGTTTTGCCGCGGCGGCGGAAGAGCGCGTGGATGCGCTGCTGGAGCAGCGCAGTTTTGATGCGATCACGGATCTAGCAGAAGCCTACCCGCTCTCAATCTTTCCGGATGCGCTCGGGCTGAAGCCCGAGGGGCGCGATCATCTCATTCCCTATGCGAGCCTGGTGTTCAACGCCTTTGGTCCGCCGAACGAGTTGCGCAAGGAGGCGATCGCGCGTTCGGCGCCGCACCAGGCCTATGTCACCGAGCAGTGCCAGCGCGACAACCTGACGCCGGGCGGCATCGGCGCCTGCATTCATGCCCATGTCGACGAGGGCGCCATAACAGCCACGGAGGCGCCGCTGCTGGTGCGCTCGCTGCTGTCGGCTGGCCTCGATACCACGGTCAACGGTATCGGTGCCGCCGTCTATTGCCTGGCTCGCTTCCCCGATCAGTGGCAGCGCCTGCGTAGCGATCTCACGCTCGCGCGCAACGCTTTCGAAGAGGCCGTGCGCTTCGAGAGCCCGGTGCAGACCTTCTTCCGCACCACGACGCGCGATGTCGAGCTGTCAGGCGCCACCATCGGCGAAGGCGAGAAAGTGCTGATGTTCCTCGCGGCCGCCAACCGCGATCCGCGGCGCTGGGACAAGCCTGACAGTTACGACATCACCCACCGAACCTCCGGCCATGTCGGCTACGGCTCGGGCATTCACATGTGCGTCGGCCAGCTCGTGGCGCGGCTCGAAGGTGAGACGATGCTCTCAGCCTTGGCCCGCCGCGTTGCCAGCATCGACATCACCGGCGAGCCGAAGCGCCGCTTCAACAACACGCTGCGCGGGCTCGACAGCCTGCCGGTGACGATCACGCCGGCTTGACGCTGCCGGCGGCGAAACCAATCAAGGGGAGGGACCAATGAAGAACTTGAAGTGGACGCTCGCGCTCGCTGCGAGCCTGATCGGCGGCGCCGCGAGCGCCGAGATATCCGACAATGTCGTTCGCGTCGGCGTGCTCAACGACATCTCCGGCATTTTTCAGGACACCAACGGCATGGGCTCGGTCGAGGCCGCGCGCATGGCGGCCGAGGATTTCAACGGCGGGGCTAAGGGCATCAAGGTCGAGATCGTCTATGCCGATCACCAGAACAAGGCCGATGTCGGCAACGCCATCGCGCGCAAATGGCTCGACGTCGAAGGCGTCGATGCGATCGTCGACGTGCCGAACTCCGCGGTCGGCCTCTCCATCAACTCGCTCTTGCGCGACAGCCGCATGACGTATCTGGCGTCGTCGACCGCGAGCGCCGATCTCACCGGCAAGGCGTGCTCGCGGAATACCATCCAATGGGTCAACGACACCTGGGCGACCGGCAACACCACGGCAGCGGCAATGATGTCGCGCGGCGGCAAGGACTGGTATTTCTTGACGGTCGACTACGCACTCGGCAAGGGCATCGAGGCGGAGGCGCAGAAATACATCGAGGGCCACGGCGGCAAGGTGCTCGGCTCTTCAAGACATCCGCTCGGCACCTCCGACTTCGCCTCGTTCCTGTTGCAGGCGCAGGGCTCGAAAGCGCAGGTGATCGGCCTTGCCAATGCCGGCGGCGACACCATCAACGCCGTGAAACAGGCCGCCGAGTTTGGCATCCAGCAGAGCGGCCAGAAGCTCGTCGCCTTCCTGCTCTTCATCAACGACGTTCACGGCATGGGCATCAAGGTGGCGCAGGGCCTGCAGCTCTTGGAAGCCTTTTACTGGGACATGAACGATGACACCCGCGCGTTTGCAAAACGCTTCGCCGCGCGTCCCGGCATGAACGGCAAGATGCCGAGCGGCAACCAGGCCGGCGTTTATGCCTCCACGCTCGTCTATCTCAACGCGGTCGCTGCGACCGGCAGCGACAATGCCAAGGACGTCGTGCCCGAGATGAAGAAATTTAAGGGCAAGGACAGACTGTTCGGCGACACCGCGATCCGCCAGGACGGCCGCGTCGTGCATCCGATGTATCTGTTCGAGGTGAAGAAGCCGGAAGAGTCGAAATATCCCTACGACTATTACAAGCTGGTCTCGACGATTCCCGCGGAGCAGGCGTTTCGCCCGATGGCGGAGGGCGGGTGCGAGCTGGCGAAGTAGATCTCGTGCCCCGGACGCAGTGCAGCGCGTAGCGCCGCGCTGCAGAGCCGGGGCCCATGACTGCTGGGTCCCGGCTCTGCGTCGCGTCATTTCATGCCGCGCCGCGTCCGGGACGCGAGAGAAGCACCCCTACACCACCTTGCTGCTCCCCTGCGTGATCAATCGCGCCGCGCGCTGGTCGCGGGCGTAGATCCAGAGCCAGCTCAGCGCCACGCTGAGGCGGTGGCGCAGGCCGATCAGGAAGTAGATGTGGGCGATGCCCCAGATCCACCACGCGATGGTGCCGCGCAGTTTGATCTTGCCGAAATCGATCACCGCGAGACGCTTGCCGATCTGGGCGAGGCTGCCGGCGTGCTTGTAGCGGAACGCTCCCTTGTTCTCGCCGCGCAGCCGGGCCTTGATGGTCTCGGCGACATGCTTGCCCTGCTGCTTCGCGGCCGGCGCGATGCCGGGCACCGGCTTGCCTTCCCAGGCGTTGATATTGATGGTGTCGCCGATCGCGAAGATCTCGGGATGGCCGGGAATCGTCAGGTCGTCTTCGACCTGCACGCGCCCTGCGCGATCGGCAGGTGCGCCCAGCCATTCCGCGGCGGGCGAGGCCCGCACGCCGGCGGCCCAGATCCGGGTCTTTGCCTCGAGCAGCTTGGCGCCGAACACGACGCCCTCACGATTGATCTCGGTGACGGCTTGTCCCAGCACGACCTCGACGCCGATCTTTTCGAGCGACGCTTGCGCATAGGCCGAGAGCTCGTCGGGAAAGCCCGCGAGCACGCGCGCACCTGCCTCGATCAGCACGACGCGCGCTTTCGTCGTGTCGATGTTACGGAAATCGCCGGGCAGCGTATGGTGCGCCATCTCGGCGATGGTGCCGGCAAGCTCGACGCCGGTGGGACCCGCGCCGACGATCACGAAGGTCAGCCGCGCCGCGCGCTTGGCCGGATCGGTCTCGCGCTCGGCACGCTCGAACGCCACCAGGATGTGACGGCGCAGCGTGGTCGCGTCTTCCAGCGTCTTCAGCCCTGGCGCCCATGTCTCCCACTCGTCATGGCCGAAATAGGCATGCCGCGCGCCGGTCGCGAGCACCAGCGTGTCGTAAGGCACCTCGCTGCCGTCGTCGATCAGCACGCAGCGCCTGGCAGCATCAACGCCGCTGACGGTCGCAAACAGCGTCGTCACTTCGCGCCGGTCGCGCATGAGATGGCGGACCGGCCAGGCAATCTCGCTGGTCGCAAGCGAGGCGGTCGCGACCTGGTACAGCAACGGCTGAAACAGATGATGGTTGCGGCGGTCGATCAGCGTGATCTCGACTGGCGCGCCCGCCAGCCGGTAGGTCGTCTCCAGCCCGCCGAAGCCGGCGCCGACGATGACGACGCGATGCGGTGTCGTGGTCATGATGTACCCTCGAATCTCGCTGCTCTATTTCCTCATTTAAGTGCCGATTGGGCGCCGCGGTCCAATAGCTGTCATCAATCACGGAAATAGGCTCGGCATATCGACCGGCCCCCGCGAAAAAGCGCCGCAGCCTTGGACCGGTCTTGGCCGAAGTAGGTAGAATTATATTTCTTGCCATCGCCGTTTGGGGCGAAATATGGTGCAAGGGAGGGCGCCGAGCCATTGGCGGCCCGACAGATTTTGCGTTCAATAGAGACAGACCCGGGCGGCGATCACCCCGTTTCCGGGATCAATAATAAGGAGGGGAGTGGTTATGAAGATGGCATTCTGGCTGGCGGGCGCGGCGGCGCTGGTGCTGGCAAATCAGGCATTCGCCGGCGACACCATCAAGATCGGTTTCGTCTCGACTTTCAGCGGACCGGGCGCCGTGATCGGCAACGACATGCGCAACTCCTTCGAGCTCGCGCTCGACCACATGGGCCGCAAGATGGACGGCAAGCCAGTCGAGGTGATCTACGAGGATGACGGGCAGAAGCCTGACGTCGGCAAGCAGAAGACCGAGAAGCTGGTGCAATCCGACAAGGTCGATTTCCTCGCCGGCTACATCTGGTCGAACGTGCTCTTGGCCTCGCTCAAGACCGCGGTGGACTCGCAGACCTTCCTGATCTCGGCCAATGCGGGCCCGTCGCAGCTCGCCGGCGATTTGTGCTCGCCCTACGTGTTCTCGACCTCGTGGCAGAACGACCAGACGCCCGCCGCCATGGGCCTCTACATGAACCAGAAGGGCGTCAAGAGCGTGTTTCTGATCGGCCCGAACTACGCGGCCGGCAAGGACATGCTCGCGGGCGTGAAGAGCACGTTCAAGGGTGAGGTCAAGGGCGAGGAATACACGGTCTGGCCGAGCCAGCTCGACTTCTCCGCTGAGCTCTCCAAGGCGCGCGCCTCGGGCGCCGAGTCGATCTTCGTGTTCTATCCCGGTCCGGCCGGCGTGCAGTTCCTCAATCAATATGCGCAGGCGGGCCTCAAGAGCACGATGCCGCTCTACACCGCTTTTACCGTCGACGAGCTGTCGCTGCCGCTCCAGAAGGAGAACGCGCTCGGCGTTCCCGGCGCGCAGGAGTGGGTCAACGACTTGCCCAACGAGCAGAACAAGCGCTTCGTCACCGACTATCGCAAGAAGTACACCGGCCTGCGCCCGACCTATTACGGTGCGCAAGCCTATGACGCGGCCCAGCTGATCAATAGCGCGGTCGTCGCGGTGAAGGGCGACACCAGCAAGAAGGACGCGATGAAGGCCGAGATGGAGAAGGCCAACTTCAAATCGCTGCGCGGCGCCTTCAAATACGGCAACAACCACATCCCGGTGCAGAGCTTCTATCTGCAGGACGTAGTCAAGGACGCCGAAGGCCAGCTCTCGCTGAAGACGGTGGCGACGATCGTTGAGAACGACCAGGATCGCTTCCACGACAAGTGCACGATGAAATAGCCACAGGTGACGTTGTCCCTTCTCCCCTTGTGGGAGAAGGTGGCGCGAAGCGCCGGATGAGGGGTATCTCTCCGCAAATTCAGCATCGCGGTTGAGGAAAGACCCGTCTCGCCGCTATGCGGCGAGCCAGTGGGGAGAGGGTAAGACCTATACCCGCGGCATGCTCGCGGGCCGGACCTCTCGGGATTGCGCTGCTAGCCTGATCCCGGCATTTGCCGCACCAAACCCCTGATAATTCTTTCGCTCGACGATCTCGAAGAAGAACCGCTCATCAAAAATGTGCGTGTAGACCTGGAAGAATTCGCCGTCGCCCTCGCGGTCGTAGAGGATGTGGTTGGCGCGGAGCTTTGCCATGACATCGGGCGCGAGATCGTATTTGGCTTCGATGTCGTCGTAATAATTATCCGGAATATCCAGGAAGTCCGCACCGCGGGCGCGCATCGCGGCGACGGTGGCAAAGATGTCCTCGCACGCGAACGCGACATGCTGCACGCCTGAGCCGAAAAACTCCGAGATGAAACGCGCCGGCAGCGTGCGGTTGGCGGACGAGCCGTTGAGCACGAAGCGCAGGCTCTGGTCCGCGTTGATGACGGCCTGGCTCTGCACCAGGCCGCGGGGGTCGGCGATCTCCATCTGCGGTAGGCGCTTGAGGTCGAGGATGCCGGTGTAGAACAGCAGCCAGGACAGCATCTCGTCATAAGGCATCGACTGCGCGATGTGGTCGATGGCGAGCAGGGCATCCGCGCTCGTATCGCTCGCAATCGGCGCAAAATCCGTGTCCCAGTTCTTGCCGACCTGGTCGAGGAAATAAAGAAGGCTGCCGCCGACGCCGTGGATCGCGGGGATCTCCAGCTCGCCCGGCCCGACCGGCTGGTAGAAGGTGCGCGCCTTCAGCGTCTCGGCCCGCTGCATGGCAAGCCCCGCATTATCGACGTCGAGCGCGATGGCGCAAACGCCGGGACCGTGCGTGACGTAATGCGAATGCGCAAAGCCGTCGGTCTCGCAATTGATCACGAGCTCGACCTTGCCCTGCGACCAGCGCTCCACCGCCTTGCTGCGATGCTTGCCGCTTCTGCGGAAGCCGAGCTGTGAAAACAGATGCGCGAGCTCGCCGGCCTTGGTCTCGTTGACGGCGAACTCGATGAAGCCCGTGCCGCTGCTCTTGGCCTTCGGCGCCAGGGGCTCGCCGACGAGCTTTGGCCAATCCGGGGCGAGCTGGTCCTGCAACAGGATCAGCGAGCGCAGGCCGTCCACCGCGGTCTGCGCCGCCGAGCCGGCGCGGAACTGGTCGTTGAAGATCTCCAGCGACCACGGCCCGGAATAGCCGGTCGCCGCGATCGCCTGCATGAACTCGCCGACCGGCAGATCGCCCTGACCGGGGAAGGAGCGGAAGTGCCTGCTCCACGACAGGATGTCGAGCTCGAGCTTTGGCGCGTCGGCCAGCTGCACCAGAAAGATCTTGTCGCCGGGAATCGAGGCCATCGCCCGCACCGGGAAGCCCGGCGCCAGCGCGTGAAAGCTGTCGAGAATGACGCCGATCGCGGGATGATCGGCGCGCCGCACGATCTCCCAGGCGTCGCGGTAGTCGTTGACGTGGCGGCCCCAGGCCAGCGCCTCGTAGCCGACGCGCAAAGACCGCTTGGCGGCGCGGTCACCGAGCTCGCGAAAATCATCGGCTGCGCGGTCGATACCGCCGAGCGAGTGAGGGGAGACATTGGAGCAGATCAGCAGCAAATCGGTGCCGAGCTCCTGCATCAGATCGAATTTGCGCTCGGCGCGGGCAAAATTGCGCGAGCGCTGCGGCTCCGGCATGCCCTCGAAATCGCGGAAAGGCTGGAATGCGCAGATCTCGAGATTGAGGTCCCTGCAGAGATTTGCGATGTCGCGCGGGCCGGAGCCGAACGACAGCAGGTCGTTCTCGAAGATCTCGACCGCCTCGAAGCCGGCGGATGCGATGGCGCGAAGTTTTTCGTCCAGGGCCCCGCTGAGTGAGACTGTTGCAATGGAGCGTTTGTTCATGCCGCACTCTCCTCCATGGCGCCACCCAGGAACAATTGCCCGATGCGCGGATCGTTTAAAATGCGTTCAGCCTTGTCGACCATGCGGGTCTGGCCGAGTTCCAGCACGATGCCGATATCCGAGATCTCCAGCGCCGAGCGCGCGTTCTGCTCGATCATCAGGACGGTGACGCCGCGCTCACGCAGGCTCTTCAGAATATCGAAGGTCTGCTGCACCATCAGCGGCGACAGGCCGATCGAGGGCTCGTCGACCAGCACGAGCGTTGGTTCGAGCAACAGCGAGCGGGCGATCTCGAGCTGCTTCTGCTCGCCGCCGGAGAGCGTCGAGGCCTGCTGTGCCGACTTGCGGCGGAGCGCGGGGAACAGGTCGAGCGTGGCCTCGATGCGCGTCGGCAGGTCGATGTCCTTGCCTGCCGCGACGCCGCCGAGCTCGATGTTGTGGCGGACCGACAGTTCCGGAAAGATGTTGCGGCCTTGCGGCACATAGCAGATGCCGGCGTTGAGCAGCGCGCGCTGGCTCAAATTGGTGACGTCGCGGCCGGCAAAATTGATCTTGCCTTCGCGCAGCTTGAGCAGGCCAAAGATCGCCTTGAACACGGTGGATTTACCGGCGCCGTTCGGGCCGATGATCGTGGTGATGGTCGCCGGCGGCACCGAAAACGTCGTGCCGTTCAGGATCGTCATCTTGCCGTAGCCGCCGACGAGGTTGTGAACCGAGAGGATCGGATCGCTCATGGCTCGCTTTCCCTAATGTCCGAGATAGGCTTCGATCACGGCGGGGTTCTTGCGCACCTCGTCCGGCCGCCCCATCGCCAGCACCTTGCCTTCCGCCATCACTATCACGCGCGAGCACAGCGACATCACGAACTCCATGTTGTGCTCGATCACGACGAAGGTCGCATTCTTCTCGCGGTTGATCGCGACGAGGCGTTCCTTCAGATCCGACAGCATCGTCGGATTGACGCCGCCGGCGGGCTCGTCGAGCAACACCAGGCGCGGCCCGCCCATGAAGGCCATGGCAGCGTCGAGCAGCTTCTGCTGGCCGTAGGAGAGGCCGCCGGCAGGTTCCTCGGCGAGATGATCGAGCTTGAAGAAGCCGATCATCTGGTCGGCGGTGTCGGTCAGCCCGGCATCGGAGCGGCCGACGAGGCGCGAGGCCATGTTGCCCTGATGCTCTTGGCCTGCGAGGATCAGGTTCTCGCGCACCGAGAGTTTTGGAAACACCTGCAGGAGCTGGAAGGTGCGGCTGACGCCGAGCTTGTTGAGCTCGGAGGGGCGCAAGCCCGTGACGACCTTGCCGTCGAGCTTGACCTCGCCGCCTGATGGCGTGAGCTGGCCGAGGATGCAGTTGAACAGGGTGGATTTGCCGCAGCCGTTCGGGCCGATCAGGCCGAGGATCTCGCCCTCGCGAACATCGAACGAGACGCCGTCGACCGCAGTGATGCCGCCAAAGCTCTTCTTGATGTCGGTGACTTCGAGGACCGCACTCATTGCGCCGTCTCCAGGCGGGACTTGGCGACGGCGCGCAGCTCGGAGGCTGCCTTGGTGCGCCGTGCGGCCATAGTGCGGTCGAGGATTCCCAGGATGCCCGTCGGCGACCAGATCAGAAGTCCCATCACCGCGATCGCGTAGAGCATCAGATAATACCCTTCCGTGAAGCGCAGCCATTCCGGCAGCAGCACCGCGATCATCGCGCCGAGGAACGGGCCGAAATAGAAGCCGGCGCCACCGACGATCACCATCATCAGGAGATCGAGCGACAGCGACAGGTTGAACGGCACAGGGTCGATATATTGCGTCAGCGGCGCATAGAGCGCGCCGGCGACGCCGCCGAGCGCCGAGCCGATCGCAAAGGCCATCAGCGTGTAGCGGCGGGTATCGATGCCGAGCGATTGCGCACGCAGCGGATTTTCACGCAGTGCCATGAAGGCGCGGCCCCAGGGCGAACGAATCAGCCACCAGACCGCGACGGACACGATGGCGAGCGAGCCGAGGCAGATATAGTAGAATGGCAGCGGCTTGTTGGTCGCGATGCCGAAGACATGCGGCCGCGGAATGTTGGAGATGCCGTAGATGCCGCCAGTGAGCCAGCTCTCGTTGCGGAACACCAGGAAGGCGAGGGTGGAGAAGGCAAGCGTGACGAAGGCGAGGTAGTGGTGCTGCACGCGCAGCGCGGGATAGCCGAGCACCCAGCCGACCGCGAAGCTTAAGGCGATCGCGACGACAATCGCGGCCGGCAGCGGCCAGCCATGCGTCGTCATGATCGCGGCCGCATAGGCGCCGATACCCACGAAAGCGCCCTGCGCCAGCGAAACCTGCCCGGCATAACCAAGCGTGAGATTCAGCCCCATCGCGGCGATGGTCATCACCGCCCACTGGCTCAGCATGAACAGGCCGTAGCGGTTGAAGTTCATGGGAATGACGATCAGGCCGGCAATGACAATGAGGCCGAGCGCGATCTTCAGGGGTTTGGCGAAGCCGCTCATACCGTGCGCTCCTCGGGGCGGCCGAGCAGTCCTTGCGGCCGGAACAGGATGACCACGATCAGGAAGATCAGCGGCACGGCCGCGCGGTATTGCGTCGAGACATAGGACGCCGCGAGATTGTCGAGCACGCCGATCAACAGGCCGCCGGCGATCGCACCGCGCACCTGGTTGAAGCCGCCGACGATCGCGGCGATGAAGGCAGCCTGGCCCAGCACTTCACCGCTCGAAAACTTTGCCAGATAGATCGGCGTGATCAGCAGCGAAGCCAGCGCGACCAGGAAGGCGTTGATCAGGAAGGTTAGCAGGATCATACGCTCGACCGGCACGCCGATGATGCGCGCAACGGTTGGGTTTTGGGCTGCCGCCTGCATCTGGTGGCCAAGCGAGGTACGGTTGAGCAGCGTGGTCAGGCCGAACACGGCAAGGATGGCGACGACGAGGACGCCGATGCTCTGCAGCGACACGGCGTGGCCGAGGATGGAGATGTCTCCGGTCGGCACGATCGACGGAAAGGGCGAAGCCTCCGCGCTGAAGAACTGCTTGACGGCCTCCTTGATGCCGATCGCCAGCGCCATGGTCGCGATCGCGAGCGGCAGCACGCCATGGCGCATCATCGGATCGACCAGCAGTATCTTGAAGGCCAGCCCAAGCAGGATCATCGACAGGACGATACCAAGGATGATCGCGAGCCAGAACGGCGCGCCGACATGCATCGCCGCCAGCATCAAGAACGCGGGCAGCATCACGAACTCGCCTTGTGCGAAATTGATGGTCTGCGAGGTCTGCCACAGCAGCGTGAAGCCAACCGCGACCAGCGCGTAGATCGCGCCGGTGGCAAGTCCCGCGACCAGAAGATCGAACAGATTGGACATTATTGCCTCGCGTGTCCCTCGTCCTGCTATGTCGTCTCCGTCTCCCCCGTCTCTCTTTCTTCTCCCTCTCCCCGCGAAGGGCGGGGAGAGGGAGACGAAAGATCTCTCCCCGCGAAGAGTGGGGCGAGGGAGAAGAACTCCCCGGGAAGGAGAGAAAAGAAGCACCTCACTTCATCTTCGGCAGCACCTGCTTCACGACCTGCTTGCCTTCGACCACCTCGACCAGAAAACTCTGCCGGTCGATGTCGCCGTTTGCATCGAAGGTGACGTCCATCAAAATGCCCGGCTCGTCCGCGGCCTTGATGGTCAGGCCGTGCAGCGTGTCGGCGAAGGCCTTGGAATCGACCTTGCCCATCTTCTCCGTGGTGGCCTTCACCATGTAGACGGCGAGATAGCCCTTCAGGCCGTTATGATCGGGAACGTAATTGTACTTCTTCGAGAACCGGTCACGGAATCCCTTGATCAGGTCGACCGGGGCATCCGTGGTGAGGCCGACATGGCCGCGCGCGCCGTTGGCGGCATCGCCGGCGAGCTCGATCACCTTCTGGCCGATCAGCGTGGTCTCACCCATCAGCGGCGCGGTGACGCCCTGGCGCTTCAGCTCCTTGAGAATACGCGCGCTCTCTTCCTCGTTGAGATAGACGAACACGGCGTCCGGGTTGGCGGCCTTGATCTTGCCGACGTCGGCGGCGAAATCGGCCTGGCCCGCCTCGGTGGAGAGATCGGCGACGACCTTGCAGCCGAGCCGCTCCAGCTCCTTGACCACGACGTCGCGCCCGCCGCGGCCAAAGTCATTGTTGACCCAGACCACCGCGACCGACTTCGCCTTCATGTCGTCGTGGATGTACTTTGCGACCTTCGGCATCGAGGACTGCTGGCCGAACGAGGTGCGGAACAGGAACTTGTTGCCGGCCTGGGTCAGCTCGGCGGCTTCGCCTCCCATGATCTGGGCGATGCCGGCTTCGGCTGCGAGCGGGGCGGTCACCTTTACCGAACCGGAATAGCCGGGTCCGAGCAGCACATAGGGCTCGGCGTCGAGCGCCTTCTGCACCTGCGCGCGCGCCACGCCGGGGTTGGACTGCGAGTCGGCATGGGTGACCTCGAGCTTGCGGCCGAGCACGCCGCCCTTGGCGTTGATCTCCTCGATCGCGAGGTCGATTCCGTTTTTCCAATTGGTGCCGACGGTGGCACCGCCACCTGACAGTTCGGCGACGTCGGCGAGCTTGATTGCCTGCGCGTGGGCACCGGCTGCAGCGGCGAAGGCAAGCAGGGCGCCCGCCAGTAGGGTCGATTTCATGGTCTCTCCTCCCATTTATTGATTTTGATGTTGCCCGCGGCCTTGTGTCCGGCCGCTTCGCCTCAAGCTGCCCGATAGGCGGCGCTGCGCGCGGCCATCACGGCGTCAAATGCCTCTCCCATGACCTCGGTCGATGGCGCAAGGCCCGTGAACAGTTCGAAGGCGTCGGCAGCCTGGTAGATCGCAAGCTCTCGCCCGGTCATGATCCGCGCGCCCTTCTCTTGCGCTGCGGCAAGGAGCGGTGTGATCAGCGGCGAATAGACGGCGTCGGCGACCCACAGGTTTTCACGCAGCAGCGTCGGCGCGACTGGCGTTTCCCGGTTCGGGAGCATGCCGACCGGCGTGCCGTTGACGAGGCCGGTGGCGCCGTCGAGCGCGTCCTCGACGCTCGTGGCCACCCTGGCGCCACCCTGTTTGGCGAGCAGCGCGGCGAGTCTTTCGGCCCGCGCCGGTTCACTGTCGAAGATGCGGATGTCAGCCACCTTCAGGCTCGCCAGCGCAAAGGCGATCGCCTTGCCGACGCCGCCGGTGCCGATCACGGCAACCGCATTTCCGGTGGGCGCCAGCAGCGGCGTGACGGCGTGCGCAAAGCCCGTGGTGTCGGTGTTGTGGCCAATCAGGCGACCGTCCTTGACGACGACGGTGTTGACCGCGCCCATGGCGGCCGCAGCCGGCGCCAGCTCGTCGAGCAGCGGGACCACCGCTTCCTTGTAGGGAAAGGTCACGTTGACGCCGGCAAAGCCGAGCCGCCGCACGCCCTCCAGCATCATGCCGAGCGCGGTCGCGTCAGCGCCGGCGACCTCGATGAGCTGGTAATGGCCGCGCAGGCCGAGGGCCTCGGCAGCGCGCTCATGCATGGCGGGAGAGGCGGAATGCGCGATCGGCGCGCCGATCAGGCCGGTCAGGAGCTTCTTGGAAGCGGCAGGTCCGCGCTTTGACATGATTCCACTATCGCCTGGTGAGATGCGTTCATTTCCGGCCATTAGCCGCGAAATTCGCGCAATTCCAAGTGGGACGATAGTCTTTCCTCCGCCTAACACAATTACCCATTTATCCGGTAAACCTAACATAATGTTATTTCTTCCGTCCACGCCCTGAAGTGGCCTTGCCGTTGCCTCGGGACGGCTCGACCGCGCGCATCTCGGCGCGCAGCGACTCGATGAAATACTCGACATGGAGCGACAGCGGTGCGCCGCGCTTGACTGCGATATAGGTGTCGAACCGCGTCGGCTCGGTGATCTTGAGCAGCTCGATGCCGGGATAGCCGCCATGGGCCACCGTGAACTGGTCGATGATGGCAATGCCGAGCCCGGCCTTCACCAGCGCGCAGA
The DNA here is from genome assembly GCF_040546905.1 of Bradyrhizobium sp. S3.3.6. Classification (NCBI taxonomy): domain Bacteria; kingdom Pseudomonadati; phylum Pseudomonadota; class Alphaproteobacteria; order Hyphomicrobiales; family Nitrobacteraceae; genus Bradyrhizobium; species Bradyrhizobium sp. S3.3.6. Next base: position 385,530 of record NZ_JBEPOT010000005.1, on the reverse strand, counting down.
CCGTGGTGCCGAAGCGCGCACGGATGGTGATGTTGTAGTCGAGGCGGTGGCGCGCAAAGATCTCGGCCATGATCCGGCCGTAGGGATCGTTCGGATCGATGCCGATCAGCGGATAGCGGGTGATCTCCGCGGCGGAGACCTGCTTGCGGCCGGCAAGCTCGTGGCCGGGCGGCACGATGCAATAGAGCTCGCCCGAGGCGAGCGGCATGAAGTCGAGGCCGGAATGCTCCAGCCGGTAGCTCATCGCCACGCATTCGCCGCGGCCGAGCATGAGATAGTCGATCGCTTCCTCGAGCTTGAGGATGTTGATGTCGATGCCGAGATCAGGATAGCGGCGGCGGACGCGCTCGATCGCGCGCGGCACCATCACCTGCGAGATGCTCGGCACCGAGCCGATCCGCAGTTCCGACAATCCGCCGCGGCCGATCTTGGAGATGATCTCGGAGAGATCGTCGACCTTCTTGTAGACGCCGTTGATCTGCTCGAAAATGTTCTCGGCTTCCGGCGTCGGGAAGTAGCGGCCGTTCTGGCGCTGGAAGAAGCGGATGCCGAGCGAGCGCTCAGTGTATTTGACCAGGCGGCTGATCCCCGGCGCCGACACGTTCAACAGCTTCGCCGCGCCGCCAATGGTGCCCGTCACCATCACGGCACGGATCACTTCAACCTGGCGCAGAGTCATCATGGTCTTGGCATCCGAAAGACGATCGTGGCGGCGATCATCTCACGACAGCGGTGATGTCATCCAGCGGCAAGTGTGACTTTAGTGGAGGCGGAGGAGCACGGGGAACGTCGCAGTCAGGGTGTTTCGACCAAAAGCAGCGCGCTAAAATTGAAAGCATCGTCGCGCGATCGGTTGCATCGGCGCCGTCTGCTGCGACCTGCATGCTAGCCCGCAGGGTTTTCCGGTGAGGCGCTGTCAACGAGCTCGTCGCGCTCGCTTTGCAGCACGTCGCGCGCGAACTCGATGATCTTCTGCTTGTTTGCCGTATCGCGCACGGCGAAAAACACGCGATTCAATTCCAGGCCGAGCACGCTGTTGAGGGCGATGTTCTCGTCTTCCATCGTGGCTTTCCCGCTCTAGACGCCTTAGGTGTAACTTGACGTCACTTCCTCCACAAGTAGATTGAATCTGCGGAGCCAATGGCACACCGGGAAACTACGGAAGCGGCGAATTGAGGCGGCCCCTAAAGACGTGCTATACGGAGCGGCGAGGGTCAGGGAACGCACCGATGTCCGCCGTCGACTATGGCCGGGAAGCGCTGGACTTCATCGAAGGGCTGCAAGCCTATCGTAGGGTTCCGGACGCAATGAATGCGCTCGAAGGGGCCTTCGGACGCTTTGGCTTCGAAACCATTATCGTGACGGGGTTGCCGAATCCCGACCAGCGGTTCGCGCAGATGGTGCTCGCCAAGCGCTGGCCGGCGGCATGGTTCAGCCTGTACACCGAGAACAATTATGACCGCGTTGACCCGGTGGTGCGGATGTGCCGGCAATCGGTCAACCCGTTTGAATGGTCGGAAGCGCCTTACAATGCCGAGCTCGATCCGGGTGCGGCGGAGGTCATGAACCGCGCCACCGATTTTCGCATGTCGCGCGGCTTCATCGTCCCGATTCACGGGCTGACCGGATATGAGGCGGCCGTCTCGCTTGGCGGCATCCATCTCGATCTCAATGCCCGCAGCAAGCCGGCCCTGCACCTGATGGCGATGTATGGCTTTGATCATATTCGCCGTCTGCTCGATCCGACGCCGCATCAGTTGACGCGCCTCACCCCGCGCGAGCGCGAGGTGATCGTCTGGGCCTCGCAAGGCAAGTCGGCCTGGGAGATCGGCGAGATCCTGCACATTACGCAGCGCACCGCCGAGGAGCATCTTGCAACCGCCGCGCGCAAACTGGGAGCGGTCAACCGTACGCATGCGGTTGCGTTGGCAATCCGCCACAAGATCATCAGTCCCTAAGCGACATACTGGGAAATTTCCCAATACCGAGCCGGCCTCTTTTCGCAGAGGCTGCCCCCCATTGAGGAAAGATGGGGGCTTTCATGATTCATGCAATTACCGCGCTAAATCGCCACCTTTACGAAGACGTTATCGAGCAGCATTTCCGGCTACGTCACGACATCTTTGTCGAAGAGCGGCACTGGGAAACGTTGCGCAAACCGGATTGCCGCGAGATCGACTCCTACGACAACGAGGACACCGTCTATCTGCTTGCGCTCGAGGGGCGCCGCGTCATTGGCGGCCACCGGCTCTACCCGACGACCAAGCCCTCGATGATGAGCGAGGTCTTCCCGCATCTGGCGGCGATTCGCGGCTGCCCTGCGGATCCGCTGGTCTGGGAATGGTCGCGCTATTTCGTCGTACGCGACCGCCGCGACGGAGCTCTCAATCTGCAACTCATGGCAGCGGTGCAGGAGTTTTGCCTCAGCCAGGGCATCGCGCAGGTCAGCGCGATCATGGAGACGTGGTGGTTGCCGCGCTTCCATGAGGCCGGCTTCGTCGTCACCCCGCTTGGTCTGCCGGAGCTCGTGGAGAAAGCCTGGACCATGGCGGCCACCGTCGACGTTCGTCAGGAGACGGTCGATTCCCTGCATGATCGTGTCGGCATGGCTTCGGTCGTGCGTCAGGACGGCCCGCGTCTGGATGCCGTCGCCCACGCCAACCTCTGCGGCCGCACCGCCGCGCAACGAAAGAGCGCCTGAGATGTCGAACATGATGCGAGACAGCCAGATCATGGCGCAAACCAAGGACGAGAATCTCGGCTACATGTCCGACATGGCGCTCGAGCTGGCGCAGATGGCCGAAGACACCGGGTTGGCGACGCTGGCCTATCTGTTCCGGATGGCGGCGCTGGAGGCCTCGACGGCCAACAGCGAGCTCAACGAGCCGGATGATCTCCCCCACCAGATCACGTCGCACTAGACGTATCTCCATTCCGACAAGCGGCACACCCTCTCTCCGGCAACGGCGGGAGGGTGATCGTTTGGGTGCGGCAGGCTGACCCACCCTGCTCGGCAGCCTTCTTGCAGGGCCGGTTTTGCACGGCCTGATTTTGATCGCATGCACCGGCATGCAACAAAGTGCATGTCTGGCGCGGAATCGCTCTTGCCTCGGAACGATACTGCCATTACCCATTTTTCGGCCTTGTAGAGGCGGGGGGAGCTCTTTCACTGATGGCGACTGTGTTCGAACATCGGCGCGCGTCCGTATGCGCCTGAAAGAGTTTTGATGCTGCTCGTCGTCGAACAATTCTTGAACGGATTGCAGTTCGGCCTGCTGCTGTTTCTGCTCGCCGCCGGCCTGACGCTGGTGTTCGGGATCATGGATCTCGTCAACCTCGCGCACGGCTCGCTCTACATGATGGGCGCCTATTTTGCCGCGACCTTCGCGGCGTGGACCGGCAGCTTCCTGCTCGGCGCGTTGCTGGCGCTAGGCGCGACTCTTGTGCTCGGCATCGTGCTCGAGATGAGTGCGCTGCGGCATCTCTATGGGCGCGATCATCTCGACCACGTGCTCGCGACCTTCGGCCTGATCCTGTTCTTCAATGAAGCCGTGCGGGTGATCTGGGGCCCGGCGGGCCTCGCGCTGCCGCTGCCGGCCTGGCTCACGGTGCCGGTGCCGATCCTGCCCGGCATCCACTATCCGGCGTACCGCCTCGCCATCATCGTCGTCGCACTGCTGGTGGCGCTGCTGCTCTACCTCGGCGTGATGCGCACCCGCATCGGCATGCTGATCCGTGCCGGCGCCTCCAACCGCGAGATGATCGGCGCGCTCGGCATCAACATCAAGCTGCTCTACACGCTGGTGTTCGGGCTCGGTGCCGCGCTCGCGGGGTTGGCCGGCATGATGCAGGCGCCGATCCTCACCGTGCAGATCGGCATGGGTGAGAACATCCTCATCCTCGCCTTCGTCATCATCGTGATCGGCGGCATCGGCTCGATCCGCGGCGCGTTCCTCGCTGCGATCTTCGTCGGCATGATCGACACGCTCGGCCGCGCCTTCCTGCCCAATCTGCTGCGGCAGGTGCTGAGTGGCGCCGCTGCCTCCACCGCCGCGCCCGCGCTGTCGTCCATGCTGATTTACCTGCTGATGGCGATCGTGCTGGTGGTGCGGCCGGAGGGGCTGTTCCCGGCCAACCGTCGATGAAGGCTTTTACTGTGAGCAAGGCCGTCACGGCCCTGATGCTGGCGGGCCTCTTGCTGCTGCCGCTCTATTCGTACCTGTCCGGCAACATCTTCATCATGACGCTGTTCACCCGCATCGTCATCCTGGCGCTGGCGGCGGCAAGCCTCAACCTCATCATGGGGTTTGGCGGCATGATGAGTTTTGGCCACGCTGTCTATCTCGGCATAGGCGGCTACGCCGTCGGCATGCTGGCGCAGGAAGGCACAGGCTCCGGCTTCATCCAGTTTCCCGTCGCGCTCGCGGCGTCTGCGATCTACGCTCTGGTGATCGGCGCGCTGTCTCTGCGTACCCGCGGCGTCTATTTCATCATGATCACGCTCGCCTTCGCGCAGATGGCCTATTACGTCGCCTCGGGCCTCGCACGTTATGGCGGCGACGACGGCTTGACCGTTTACAAGCGCAGCGACTTCTCCGGGCTGATCAACCTGTCGAACCGGACGCAGTTCTATTATCTCTGCCTGGCCTGCCTGTTCGCGGTGATCTTCCTGATCTGGCGCATCGTCAATTCGCGCTTCGGCCTCGTGGTGCAGGGCCTGCGTTCCAACGAGCAGCGCATGCAGGCGATCGGCTTTCCCGCCAAGCGCTACCAGCTGGTCTGCTTCGTCATCTCCGGCACCATGTGCGGGCTCGCCGGCGCGCTGCTCGCCAACAACACCGATTTCGTCAGCCCGGCCATGATGTACTGGACCCGCTCCGGCGATCTCATGGTGATGGTGATCCTGGGCGGCATGGGCACGCTGTTCGGCCCTGTCATGGGCGCTGTGGTCTATCTGCTGCTGGAAGAGTTTCTGTCGCAGATCACCGAATATTGGGCGCTGATCATGGGTCCGCTGCTGCTGCTGATCGTGCTGTTCGGCCGTGGCGGCATCATGGGCCTGCTGGGGAGGCTCAATCGTGGCTGAACCGCTGCTCCGCGTCGAAAAGCTGGTGCGCCGTTTCGGCGGCATCACAGCGACGGATAACGTCTCGCTCGACGTTGCCGCGGGCGAGCTGCACGCCATCATCGGCCCGAACGGCGCCGGCAAGACCACGCTGATCAGCCAGCTCACCGGGCATCTCGAGCCGCATTCCGGCAGCGTCTCGTTGGGCGGCCGCGATATCACCTATCTGCCGGCCTATCGCCGCTGCGCGCTGGGCCTCGCACGTTCGTTCCAGATCACTTCCCTGCTGCTCGACTTCACCGCCGCCGACAATGTCGCGCTGGCGGCGCAGGCGCATGCAGGTCACTCATTCCGTTTCTTCGCCAATGCCCGCAAGGAGAGGGGCCTGCGCGATGCCGCGCATGCCGCGCTCGACCGCGTCGGCCTGTTGCACCGAGCCGACGTCGTAGTGAGCAGGCTCAGCCATGGCGAGCGGCGCCAGATCGAGCTTGCGGTCGCGCTGGCCAGCAAGCCAAAACTGCTGCTGCTCGACGAGCCGATGGCGGGCCTCGGCGTCACCGAATCCCAGCGTATGGTGACGCTGCTCCAGGAGCTGCGCAAAGAGGTCTCGATCGTGCTGGTCGAGCACGACATGCCCGCGGTGTTCGCGCTGGCCGACCGCATCTCGGTGCTGGTCTATGGCCGCGTCATTGCCTCCGGCGACCCGGCCGCGATCCGCGCCAACGAGGACGTCAAGCGCGCCTATCTCGGCGATCAGCATGTGGTGACGCACCATGGCTGAAAAAGGGATGGCTGACGCGCTGCTCGACGTCGACAGCATCGAGACCTGCTACGGCCTCAGCCAGGTGCTGTTCGGCCTGTCCCTGTCGATCAAGCCGGGCGAGATGGTCTCGCTGATGGGCCGCAACGGCATGGGCAAGACCACAACGATCCGCTCCATCATGGGCCTGACGCCGGCGCGCGCCGGAAGCATCCGTTTTGCGGGCACGGAAGTCCGGCAGCTACCGTCGTACCGGATCGCCAAGCTCGGCATCGGGCTGGTGCCTGAGGGCCGCCAGATTTTTCCGAACCTCACCGTGCGCGAAAACCTGGTTGCTGCCGCCGCCGACCGCTTCAACAGCGCCAATCCCTGGACGCTCGCTGCGATCTACCTGCTGTTCCCGCGCCTTGCCGAGCGCGCCGCCAACATGGGCAACCAGCTCTCCGGCGGCGAGCAGCAGATGCTCGCCATCGGCCGCGCGCTGATGACCAACCCAAAGCTCCTGATCCTGGATGAAGCGACCGAGGGGCTGGCGCCGCTGATCCGCGGAGAAATCTGGAGCTGCCTGTCGCTCCTGAAGAGCCGCGGCCAGTCGATCCTGGTCGTCGACAAGAACGTCGACCACCTCGCCCGCATCTGCGACCGCCACTTCATCATCGAGCGCGGCAACACCGTGTGGAGCGGCACATCGGACGAGCTGATGGCCGAGCCGGATCTACAGCATAAGTATCTGGGGATTTGAGTTCCCCTCTCTCCCCGTCATTGCGAGCGTAGCGAAGCAATCCAGACTGCCTCCGCGGAAAGATCCTGGAATGCTTCGCTACGCTCGCAATGACGAAGGAGAGGGCTGCGCCCTCACCATCGCCGAAATCAAAACATCTCGAAATATTCGCGTTGCTCCCAGTCGGTCACCTCCGCGAGGAAGCGGTCGATCTCGGCATTTTTGATGTGGGTGTAGTAGTCGATGAACTCCGCGCCGAATTTTTCGCGGAAGAACGGATCGTCCTTCAGCGCAGAGACGGCATCGCGCAGGCTCTTCGGCAAGAACGGCGCTTTGGTCTCGTAGGGCGTGTCGGCGGAGGGACCGGGATCGAGCTTGCGGTCGACGCCGTCGAGACCTGAGAGGATCTGGGCCGCCATATAGAGATAGGGATTGGCGGCGGGCTCGCCGACGCGGTTTTCCAGGCGCGTGGCAGCATCGCCCGCGCCACCGAGCACGCGGATCATCACGCCGCGATTGTCACGGCCCCAGATCGCGCGGTCCGGCGCCAGCGAATAGGAGCGGTAGCGCTTGTAGCCGTTGATGGTGGGCGTGGTGAACACGGTGGCCGCACGGGCGTGATCGAGCAGCCCGGCGAGATAGGCACGGCCGAAAGCGCTGAGGGGCTCGCTACCGTCCTTGGCCATGAAAACGTTCTCGCCGCCCGCGCGCGAGACGATCGACTGGTGCAGGTGCCAGCCGCTCGCGAACAAATTCGGCAGTTTCGGCCGGCACATGAAGGTGGCGTGATAGCCGTGCCGGCGCGCGATCTGCTTCACGGCGCTGCGAAACAGCACCATGTTGTCGGCAGGCTCCAGGCCCTTCTTCGGCGCAAAGGTGAATTCGCACTGGCTCGGCCCGAACTCGACCTCGACGGAGCGCAAAGGCAGCCCGAGCGCGACGATGTCGCGCCGCAGGATCTCCAGCACCGGCTCCATCTGATCGAAACGCTGCTCGGTGAGATATTGATAGCCGTGAGAGAGCAGGCTCACCGACGGCGGCGTGCCGGGTTGTCCCGCGTCCTCCGGGCGCATATGCGGGTCGTCGAGCCTGAAGATGTGGAATTCGACCTCGAGGCCGGCGACGAAATCGTGGCCGCGGCGGCCGAGCTCGTCGAGCACCTTGCGATAAAGCCCGCGCGTCGCGAACGGCACCGGACGGCCGTCGTTGAAATAGAGATCGCACAACACCCAGCCCGTCGCCGGCGCCCATGGCAGCACGCGAAAGGTGGTGGGATCGGCGACCATCAGCACGTCGGCCGCGCCCTCCATCTCCTTCATGCCGAAGCCGCCGCCTGACGTGAACACCGGAAACACCGTGCGGTGCGAGGTGTCCTTGGCGAGCATGGTGGTGGTGATGGAGCAGCCGCTCTCCAGTGAGGCGATCGCCTCGGCGGCGATGATGGTCTTGCCACGCAAGATGCCGTGCTGGTCGGGGAAGGCGAGGCGGATGACCTCGAGGTTCTTGTCCTCGACGATGCGGCGCATGCGCGTCGCGGCGTCCGTCTGCTCATCCGACCACAGCGCATGACGCGCGACGAAAGTCACTTTGCTACTCCTCTAGTCGTGAGACGCAAAGCATGCGCCACATTCTCCGTCATTGCGAGCGAAGCGAAGCAATCCAGAAATGTGTCCGCGGAGGCAGACTGGATTGCTTCGCTGCGCTCGCAATGACGAGGATAGATCGTCACCGTCACTCCGCCGCCGTCAGCCGATGCACGTTCTCCGCGATCTCCTTCGGCACCGGCGCGGTCCACGGCGCGCCGCGCCGGCGCTTGACGTCGACTTCCATCCAGTAGGTCTCCCAACCGCGCGTCGGGCCGATGCCGTCCATGGTCGCCGGGCCCTGAATGGAGCGCGCATTGGCCTCGTCCAGGAACAGCATCGGCTTCTCGCCGCCGCCGACCTTCTCGATCTCCTGCCGCAGCAGGCGGCGATACTGCACGATCGCCTTGTCGCTCGAGCCGAGGTGCTCCTTGGTGCGGTCCTGGATCGCGCCCATCGATTCCACCGCCCACTGGTCGTGGACGTTGATGTCGTTGCCCATGCCGGTATAGGTCGCGGTCTGCTGCTCATGCGGATCGAAGCCGTAGTCGTTGCTGCGGTTCTTGCGCGACTTGTAGTCGGGCAGCTCGTAGAGCTCGAGCCGCTGGTCGCGCATCTTCATCTTGTCGACCGGGTTCGAGTAGCTGGTGAAGATCGCGTACCAGTAGCAGTTCTCGTCGTCGATCGGCACGTGCCACTGCGTGATCGTCATCTCCGTGCTCATGGGGATGACGAAGCCATGCGGGAACAGCTGGTTGGTGACGCGCACATGCGTCCGCTCCTCGTCGATCTCGCGCAGCGCGATCAGCCGGAGCCCATACTCGGTGTGCTCGACATTGATGATCGGGCGGTCGTATTCGCGCAGGATCTTTGTCATCGGCAGATCCGAGCCGGCCGAAGCGCCGCGGAACTGCTTGCCATAGGCGGCCGACGTGTCCTCGTCCTCGAAGAAGCGATGCAGATAGGAGGCGTGCGCAGGATCGATGCCGACCTCGAGTGCCTGCAGCCAGTTGCAGGCCATGTGGCCCTTGAACGCAAACGTGTGCGTGCCAGGTGCGACAAAGCAGTCGATCTCGGGAAATGCCGGCGGCTCACCCTCGCCGAGGTAGGCCCAGAGGATGCCGCTCTTCTCCACCACGGGATAGGAGCGCTGCCGGATGTTCTGGCAGAGTTTTGAATCCTTCGGCTCGGCCGGCGTTTCGATGCATTGGCCGGTGGCGTCGAACAGCCAGCCGTGGAAGGCGCAGCGCAGGCCGCCATGCTCGAGCCGCCCGAAGGCAAGATCGGCACCGCGATGGGCGCAATGACGATCGATCAGGCCATAGCGTCCCGTCTCGTCGCGAAACAGCACCAGGTTCTCGCCGAGCAGCCTGACGGGCCGGATCGGCCGCTCGCCCTCGAGCTCGTCGACCAGCGCTGCCGGCTGCCAGTAGCTCCGCATCAGCTTGCCGCAGGGGTCTTTCGGCCCGGTGCGGGTGATCAGGTCGTTCTGCTCCTGGCTCATCATGGCGAGTGCATCCTTAGTGGAATGGCGTCTGTTCGCCTATTGAACGAATGGGCGAATTATGACATGCCTTGGATCGGCAGCAAGCACTATTTTGCAGGACATTCCCCACCCCATGCCCAAGCTGAAACGAAGCGAGACCGACGAGCGCGCGACGGATTTCGTCGAAGCGCTCGATCGCGGCCTGCGCCTGTTGCAATGCTTCGGCACCAACTCGGGCCCGATGACCCTGAGCGATCTCGCCCGCGCCGCCGAGCTGCCGCGCGCCACCGCGCGGCGCATGCTATTCACGCTCCAGCGCGGCGGCTTTGTCAGTGGCGACGGAAAACTGTTCTCGCTGACGCCGCATGTGCTGACGCTGGCGGCGTCCTATCTGCGCTCCAACCAGCTCGTCACGGTGCTGCAGCCCGTGCTCGATCGCGTCGCCACCGCGGCCAACGAAATCTCCTCGCTCGCGGTGCTCGATGGTGACGACGTCGTGTTCATCGCGCGCAGCAGCCCGGCGCGGATGTTCTCCGGCGGATTGGAGATCGGGTATCGGCTGCCGGCCTTCTGCACCTCGGTCGGCCGCGCCATGCTCGGCCAGCTCGACGACGCGGATTGTCTCGCGCGCCTGAAGGCAGCGAAGCGCGAGGCGCTGACGCCGCAGACGTTGACCGATCCCAAGACGCTGCTCGGGCGGATCGCCGCCGATCGCGCACAGGGCTATTCACTGGTCGACCGCGAAGCCGAGCCGCATTTCCGCTCGATCTCGGTTCCGGTCCGCCGCTATGACGGCGCGATCATCGCCGCCATCAACATGGGCGCCCATGTCGATCGCGTGCCGGCGCAGGAGCTGCTCGGCCGCTTCTTGCCGCTGCTGCGAGAGGGCGTCGATGCAGTGCGCTCGCAATTGCTGTGACCTCAACCACGGAGCTATAATCTGCTCCACACAAACCAGGGAGCATGCCATGCAACACACCATGGTTCCCAGTGATCGGGTGGAGCACGTCGCCGTCTACGGGCGCGACGGCACTAAGCTCGGCACGATCGAGCGATTGATGCTCGACAAGGTGAGCGGAACAGTCGCCTATGCCGTGATCAAGACCGGCGGGCTGCTCAGTACCCACCACCACTATCCTCTGCAGTGGAGCGCGCTGAAATACGATCGAACACGTCAGGCGTTCCAGGTCGAGCTTACCATGGACGAGTTCAGCAGTGGTCCATGTGAGTTCGACGGCGACGGGTTCGATTGGGGCGACCGCTCGCGGCCCTATCCGCATCCGAATTACTGGTCGGTCTAGCCGCGTCTGATGACTTGCAGTCCGGGTCGGCGAAGCGATACCCGAGGACGCTGCACGTCGGCCTTGATCGACGCGCTCACGGCCGGTTGCGCATCCAGTCGGCGAGGCCGGACAATGCACGATCGAGGTCCTGCCGCGCGGCAGCGTCAGTGACCGTCTCCTCCATCGCGCCGCGCATGCACAGCAGCCACGCATCGCGCTCGGTGTCGCCGATGGCAAAGCCGATGTGCCGTTGCCGCAGCCGTGGATGGCCTTTCTCGGGAGAATAGAGCTTCGGGCCACCGGTCCATTCGGTGAGATAGCGCTTCAGCACGTCCCTGATCAGGCCGAGATCGTCCGCATGCATCGCGCGGATGATTTTTGCCTCCGGTAGCGCATCCATGCGGTCGTAGAAGCGGTCGACCAACAGGTCGATCGTGGCACGGCCGCCGATCCGCTCGAACATGGAGGTGGTGACGTCGCTGTCGGTCATTCCTGAAGTCCCGGCCTAAAGCGCCACGCTGCGCAGCCCGAAGCTGCGGGCTTCGTTCTGCAGCACCGGCCGCACCGCATCGATCAGCCTTGCAGCCGCCGCATCGACACTCAGCCCCGCCGTATCCACCACCGCCGTCGCGCGCGCATAGAGCGGCTCGCGGCTGAGCAGGATATTGCGCAGTTCCGCCATCGCAGAGCGATCATCCGCCATTGGGCGCAGATCGCCCTGGCGGCGGACGCGGGCCATGTGCTCTTCCGGCTCGGCCTTCAGCCAGATCGTGTAAAACGACGACAGGATCTGGTCGAAGGTCAGCGGCTCGGACACGATGCCGCCGCCGGTCGCCAGCACCATCAGCTCGTTGCGCGCGAGCAGCTGTTGCAGCGCAGCCTGCTCCATGCGGCGAAAGCCTTCCTGGCCGTAGAGCGCGATGATCTCGGCGACCGAGAGGCCGTTCTGCTGCTCGACCTCCTTGTTGAGCTCGACAAAGCTCCAGCCGATCTTTTTCGCCAGCATCCGCCCGAGCGTGGACTTGCCGGCGCCGCGCAGGCCGATCAGCGCGATGCCGCAGAACGGCGCGCGCCGCGGCGCGGAGGCGGTGCCGCCGGCGAGCAGATCTTTGGCCTGCGCGATCTGCGCCGGCGTCGCCTTGCGCAAGAGATCGCGAAACATCTGCCAGTCCGGCGTCGGATCGGCTGAGGGCAGCAGGTCTTCCAGATGCGCGCCCATCGCGTCGGAGACGCGGCGCAGCAGCACGATCGAGACATTGCCCTTGCCGCTTTCGAGCTGTGCGATGTAGCGCTCCGAAATTCCTGATACCTTGGCGAGCACCTTGCGCGACATGCCGCGCAACGCGCGCATGGTGCGCACGCGCTGGCCGAGCTGTTCGAGAAAGCGGGATTCGGCGTCGGGACTGTCGGTCATGAGCCTTCTTTAGCGGATGCTTTCTTTGAAGGAGGTCTTGTTTAAAGAAGGTCTTGCCGCGCGCTTTAATGAAACATAATGCCTGCTGGCATTGACAGCAAGCCGTCACAGTGTCTTTCTATGAATTATAATTCTAAATTCGGGGGAGACGACCGTGAGCGAGGGATCCTACAACGCGGTGACCTGGCTGCTCGACCGTAACGTCGAGGAAGGCCGGGGCAACAAGATCGTCTTCGACGACACCGTCTCGCGGCTGACCTATGGCGAGCTCCAGCGCGAGACCCGCCGCGCTGCCAACATGCTGCGCCGGCTCGGCGTCCGCCGCGAAGAGCGCGTGGCGATGATCATGCTGGATACAGTCGACTTCCCGATCGTGTTCTTGGGCGCGATCCGTGCCGGCATCGTGCCGGTGCCGCTCAACACGCTGCTCACCGCGGACCAATACGCCTATATCCTCGCCGACTGCCGCGCCCGCGTGCTGTTCGTGTCCGAGGCGCTCTATCCCGTCATCAAGGACGTCGTCGGCCGCATGCCGGATCTCGAGCATGTCGTGGTCTCCGGCGCCAAGCAGAATGGCCACAAGCAACTCGCCGAAGAGATCGCTGATGAGAGCGATCAGTTCCCCACGGTTGCCACGCATCCGGACGAGCCGGCATTCTGGCTCTATTCGTCCGGCTCGACCGGCATGCCCAAGGGCGTGCGGCATCTGCATTCGAACTTGCAGGCCACCGCCGACACTTACGCGAGCAAGGTGCTCGGCATTCGTGAGAACGACGTCGGCCTCTCCGCCGCAAAACTTTTCTTCGCCTATGGCCTCGGAAATGCGCTGACCTTCCCGATGTCGGTCGGCGCCACCACGATCCTGAACAGCGAGCGGCCGACACCCGCGCGGATGTTCGATCTGATGAACAGATACAATCCGTCGATCTTCTACGGCGTGCCGACATTGTTCGCGGCGATGCTCAACGACGAAGCGATGAAAAGCGAGCGCGGCGGCAAGAGCTTGCGCATCTGCACCTCGGCCGGCGAGGCGCTGCCGGAATCCGTCGGAAACGGTTGGAAGTCGCGCTTTGGTGTCGACATTCTCGACGGCGTCGGCTCGACCGAGCTCTTGCACATCTTCCTTTCGAACGCGCCCGGCGATATCAAATACGGCTCGTCCGGCAAACCGGTACCGGGCTATGCGGTGCGGCTCGTCAACGAGGCCGGGCAGGACGTCGCCGACGGCGAGGTCGGTGAACTACTGGTCGATGCGCCCTCGGCCGGCGAGGGCTACTGGAACCAGCGCCACAAGAGCCGTCGCACCTTTGAAGGCCCCTGGACCCGCACCGGCGACAAATACGTCAGGGATGCCGAAGGCCGTTACACCTTCTGCGGCCGCGCCGACGACATGTTCAAGGTCTCCGGCATCTGGGTCTCGCCGTTCGAGGTCGAGAGCGCGCTGATCACGCATCCGGCGGTGCTGGAAGCCGCCGTCGTGCCCGAGGCCGATCCGGAGGGCCTGCTGAAGCCAAAGGCCTTCGTCGTGCTGCGTCCGGGCGTGAAGACGACGGACTTGCAGGAGATGCTGAAGGATCACGTCAAGCAGAAGATCGGCCCGTGGAAATATCCACGCTGGATCGACGTGGTGGACTCGCTGCCGAAGACGGCGACTGGAAAGATCCAGCGGTTCAAGCTGCGCGACGGCGCGAATTAGCAACAAGCCGTCATGGCCGGGCTTGTCCCGGCCATCCACGCGCGACCGCGATTGAGGAAAGACGTGGATGCCCGGGTCAAGCCCGGGCATGACGACGGAGAAGGACGGACGAAGAAATGACTCTCGCCCCCACCGGCTTCCTCAGCATCGGCGCGGCCCGTCTCGAATACAAATGGCTCGCGCCGCAAAGCGCCGATGCGCCGACCATCGTCATGCTGCACGAAGGCCTCGGCTCCGTCGGCCTGTGGAATGACTTTCCGGAAAAGCTCCAGCAAACGACCGGCGCCGGCATCTTCACCTATTCACGGGCGGGCTATGGCCAGTCGAGTAAGGTCGCGCTGCCGCGGCCGCTCGACTACATGCAACGCGAGGCGCTCGACGTGCTGCCGAAGGTGCTCGATGCCATTCCCTTCAAGCGTGGCCTCTTGCTCGGCCATTCCGACGGCGGCTCGATCGCGGCGATCTATGCCGGCGCGCATCAGGATCATCGCCTGCAAGGCATCGCGCTGATCGCGCCGCATTTCATCGTCGAGGACATCTCGGTGGAGTCGATCGCCGCGATCAAGACGACGTACGAAACCACCGATCTCAAGGCAAAGCTCGCGCGCTGGCACAACGACGTCGACAACGCCTTCTACGGCTGGAACGGCGCCTGGCTCGATCCGAAATTCCGCGATTGGGACATCTCGGAATATCTGGCCTACATCCGCGTTCCGGTGCTGGTCCTTCAAGGGGTGGACGACCAATACGGAACACTGCGTCAGGCAGAGATCGCGCAGGAGGAATGCTATTGCCCGGTCGATCTGACGATCGTTCCAGGCGCGGGGCATTCCCCTCAGCGTGAAGCGCCCGTGCCAACGCTTGACGCAATCGAGCAATTTGCGAAGGCCGCCTTGCGGGACGACCGAGGTCTCCAAGCCGCGTGACGCGTATAGGGCGGCCTACCTGCGCCCCGGACACTCTGATGAAGCAAAGTGCATGTGTGGTCCAGATTCAGGCTAGACGCCTCTCAAAATATGCATTATTGTGCATCTAACGGTATAGCGAAAACAAGCTCAAGGGTGGCCCATGGCCGGGGAAGATCGGCGCCTCGCAGGCGGCGCGACATTCATCGATTTCCAGACCGAACCGTCCCGCTACAAGCACTGGAAGCTGGCGGTCGATGGTGACGTCGCGACGCTGACCATGGACGTCGACGAGAATGGCGGCCTGTTCGAGGGCTACCTGCTCAAGCTCAACTCCTACGATCTCGGCGTCGACATCGAGCTTGCCGACGTGGTCCAGCGGCTGCGCTTCGAGCATCCCGAGGTGAAGGTCGTGGTGATGCGCTCGGCCAAGAACCGCGTGTTCTGCGCCGGCGCCAACATCCGCATGCTCGCGGGCTCGACCCATGCCCACAAGGTGAACTTCTGCAAGTTCACCAACGAGACCCGCAACGGCATGGAAGACTCGTCCGAGAATTCCGGCCAGCGCTTCATCACTGTCGTGAACGGCTCCGCTGCCGGCGGCGGCTATGAGCTCGCGCTCGCGACCGACCACATCATTCTCGCCGACGACGGCGCTTCCGCCGTGGCGTTACCCGAAGTGCCGCTGCTCGCGGTGTTGCCCGGCACCGGCGGTCTCACCCGCGTCGTCGACAAGCGCAAAGTGCGCCGCGATCACGCCGACTTCTTCTGCACCATCGAGGAAGGCGTGAAGGGCAAGCGCGCCGTGCAATGGCGCCTCGTCGACGAGATCGCGCCGAACTCCAAGCTGGAGGCCAGGATCGTCGAGCGCGCCAGGGAATTTGCGGCCGCGTCGAAGCGCGCCGGCAGCGGCAAGGGCATCGCGCTCTCCCCGCTCAAGCGCGCGATCGACGAGACCAGCATCCGCTATGGTTTTGTGACCGTCGATATCGACCGCGCCGCACGCATTGCCACCATCTCGATCAAGGCGCCGGAGGCGGCAGCCCCCGCCGACATCGACGGCATGATGGCGCAGGGCGCATCGTTTTGGCCGCTGCAAGTGGCGCGCGAGCTCGACGACGCCATCCTGCACTTGCGCATCAACGAGCTCGAGATCGCCATGCTGGTGTTCAAGAGCCATGGCGACCGCGCCCACGTGCTCGCCAGCGATGCCTTCCTCGAAGCCAACAAGGCGCACTGGCTGGTCAACGAGATCCGCCACTACTGGAAGCGCGTGCTCAAGCGCATCGACGTCACCTCGCGCACGCTGGTGGCGCTGGTCGAGCCCGGCTCCTGCTTTGCCGGCACCTTGGCCGAGCTCGTCTTCGCCGCCGACCGCTCCTACATGCTGGTCGGCACGCGCCAGGGTGACAACCAGCCGCCGCCCTCGATCGAGCTTTCCGCCATGAATTTCGGCCCGTATCCGATGAGCCACGGCCTGACGCGGCTTCAGTCGCGCTTCCAGGCCGATCCGGCGGACGTGGAGCGTGCCGAAGCCACGCTCGGCACAGCGCTCGACGCCGAGCAGGCCGAGGAGCTCGGCCTCGTCACCTTCGCGCTCGACGATATCGACTGGGACGACGAAGTCCGCGTCTTCCTGGAGGAGCGCGCGAGCTTCTCGCCGGATAGTCTCACCGGCATGGAAGCGAGCCTGCGCTTTGTCGGCCCCGAGACGATGGAATCGAAAATCTTTTCACGGCTGACCGCGTGGCAGAACTGGATCTTCCAGCGCCCCAATGCCGTCGGCGAGGAAGGCGCGCTGCGCCGCTACGGCAGCGGCCAGAAGCCGAAATTCGATATGACACGGGTGTAACGACTGCCGTGTCCCGGGCGCGGCGCAGCGCGAAGCGATGCGACGCAGAACCGGGACCCAGGCGAACCAGACATAGGTCCCGGCTCAGCAGTGCAGCACTTCGCGCCGCACTGCGTCCGGGACACGAGACCGACCAAGGAGCACGGCCATGAACATCATGAACGTCGACTACTCGACCAAGATTCCGAACAACGTGAATCTCGCCGAAGACCGCCAGGTGCTGAAGGCGCTTGAAGGCTGGCATCCCGGCTATATGGACTGGTGGAGCGACATGGGGCCGGAAGGTTTCCAGGAATCGCTGGTTTACTTGCGCACCGCTTACTCCGTCGATCCGCGCGGCTGGGCCAAGTTCGACTATGTCCGCATGCCCGACTATCGCTGGGGCATCCTGCTTGCGCCGCAGGAAGAGAACCGCGCCGTTCCCTTCGGCGAGCACTTGGGCGAGCCTGCCTGGCAGGAAGTCCCGGGCGAATATCGCGCCATGCTGCGCCGGCTGATCGTGATCCAGGGCGACACCGAGCCGGCCTCGGTCGAGCAGCAGCGCCATCTCGGCAAGACTGCGCCCTCGCTCTACGACATGCGCAATCTGTTTCAGGTGAACGTCGAGGAAGGTCGCCACCTCTGGGCGATGGTCTACCTGCTGCAGAAGTACTTTGGCCGCGACGGCCGCGAGGAAGCCGATGATTTGCTGCGCCGCCGCTCCGGCGATGCCGACGCGCCGCGCATGCTGGGCGCCTTCAACGAGGCGACGCCGGACTGGCTGTCGTTCTTCATGTTTACCTACTTCACAGACCGCGATGGCAAGATGCAGCTGCACTCGCTGGCGCAGTCCGGCTTCGATCCGCTGTCGCGCACCTGCCGCTTCATGCTGACCGAGGAAGCGCACCACATGTTCGTCGGCGAGACCGGCATCACCCGCGTCGTGCAGCGCACCTGCGATGCGATGCGCGAGGCCGGCATCACCGATCCCACGGATATCGCCAAAGTCCGCGCGCTCGGCGTGATCGATCTTCCGACCATCCAGAAGAAGCTGAACCTGCACTACACGCTGTCGCTCGATCTGTTCGGCTCGGAAGTCTCGACCAACGCGGCCAATGCCTTCAACACCGGCATCAAGGGCCGCTATCACGAGACCCAGATCGACGACGATCACCAGCTCAAGAACGCCACCTATCCGGTGCTCAAGTTCATCGACGGCGAGATCAAGCTGGTCGACGAGCCGGCGCTGACCGCGCTCAACATGCGCCTGCGCGACGACTACAGCCAGGATTGCGTCAAGGGCATGTTGCGCTGGAACAAGGTGATCTCGACCGCCGGCTACGATTTCAAGCTGACGCTGCCCAACGTTGCCTTCCACCGCCATATCGGCGAGTTCAAGGACGTGCACGCGACGCCCGACGGCATCTTGATCGACGACGCCACCTGGGCGAAGCGCAAGGACGACTGGCTGCCTTCGACCGCCGACGGCGACTTTATCACCTCGCTGATGCAGCCCGTCACGGAAACCGGCAAGTTCGCGTCGTGGATTTCGCCGCCGAAGGTCGGCATCGACAACAAGCCGGGTGATTTTGAGTATGTGAGGATCGAGTCGTAGGCGTTAGGGGCGAACGCTCGCGTCATGCAAATGGTGTCATCACCCGCCTTGTGCGCACTTGCGCACTGGAGCGGGTGATCCAGTATTCCAGAGGCGGCTGTGCTCCAGCCGAGAAGCTGCGGCGTACTGGATGCCCCGCCTTCGCGGGGCATGACAGCAGAGGGTGTCGCGCTATCCCTCGCCAACTACCCCGCGATCTCCAGCCCCGCATTCGCGTACACCACACCGCCATCGACCGCGATGGTGTTGCCGACGACGTAGTCGCCCGCACGCGAAGCGAGGTAGATCGCAACGCCTGCCATGTCCTCGTCGGTGCCGATGCGCCGCGCGGGAATACGTTTTGCGACGTCGTCTGAATGATCGCGCGCGGCGCGGTTCATGTCGGACTTGAAGGCGCCCGGTGCGATCGCGGTGACATTGATGTTGTCCTTGATCAGTTTCGTCGCCATGCGCCGCGTCAGATGGATTACGGCAGCCTTGCTCGCGGCGTAGGAATAGGTCTCGCCCGGATTGACGAAGATGCCGTCGACGGAGGCGATGTTGATGACCTTGGCGGGCCGCTCGTGCGACGCCGCCGCGCGCAGCGGCTTTGCCAAAGCCTTGGTCAGGAAGAACAGCGATTTGACGTTGAGGTCCATCACCTTGTCCCAGCCGCTTTCGGGGAATTCGTCGAACTCGGCACCCCATGCCGCACCGGCGTTGTTGACGAGGATGTCGAGCTTCGGCTCGAGCTTGATGATTTCGCCGGCCAGCTTGTCGCAGCCTTCGACGGTCGAGATGTCGATCGGCAGCGCGATGCACTCGCCGTCATATTGCGCCGAGAGCTCTTTCGCGGTGGCTTCGCAAGGGCCCGCCTTGCGCGCGGTGATGTAGACCTTCGCCGCACCTGCTCCGAGGAATCCGGCCGCGATCATCTTGCCGATGCCGCGCGAGCCGCCGGTCACGAGTGCGATGCGGCCTTTGAGCGAAAACAGATCGTTGGACATGGTGCCTCCCTTGGGTTGGCGCCGTTTTGAGCGCCGAGGGGAGGGGTGTCAACTCGGTGTTGTCCCGGCGAAGGCCGGGACAACAGTCAAGCCGCGGCAAACCGGCGAAAGCCGTTCCACATCGCGGTC
The DNA here is from genome assembly GCF_040546905.1 of Bradyrhizobium sp. S3.3.6. Lineage (NCBI taxonomy): Bacteria > Pseudomonadati > Pseudomonadota > Alphaproteobacteria > Hyphomicrobiales > Nitrobacteraceae > Bradyrhizobium > Bradyrhizobium sp. S3.3.6. The sequence goes on along the minus strand of NZ_JBEPOT010000005.1, from coordinate 366,056 downwards.
GCGGCGCCCGAGGTCAGCACCGGCAGAATGCGCGCGTCCTGGTAGTTGCCGTTGAGCGAGACGCGCGGCAGCGCGGTCATGTGGCCGGCGTTCCCTGCGAACAGCATGCCGGGCCGTGTCGTCACCGCGGTCTTGAAGCCGGCGGATGCGGCGAGCGCGAATTCGCGCATCCCGGCTGCCTCGCGGTCGCCATAGGGATAGGCGAGATGCAGCACCGGACGCTCCAGCGCGTTCTCGATCCGCACCCGGCTGACTGCCATCTCCTGCGCGGCGATCTCCTCGCTCTGCTTGGCGAGATTGCAATGGCTGACGGTGTGGGCGCCGATCGTGACCAGTGGATCGGCCGCGAGCCGCTTCACCTCGTCCCAGGACAGGCAGAGGCTGCGGCACAGCGCTTCCATGTCGATACCGTGGGCGGCGCACAGCGCCTCGATCTCGCGCTTCAGATCGTGCTCGCCCGGAAGAGCGCGGAGCCAGTCATGCAGGCGGTCGAACGCCGCCTGCTTCGCGGCAGGCGTGCTCGCATCGAGCCGCAACGCGGAATGGCCGATCCGCACGTCGACCTGCTCGGCCTTGGCGATGACGGCCTCGAGCGCGGTCCACCACAGGCGTCCGGTGCCCTCAGCGAAGTCGCTGGCAACATAGATGGTCGCGGGCGCGTCAAATTCGCGCAGCACCGGAAGAGCGTGCTCCCAGTTGTCGCGATAGCCGTCGTCGAGGGTGAAGGCGGCGATGCGGCGGTCGAAGCGGCCTTGCACCAGCCGTTCGTGCAGCTCGTCCATGCTGACGATGTCGATCTCGCGCGCGCGCAAATGGCGCAGCGTCGCACGCAGGAAGTCGGGGGTGACCTCGAGATGCCGGTTTGGCTGGAATACGCGCTCACGAGCCGGCCGCACATGGTGCAGCATGAAAATGGCGCCGACGCCCGACAGCAGCGGGCGCAGCAGATGGTGCGCCCCGCTGAAATAGAGTGCTCCCAGCCCGGCGCGAATGACGTTGTTACGGAGTTGCTTCATGTCCGGCTGGCCGCCCCTGGGCATTCCGCCCTCAACTTAGGGTGTTACCCTTGAAGAAAAAGTTATTCCAATTCTCCACGTGTGGCCCGCGAAAGGGCCCTATTCCGGTTTGACAGCCCGCCAAGGGTTTGTTTTGTCTCCGGTTCCAGAGTTTGGGTCGTCGAATGCAGATGCTTTTCAGGTGGGCCAGCAAATGGTGGCCGGGGCTGATTCCCCTGGCCGTCATGTGGGGATTTGCGGGCTGGAATAACACCTTGCCGGTCGAGGCCGACCTGTCGGCCCGCAGCTCGGCCGCGCTCAAGGACACCGTCCTGGACAAGACCCGGATCGCGGTGGACGGCCGTGACGTCAGCCTGGCCGCGGACGCCTTCTCCGACGAGGGGCGCCGCGATGCCGTGACCACGGTCGAGATGGTTCCCGGCGTACGGCTGGTCGATGACCAGACCCGCCTTGTTGCCGAAGCAAAGCCCTTCGTCTGGAGTGCCGAGCGGGACGTGGTGCGGGTGACGCTGTCGGGCTCCGCGCCGCTGCCTTCGATGAAGGCGCGCCTGACGGAAGCCGCCCGCAAGGAGGTCAATGGGACCGAGGTCGCCGATCAGATGGGCCTGGCCCGCGGCGCGCCGGCGCGGTTCGAAGCGGCCGCGATGCTGCTGCTCGACCAGATCGGCAAGCTGAAGGACGGCAAGATCACGATCTCCGACACCAAGGTCAATCTGTCGGGCATGGCGCGCGACCTCGGCGGCCGCGAAGCGATTGCGGCTGCGCTCAAGAACCTGCCCGAAGGTTTTTCGATCGCCGCCAACGAGATCAAGGCACCGCCTTATATCTTCCAGGCCTACAAGGATCCGGTCGCCGCCACCGTGACGATGACCGGCTACGTGCCCGACAACAATGTGCACGCCGCGATCGAGACCAGCGCGTCGCGAAAATTCTTTACCGAGAAAGTCGTCGACAATCTAAAGGCCAGCGTCGGTGCTCCCGGCTCCTTCAACACCGCGGTGGTCGCAGCGCTCGGCGCGCTGTCGCGGCTGTCGACCGGCACGCTCGTGGTGTCGGATCGCGAGGTGAAGCTGTCGGGCGATGCGCTGTACGAAGGTGCGGCCAACGACATCCGCGCCGGCCTCGGCAAGGACTTTCCAAAAATCTGGCAATACAAGCCTGAAATCACGGTGAAGCCCGCGGCGGGGCCGGTCGACGGCACCGTCTGCCAGCAATTGTTCTCGGAGCTGCTGGCCAAGGGCAAGATCCGCTTCGCAACCAAGCGCGCCGACATCGATCCCGACTCCGCCGGCATTCTCGATCATCTGATCGAGACGGCGCTGCGTTGTCCCACCACAAATATCGAGGTCGTGGGTCACACCGATTCCGACGGCGAGGACGCCTTCAACCAGGCGCTGTCGGAGAAACGCGCCCAGGCGGTGATCGATTTTCTGGTCAGGGCCGGCCTGCCAGCGGACCGCTTCACCGCGGTCGGCTACGGCAGCACGCAGCCCGTCGCCGGCAACGACACCGACGACGGCAAGGCGCAAAACCGCCGCATCGAATTTCTGGTGAGGTGACGATGCCCTATCTTGTCTCGTTCCATATGGGTTGGCTGATCGGCTCGGTGATGCTGGGCTTCTGCATGGGCTGGATCTCGGTGGTCCAGCGCGGCAACGGCACCTCGAAGGTGACTGCGCGCTGGCTCGCCGCGCTGGTCGCGGGACTGGTTGCGGCCTCGTTCGCACATGTGGTCCCGGGCCGCTTCGGCTACTGGCTCGACCTCGGCCTGGTCCTGTTCGCCTGCTATCTGGTCGGCTGCACCATCGGTGCGTGGCTGCGCTATTGGGTGGTTTCGCGGAGCCAGCCTGTGGCCTGAACCGCGATCCGCTGCCGGGCGATCGATTGTCTCAAACTCCGATAACTGACTGATCGGTAAGCTGATTGCCGAGGAGCACGTTTGCGCTTGACATTAATACGTACGTACGTATTATAGCGGCCATGCCAAAGCCCTCACTCAAAGATGCCATCCTCGACGCCGGCCTGAAGGTCATGTTCCGGACCGGCTATCACGGCACCAGCGTGCGCGACGTCACCGCCGCGGCGGGCGCGCCGCAGGGGTCCTTCACCAACCATTTCCGCTCCAAGGAGGCATTCGCCTCCGAAGTGCTCGACCGCTATTTCGACGTCACCAGGGGGCTGGTCGCCGAGGCCCTCGACGACATCGCGCTGACGCCGCGGGCGCGGCTCAGGCGCTATCTCGACATCATCACCGGCCGACTCGAGGCCGACGGCTACGGTCGCGGCTGCCTGATCGGCGATCTCAGCCTGGAGGCGAGCGGTAGCAGTGAGCTGTTGCGCGCGCGTCTCGCGGCGATCTTCGCCGAATGGCGCGCACCGTTCGCCGCCTGCATCAGGGATGCCCAGACCAGCGGCGAGATCGCATCCGAGTTCGAGCCTGACGAGCTTGCCGAGTTCCTGCTCGCGTCCTGGCAGGGCGCGATCCTGCGCATGAAGGTCGACCGCAATCCCAAAGCGCTCGATCGTTTCAAGACCATCGCATTCCAAACCGTGTTCAAGGAGACGACATGACCAAGCGAAACGAAATCGAGATTCGTAAAGCGTCCGTCCTGGGAAGCAGCATGGCTTATCGCGAGACAGGCGCGGAAGGTGCGCCGGTCGCGCTGTTCCTGCACGGCAATCCGACCTCGTCGCACATCTGGCGCAACATTTTGCCGCTGGTGTTGCCGGTCGCGCATTGCATCGCGCCTGATCTCATCGGCTTCGGCCAATCCGACAAGCCCGACATCGCCTACCGCTTCTTCGACCACGTGCGCTATCTCGATGCCTTCATCGAGCAGCGCGGCATCACGTCGGCCTATCTCGTCGCGCAGGACTGGGGTACCGCGCTCGCATTTCATCTCGCCGCACGCCGGCCAGATCTCGTGCGCGGTCTGGCCTTCATGGAGTTCATCCGCCCGATGCCGACCTGGCAGGACTTTCACCAAGCCGACGCTGCGCGTGAGACCTTCCGGAAATTCAGGACGCCGGGCGAGGGCGAGGCCATGATCCTGGAGGCAAATGCCTTCGTCGAGCGCGTGCTGCCCGGCGGCATCGTCCGCAAGCTCAGCGATGACGAGATGGCGCCCTATCGCGCGCCGTTCCCGACGCCGGAGAGCCGCCGTCCCATTCTCACCTTTCCGCGCGAATTGCCGGTCGCAGGCGAGCCCGCCGATGTTTATGAGGCGCTCCAATCAGCGCATGCTGCGTTGGCCGCATCGACCTATCCAAAGCTGCTGTTCTCAGGCGAGCCCGGTGCGCTCGTGGCGCCGGAGTTCGCCGAGACGTTTGCGGCGTCGTTGAAGCATTGCGCTCATGTCCGCCTCGGCGCCGGATTGCACTTCCTTCAGGAGGACCATCCTGAGGCGATCGGCCGCTCCGTCGCCGGCTGGATTGCCGGCATCGAAGCGGTGCGTCCGCAACTCGCAGCCTGAGCGGGTGGCTCCCTCTAAACAGCATGCTCGCCGCCGGCCTCGCGCCGGCGGACGGCCGCGCCAGCGCCGGCCTCTGTGATATCGCGGTGCAACCGATTATCAGGACCAGGCCTCGGCCGCGCGATTCGTCGCGCGGCTGTTTGCGCTGCAGCCAGCCGGCGCGGGCCGCCCCTCTTTCAACAGGCCAGTGCCGTCCATAGATTGATTTCGCCTTAAGGCGTGACGGAACATTGTCCGGTCGAAATCATCAAAACTTCACGGCCCCTGCGCAGGATTGCCATGGAGATTCGCTTCAGCCCTGCCATCGAACTTGCCGCCGAAAGCGCCAAACCGTGCACCTTGAGCCCGCAAACCTGCCTAAAATATTGAAGGCACGTGATTTTGTTCACTTTGGCGAATTCCACTCCGCCTCGAAACGCGCTAGTGGAGGGGCGGGGGGCATGCGCGAGGCCGGAGCCGGCGGCAAGGGTTTGTTGAGTGCTTGTTCGTTGAGTGCCTGTGCGTCGTCCGCCTGTTCGCCGGCCACCCTGGCCGCTGAAGCGTTATTCGAGGTCTAGATGCTGGAAGCCATACGCAGGGCGATGACGTTTCTGCGCCAGAAGCAAATCCTGCATAAGCTTGGAGTTGTGATCAGCGTCGCGGTCATCGGCATCGCTTGCTATGTGCTCTATCACATGCTGCGCGGCATCGACACCAACGAGGTGATCGAGGCGATCAAGAGCACCGAGCCGCGCCAGATTGCGATGGCCGCGCTGTTCGTCGCCGCGGGCTATTTCACGCTGACGTTCTACGATCTGTTTGCGGTGCGCGCGATCGGCCATTCACACGTGCCCTATCGCATCAACGCGCTCGCGGCCTTCACCAGCTATTCGATCGGGCACAATGTCGGCGCCAGCGTCTTCACCGGCGGCGCGGTACGCTACCGCATCTATTCGGCCTATGGCCTCAACGCGATCGACGTCGCAAAAATCTGCTTCCTCGCCGGCCTCACCTTCTGGCTCGGCAATGCCGCCGTGCTCGGTCTCGGTATCTCCTATCATCCGGAGGCGGCCGCCGCGATCGACCAGCTGCCGCCCTGGCTGAACCGGACGTTTGCGATGATGATCCTCGCAGCGCTGGTCGGATATGTGGTCTGGGTCTGGACCCAGCCACGGGTCGTCGGACGCGGCCCCTGGACCGTGGTGCTGCCGGGCGGCCCGCTGACGCTGCTGCAGATCGCCATCGGCATCATCGATCTCGGCTTCTGCGCGCTCGCGATGTACGTGCTGGTCCCCGACGAGCCCAATCTCGGCTTCGTCGTGGTCGCCGTCATCTTCGTCTCGGCGACGCTGCTCGGCTTCGCCAGCCATTCGCCCGGCGGGCTCGGGGTGTTCGACGCCGCCATGCTGGTCGGCCTCTGGCAGATGGACCGCGAGGAGCTGCTCGGCGGCATGCTGCTGTTCCGGGTCCTCTATTATCTGTCGCCCTTCGTCATCTCTGTAATCTTGCTGACGTTTCGCGAGGTTATCATCGGCGCCCGATCCAAGCGGCTGCAACAGGCGGCGCTCAAGCTCGATCCAGGCCCACCGCCTGAAGCCGCTTATGTGAGAAAGCGCAGCGACAGCGGCGCCTGACCGGCGCAAAACGCAACAAGGAGAAGCCCGCCCCGATGGCGATCGACGCTCCCTCGTCTCCCACGGTGCAGCCCTGGTCCGACCGGCTGCGGCACTCGACCATCATCCTGATTGCGGCCGCACTGGCGCTGTCGGTGGTGGTCTCGCTCGGCGAATTGTCGGTGCTACGGGCGGCGACGGTGTTCTTCTGCATCGCTGCTGCTGCGCTGATCCCCTGGCGGCTGCATGATACCGCTGCCTCGCGCGACGACACCCGCCGGGTCAATCCGGTCGAAAGCGCGGCGGTGGCCGCGGTCGTCGCCGGCATGCCGGATCCGGCCGTCCTGCTCGACCGCGCCGGCCGCGTCATCCATCTCAATACCGCCGCCGCCCAGCTCGCGCCGGCGCTACGCAAGAACGAGCTTGCCCAGTTCGCGCTGCGCTCGCCCGAGATCATCACGGCGCTGCGCGAGTCCATTGCGACCACCGAGCCGCGGCGCGCGACCTATCTCGACCATGTCCCGGTCGATCGCTGGATGGAGCTGACCATCACCCCGGTGCCGGTGCCGACCAATTTCGGCGGCGCCGACAAATGCATGCTGATGACCTTCCACGACCAGACGCCACTGCGCCGGGTCGAGGAGATGCGCGCCGACTTCGTCGCCAATGCCAGCCACGAATTGCGCACGCCGCTGGCCGCGCTCTCCGGCTTCATCGACACGCTGCAGGGCCAGGCCAAGGATGATCCCAAGGCGCGCGAGCGCTTCCTCGGCATCATGCACAATCAGGCCACCCGCATGGCGCGCCTGATCGACGATCTCTTGTCGCTGTCGCGGGTGGAGCTGTCGGCCCATGTGCGGCCGGATACGCTGGTCGACCTGCTGCCGATCATCTTCCAGGTCGCCGACGGGCTCGAGCCGCTGGCTCGGGAACGCCAGGTCGAGGTCGAGACGCATCTGCCGGAAGCCCCGGTCATGATCGCGGGCGACCGCGAGGAGCTGCTGCGCCTGTTCGAGAATCTGATCGAGAATGCGCTCAAATACGGCGCCTCCGGCGGACGCGTCATCGTGTCGCTGACGGCGACCCCGGCCACTGATGGAGCTCAGGAAATCCGGGTCATGGTGCGCGACTTTGGCCCCGGCATCGCGCCCGAGCACCTGCCGCGCTTGACCGAGCGGTTCTACCGGGTGGACGTCGGCGACAGCCGCTCCCAGGGCGGGACGGGGCTCGGATTATCGCTGGTGAAACATATTCTTAACCGCCATCGCGGCCGGCTTTTGATCGAAAGCGTGCCCAAGCAGGGCGCCACTTTCACCGCCTGTTTCCCCCAGGCCAAGCCTCCGGCCGCGAGCTGAAATTCAAGCTATTTCAGTGGCTTAAGAGTGTCATCCGACTGTCACTAAACCTTCGTAAAAGCACAGCCGACCGCTCCTAAAGGGGCGGCGCGGGGAGCGCGATCGGGCGCTGATGGCGCTTCGCTCCCCTGTATGGAGACCAGCATGAATTTCATCAAAACGATCGTCGCTGCCGGCTTGGTCGCCGCAACGACGACGGCGGCCTTTGCCGCCGATATCACCGGCGCAGGCGCGACCTTCCCGTTCCCGATCTATTCGAAGTGGGCTGATGCCTACAAGAAGGAGACCGGCAACGGCCTGAACTACCAGTCGATCGGTTCAGGCGGCGGCATCAAGCAGATCCAGGCCAAGACCGTGACCTTCGGCGCCAGCGACGCGCCGCTCAAGGCCGAGCAGCTCGAGAAGGACGGCCTCGCCCAGTGGCCGATGGTGATGGGCGCCATCGTTCCCGTCGTCAACCTCGAAGGCGTCAAGGCCGGCGAGCTGGTGTTCGACGGCGAGACCCTCGCCAACATCTATCTCGGCAAGATCACCAAGTGGGACGACGCCGCGATCAAGAAGCTCAATCCGAATGTGAAGCTGCCGTCGGACGCGATCACCGTGGTCCGCCGCTCGGACGGTTCGGGTACCACCTTCAACTTCACCAACTACCTCTCCAAGGCCAGCGCCGACTGGAAGAGCAAGGTGGGTGAAGGCACCGCCGTCGAGTGGCCGGTTGGCGTCGGCGCCAAGGGCAACGAAGGCGTGTCGGGGAACATCAGCCAGACCAAGAACTCGATCGGCTATGTCGAGTACGCCTATGCCAAGCAGAACAAGCTGACCTACACCGGCCTCATCAACAAGGCTGGCAAGCCGGTGCAGCCGACGGTCGAAGGTTTCCAGGCGGCCGCTTCCAATGCCGACTGGGCCAAGGCTCCCGGCTACTACGTCATCCTGACCGACCAGCCCGGCGACAAGTCCTGGCCGATCACCGCTGCGACCTTCATCCTCATGCACAAGGACGCCACCGACAAGGCGGCCTCGCAGGAAGCCATCAAGTTCTTCCGCTGGGCGTTCAAGAACGGCGGCAAGGCGGCTGAAGAGCTCGACTACATCCCGATGCCCGACAGCGTCGTCCAGCTGATCGAGAAAACCTGGGCTGCCGAGATCAAGAGCTGAGCGCTCTCCTCTCGTGTCCCGGACGCGCAACAGCGTGAAACGCTGCTGCGCTGAGCCGGGACCCGCAAGAACGAGGCCCCGGATCAGCGTCGCAACGCTTCGCAGCTAGCGCCGCATCCGGGGCACGAGACCAGTGACCCAAAAACAAGTACCGTCAGTACAGGGGATCGGCGTGGCAGAAATGGCCGTTCAGAGCGATGTAATCGACGATGCCGGACCATATGATCGCGCCAAGGCCTTGAGCGCGTTCAAGCTCGGTGACGTCACCTTCTACTGGATCACGCGGCTCAGCGCGATCTCGGTGCTCCTCATTCTCGGCGGCATCATCCTGTCGCTGATCGTCGGCGCCTTCCCGGCGATGAAGGAATACGGCTTCGCGTTCCTGTGGACGCAGCGTTGGGCGCCGTCGGCCGATCCGCCCGTGCTCGGCGCGCTCGGACCGATGTATGGTACGCTCGTCACCTCCTTTATCGCGATGCTGATCGCCATTCCGGTGGGTCTCGGCATTGCGATCTTCCTCACCGAGCTTTGCCCGCAATGGCTGCGCCGCCCGATCGGCATGGCCATCGAACTGCTCGCCGGCATCCCCTCGATCATCTACGGCATGTGGGGCTTCTTCGTGTTGGGTCCGTTCCTGGCCAACACGTTTCAGCCCTTCATGATCAAGATCTTTGACGGCGTCCCGGTGCTGGGCGCGATCTTCGCAGGTCCGCCGTCCTATCTCAGCCTGTTCAATGCCGCGCTGATCCTCGCCATCATGGTGCTGCCCTTCATCACCTCGATCTCGGTCGACGTGTTCAAGACGGTGCCGCCCGTGTTGAAGGAGGCTGCTTACGGCGTCGGCTGCACCACCTGGGAAGTCGTGCGCAGCGTGGTGATCCCCTACACCCGCGTCGGCATCATCGGCGGCGTCATGCTGGCGCTGGGCCGTGCGCTCGGCGAGACCATGGCGGTGACCTTCATCATCGGCAACTCGTTCCGCATCTCGTCCTCGATATTCGCGCCGGGCACCACGATCTCGGCGGCGATCGCATCCGAATTCGCCGAGAGCGACGGCCTGCACCAGTCCGGCCTGATCCTGCTCGGCCTGCTGCTGTTCGTGCTGACGTTCTTCGTGCTGGCCGGCGCCCGGCTGATGCTGATGCGGCTGGAAAAGAAGGCGGGGAACTAACATGAACCCGATTTACTCACGCCGCCGCCGCAAGGATATCCTGATCCGCGGGCTCTGCTTTGGTGCCGCCGCCTTCGGCGTCACCTGGCTCGCACTGATCCTGATTACGCTGTTCTATAACGGCCTGGCGGGGTTGAACCTCGATCTGTTCGTTGCGGACACGCCGCCTCCGGGCTCGTCCGAAGGCGGCCTGCGCAACGCCATCGTCGGCTCGCTGATCATGACCGTGATCGGCGTCGGCATCGGCGCGCCGCTCGGTCTGTTTGCCGGCACCTATCTCGCCGAGTACGGCCGCAACGACAAGCTGACCTCGGTGATCCGCTTCATCAACGACATCCTGCTGTCGGCGCCCTCGATCATCATCGGCCTGTTCATCTACGGCGCCGTAGTGGTGCCGATGCGTGGCTTCTCGGCGATCGCAGGCTCGCTCGCGCTCGCCGTCATCGTGATCCCGGTGGTGCTGCGCACGACCGAGGACATGCTGCTCCTGGTGCCGAACGCGCTGCGCGAGGCGGCCTCCGCGCTCGGCCTGCCGCGCTCGCTGGTGATCAAGCGGATCGCTTATCGTGCGGCACGATCCGGTCTCATCACCGGCGTGCTGCTCGCGACCGCCCGCGTCGCCGGCGAAACCGCGCCGCTGCTCTTCACCGCGCTGTCGAACCAGTTCTTCAGCCTCGGCCTGAACAAGACCATGGCGAACCTGCCGGTCACCATCAACAACTTCGTCCAGAGCCCCTACGCCTATTGGAAGCAGCTCGCCTGGAGCGGCGCCCTGCTCATCACCCTGACCGTTCTTGCCCTGAATATTGGCGCGCGCATTCTCAGCGCCGAGAGGACCGCAAAATGACCGATCTTTCCGTATCGATGAGCGCGGCCGGCGGTCTGCCCCAGGCGCCGATGCTGCCCGAAGCGCCGGCCAAGGTGACGGTGCGCAACCTCAACTTCTATTACGGCGAGCACCACGCGCTGAAGAACATCAACCTGGCGCTCGGCACCAACCGGGTCACCGCCTTCATCGGCCCGTCGGGCTGCGGCAAGTCGACCCTGCTGCGCATCTTCAACCGGATGTACGACCTCTATCCGGGCCAGCGCGTCACCGGTCAGCTGATGCTCGACCAGACCAACATCCTCGACCCCAAGCTCGACCTCAATCTGCTGCGCGCCCGCGTCGGCATGGTGTTCCAGAAGCCGACGCCGTTCCCGATGACGATCTACGAGAACATCGCCTTCGGCATCCGTCTCTATGAGAAGATCTCGAAATCCGAGATGGACGACCGCGTCGAGAAGGCGCTGCGCGGCGGCGCGCTGTGGAACGAGGTCAAGGACAAGCTCAACGCCTCCGGCCTGTCGCTCTCCGGCGGCCAGCAGCAGCGCCTCTGCATCGCCCGCACCGTTGCGGTGCGGCCCGAGGTGATCCTGTTCGACGAGCCCTGCTCGGCGCTCGACCCGATCTCGACCGCCAAGGTCGAGGAGCTGATCCAGGAGCTGTCCGAGAACTACACGATCGCGATCGTGACCCACAACATGCAGCAGGCCGCCCGCGTCTCCGACAAGACCGCCTTCATGTATCTCGGCGAGCTGATAGAGTTCGACGACACCAGCAAGATATTCACATCGCCGACCGACCGGCGCACGCAGGATTACATCACCGGCCGGTTCGGCTGAGGAGACGGCACATGGGTTCTGAACATACCGCAAAGGCCTTCGACACCGACCTCCAGGAGCTCACGCGCCTGGTCGCCGAGATGGGCGGCATCGCCGAGCGCATGATCGTCGATTCCGTCGATGCGCTGATCCGCCGCGACGTCGCGCTCGGCCAGCGCGTCGTCGCCATCGACGCCGAGCTCGACACGCTGCAGAAGAAGATCGAGGAGCGCGCCGTGCTCACGATCGCGCGCCGCCAGCCGATGGCGGTGGATCTGCGCGAGATCGTCGGCGCCATGCGCGTCGCGACCGATCTCGAGCGCATCGGCGACCTCGCCAAGAACATGGGCAAGCGCGTCGCGGCGCTGGAGACGGATTTCCATCCGCTCAAGCTGTTCCGCGGCCTCGAGCACATGACCGACCTCGTGCAGCAGCAGGTCAAGTCGGTGCTGGACGCCTATGCCGCGCACGATCTGCCGGCGGCGATGGCGGTGTGGAAGGGCGACGAGGAAGTCGACGCCATCTGCACCTCGCTGTTCCGTGAGCTCCTCACCTACATGATGGAGGATCCGCGCAACATCTCGTTCTGCATCCATCTGATGTTCTGCGCCAAGAACATCGAGCGGATCGGCGACCATGCCACCAACATTGCCGAGACCGTGTTCTACATGATCGAAGGCCAGGCGATCACCGACAAGCGGCCGAAGGGCGACATGACGACCTTCGCCACCACGGTCCCGAACACCTGATTACGCAAGGAGCGACGACCCGATGGGCGCACGCATTATGGTGGTTGAGGACGAGGAAGCTCTGACCGAGCTTCTCCGCTACAACCTCGAAGGCGACGGCTATGACGTCGAGACGGTAATGCGCGGCGACGACGCCGACACCCGCCTCAAGGAGCACATCCCCGATCTGATCGTGCTTGACTGGATGCTGCCGGGGCTATCAGGCATCGAGCTGTGCCGGCGGTTGCGTGCGCGATCCGACACCAAGCAGCTGCCGATCATCATGCTCACCGCGCGTGGCGAGGAGAGCGAGCGGGTGCGGGGCCTGGCGACCGGCGCCGACGACTACATCGTCAAGCCGTTCTCGGTGCCCGAGCTCCTGGCGCGCGTGAAGGGCCTGCTGCGGCGCGCAAGTCCGGAGCGGCTCGCAACCGTGCTGGCCTTCGGCGACATCGAGCTCGACCGCGAAAAGCGCCGCGTGGCGCGCTCGGGCCGGCCGATCGATCTCGGCCCGACCGAATATCGCCTGCTGGAGTTCTTCCTGGAGCATCCCGGCCGCGTGTTCTCGCGCGAGCAGTTGCTCGACAGCGTCTGGGGCCGCGACATCTACATCGATGAGCGCACTGTCGATGTGCATATCGGCCGCCTGCGCAAGCTGCTCAATCTCGGCCGCGAGCAGGACCCGATCCGCACCGTCCGCGGCGCGGGCTACGCGCTGGACGATCGGTTCGCGAAGGCCGAGCAGGCGTAGGGTTGGCTGACGTGAGCTCGGCTGGGGCAGCAATCTCAGCTGTCGTCCCGGACAAGCGCAGCTCCTGGCAACGCGCAGCGTTGTCTGGAGCGGAGTGCAGATCCGGGACCCATAACCACAGGGCGTCGTTGTTGCACGAAAAAGGTAACTCCGAGTACCCGTAACCACATCTCGCGGTGGTTATGGGTCCCGGATCTGCGCGCGCTTGAGGCGCGCTTGTCCGGGACGACGGCGGAGGGAGTTAGCGCCGTCGCAAGTTGAGCCGCCGCCGCTTGGACGGCGAAGTCTTGGAAGCCGACTAACTCAGCGCGCCGGCTTCGCCGGGGCCCGCCTGCGATCCGCTGCCGGCTGATACGCGACCCGCGAGTGCTGGGCGCAATAGGGCAGGCCGGAGAGCGCTTTGCCGCCGCAGAAGAAGAAATCCGGGCTCGAGGGATCGCCGACCGGCCAGTGGCAGGTCGCCTCGTTCAATTCGAGCAGCGACAGCCGCTGGCTCATCGGTACCACGTTGTCGTAGGTGACCGGTTCAGCCTCGACCTCGACCTCGAAAGCCTGCGCCAGCGCGGTATTGCCGCGTGCGATGGGCCTGCTCACCCGCATCATGTGCGGCGCTGGACGCGCCTTGCGCGGCCGCGGAGCTGCCGAAGACGGGCTCTTGGCGCGGCCCGACAAGCCGAGCCGGTGAACCTTGCCGATCACGGCGTTACGGGTGACATTCCCAAGCTCAGCGGCGATCTGGCTGGCCGAAAGTCCGGCCTCCCAGAGCTTTTTCAGCTGTTCGACGCGATCGTCGGACCAGGTCAAAACCGTCATTGCACCCTTTCCTTCGCCGCGCGCCTGCCATCCTGGGGGCCGCACAACGAATGCCTAAGCCTCGAAAAATCCGTGCCGCCAGAATCCCTTAAGGCTCGCCGGGCGCAATGATACGCCCGAACGTTTACGCCGGTACATGAGGACTTTTGGGATCAGAACCGCTGCACGAGATGTCGTATCTGACAAGCCAGACGCTACAATATGGCGTGACTCACGCGCAAGAGTCCGCCGACTCGCTTCCACATGTTCCGTGGCCAAAACCCGCAAATTCGGTACCGCAAGACTACGGAATCTGGGTTTCGCGGGGCTTTCCGGGCGGCATTGACACCAATGGTGCCAAGCATAAGATAGTGATGCGTGCCGCCCTTAAAAGGCGGCACGTTTCGTTTTCCGGACCAATGATGCGCTGCGCAACGCAGTTTCAGGCCGTCCGAAACATCCAAAGAGACCATCATGGCTAACAGCGCAGCGCCGCACTTGCTCCCCGTTTTCGCCAGAACCGACATCGGTTTTGAGCGCGGTGAAGGCGTCTGGTTGATCGCAACCAATGGCGATCGCTATCTCGATTTCACCTCGGGCGTGGCGGTGAATGCGCTCGGCCATGCCCATCCCGCGCTGGTCAAGGCGCTGCAGGAGCAGGCCACAAAACTCTGGCACATGTCGAACCTGTTCCAGAGCCCGGACGGCGAGAAGCTCGCCGCGCGTCTCTGCAACGAGAGTTTTGCGGACTTCGTGTTCTTCTGCAATTCCGGCGCCGAAGCGCTGGAGGGTGTGATCAAGCTGGTCCGCCATCATCACTTCTCCAAAGGACATCCGGAGCGCTACCGCATCATCACCTTCGAAGGCGCCTTCCACGGCCGCACGCTGGCGACGCTGGCTGCGACCGGCTCTGCAAAATATCTCGAAGGTTTCGGTCCGCCGATGGACGGTTTCGACCAGATCCCGCACGGCGACATCGAGGCCGTGAAGAAGACGATCGGTCCGCAGACCGCCGGCATCCTGATCGAGCCGATCCAGGGCGAGGGCGGCGTTCGTTCGGCGACGCCTTCTTTCCTGAGGGCGTTGCGCCAGCTCTGCGACGAGAAGGGCCTGCTGCTCGCCTTCGACGAGGTGCAGACTGGCATGGGCCGCACCGGCGATCTCTTCGCCCACCGCCGCACCGGCGTCACGCCTGACGTGATGTCGCTGGCCAAGGCGCTCGGCGGCGGCTTCCCGATCGGCGCGGTGCTGGCGACCGCGGATGCGGCCACCGGCATGGGGCCCGGCTCGCACGGCTCGACCTTCGGCGGCAATCCGCTGGCGATCTCGGCCGCGAACGCCGTGCTCGACGTCATGCTCAAGCCCGGCTTCTTCGACCACGTGCAGAAGATGTCGCTGCTGCTCAAGCAGAAGCTCGCCTCCGTGATCGATCGTCACCCCGATGTCGTCAGCGAGGTCCGCGGCGAGGGGCTCCTGATCGGCATCAAGGCCGTGGTGCCCTCCGGCGATCTGGTCGCAGCGCTGCGCAACGAAAAACTGCTCACCGTCGGCGCTGGCGACAATGTCGTGCGCTTCCTGCCGCCCTTGATCGTCACCGAAGCCGAGATCGAGGACAGCGTCGGCCGGCTTGAACGCGCCTGCGCTGCGCTCTCAGGCAACAAGCGGGCGGCAAGCTGATGAGCAAGACGCCAAAACACTTCCTCGATATCAACGAGCTGCCGCTGTCGGAGCTCAAGAGCATGCTCGCGGCCTCCTCCGCCATGAAGGCGAAGCAGAAGGCGCATCAGCCGGTCAAGCCGCTCGAAGGCAAGACGCTGGCGATGATCTTCGAGCGCCCGTCGACCCGCACGCGCGTGTCGTTCGACGTTGCCATGCGCCAGCTCGGCGGCGAGCCCATCATGCTCACCGGCGCCGAGATGCAGCTTGGCCGCGGCGAGACCATTGCCGACACCGCGCGAGTGCTGTCGCGCTATGTCGACGCCATCATGATCCGCATCCTCAATCACGAGGCGCTGCTGGAGCTCGCGGCGAACGCGACCGTGCCTGTCATCAACGGCCTGACGCGGCGCTCGCATCCGTGCCAGGTGATGGCCGATCTCCTGACTTACGAAGAGCATCGCGGCCCGATCGAAGGTCGCACCGTGGCCTGGACCGGCGACGACAACAACGTGCTGGCGTCGTGGGCCCATGCCGCCGAGCGCTTCAAGTTCAACCTCAATGTCGCAACCCCGCCGGAGCTCGCCCCGAAGAAGGTGATGCGCGACTTCATCAAGGCCACCGGTGCGCCGATCGTGCTCGGCACCGATCCCGAGGCCGCCGTGAAGGATGCCGATTGTGTCGTCACCGACACCTGGGTGTCGATGGGCGACAAGGAAGGCGAGCACCGCCACAACGTGCTCAAGCCCTACCAGGTCAATTCCAAGCTGATGTCGCTGGCCAAGCCCGACGCGCTGTTCATGCACTGCCTGCCCGCCCATCGCGGCGAGGAGGTCACCGACGAGGTGATCGACGGCCCGCAATCGGTCGTGTTCGACGAGGCCGAAAACCGCCTGCATGCGCAGAAGGGCATTCTGGCCTGGTGTTTTGACGCGGTGAAGTAACACTGTGGCGGGGCGAGGTGGCTGTGCGAGCGGCCCCATCCTCCGCTGTCGTCCCGGACAAGCGTAAGCGCAGATCCGGGACCCTTAACCACAGGAACCCCTTTTGGCGATGACTCGGAGTTGTCGTCGACAGCAATAGCGTAATCCTGTGGTTATGGTCCCGGGTTCGCGCTGCGCGCGCCCCCGGACGACACCGAATTCGAGGTCCCCTCGCGCCCCTTCCATTTCCCACCTCCGACCCCAGATAAAGCGCCATGGTTTCCCAATCCCCTGACATGAAAACCGGGCCCGAGGGCCCGGTTCGCGCGCCGTCCGCGGTTCCGATCGATGACGCCGTGCTGCCCTACGAGGTCGACGTGCTCGATGTGCGCGGGCGGCTGGTGCGGCTTGGCCCCGCGCTCGACGAGATCCTGACCAAGCACGATTATCCGGCACCGGTCGGCAAGCTGCTGGGCGAGGCCATCGTGCTGACGACGCTGCTCGGCTCGGCGCTGAAATTCGAGGGCCGCTTCATCCTCCAGGCCCAGACCGATGGGCCGGTGTCATTTCTGGTGGTGGACTATCAGGCACCGGATCGCCTGCGCGCCTATGCGCGCTTTGACGCCGAGCGCCTCGGTGACGCCAAGAATACTGGCTCGCACTCCGGCGCGCTGCTCGGCCGCGGCCATCTCGCCATGACCATCGACCAGGGTCCCGACATGAGCCGCTACCAGGGTCTGGTCGCGCTCGACGGCGGCAGCCTGGAAGACGCCGCTCACGAATATTTCCTGCGCTCCGAGCAGATCCCGACACGCGTGCGCCTCGCGGTCGGCGAGGAGTGGCGCTCGAGCGACGGCGGCAAGCATCGCTGGCGCGCCGGCGGCATGCTGATGCAGTTTTTGCCGAAGGCGCCGGAGCGCGCGCGGCAGGCCGATCTCCATCCCGGCGACGCGCCCGAGGGCGCCGAGGTGCACGCCGTCGCCGAGGACGATGCCTGGGTCGAGGCGCGCTCGCTGATCGAAACCGTCGAGGACGTCGAGCTGATCGATCCCGATCTCTCCGGCGAGCGGCTGCTCTATCGCCTCTTCCACGAACGCGGCGTGCGCGTGTTCAATCCGCTTGTCTTGAAAGCGCAATGCTCCTGCTCACGCGACGCGGTCGCCTCCATGTTGAAGAGCTTCTCGCCGGATGACCGCTCGGCGATGGTCAAGGACGACAAGGTCGTCGTGACCTGCGAGTTCTGCTCATCGGTGTACGAGTTCACGCCGGATGAGGCGGGCGTCGAAGACGCGTAAGCGCCTATCTTTCGTTATCGCGAGCTATCGTAGGGTGGGCAAAGCGAAGCGTGCCCACCATCTTGCGTGTCGTGACCGGAATGGTGGGCACGGCGCTTCGCGCCTTTGCCCACCCTACAGCACCGTCACACCCGCCTCCTAATTCAACACCCGCTTGTTGTCCGGGCTGTCGAGCGAGAACGTCGGCACGTCGATCTCAAAACGTTCGCCGCTTTCGCTGACCATCTGGTAGCGGCCGGTCATGAAGCCGGAGGCGGTCGTGAGGGGCACGCCGGAGGTGTATTCGAAGCGCTCGCCGGGGGCGAGCGTCGGCTGCTCGCCGACCACGCCTTCGCCCTTGGTCTCCTGCTGCCGGCCGGTGGCGTCGGTGACGATCCAATGCCGCGTCTTGAGCTGCACGGTCTCGTCGCCGGAATTGGTGATGACGATGGTGTAGGACCAGAAATAGCGCGAGCGGTCGGCCGACGACTGCTCCGGAACAAAGTTCGGCTCGACGGTCACTTCGATCTGGCGGGTCACGGCGCGGTACATCATTGCCATCATAGCGAAATCCTCGCCGGGAACCAAACGCCGCAGGCGGCTTTCGCGACATCGTCCCGCCAGAATTGACAGGGAAGTACACCCCCAAAGAATACACCCGTATGTGATCCGGCCGCTTTGCGGGGCGGCGACTGGACCGGTACACTCCTCAAACGTTGCGATTTGCGGAAGGGTTTTTGGGCCCCGATGACCATTGCCGATCAAGTGACGGGATCGACGATCGCGGGAACCGCGGGTGCCAAGCCCGTGGAGGCCAAACCCGTGGCAGCGAAGCCGCGTGCACCCGCGATCACGCTGCCCGCCATCGGTGAGCGCGAGCTCAGGCTCGACCTGTTCCGGGGCCTCGCGCTGTGGCTGATCTTCATCGACCATCTGCCGCCGAATTTGCTGACCTGGTTCACGATCCGCAATTACGGCTTCAGCGACGCCACCGAGATATTCATCTTCATCTCCGGCTACACGGCCGCCTTCGTCTATGGCCGCGCCATGCTGGAGAGCAGCTTCGTCATCGCCACCGCGCGCATCCTGCGCCGGGTCTGGCAGATCTATGTCGCCCACGTCTTCCTGTTCACGATCTTCCTCGCCGAGATCTCCTATGTAGCAACCAGCTTCGAGAACCCGCTCTACACCGAAGAGATGGGGATCATGGATTTCCTCAAGCAGCCCGACGTCACCATCGTGCAGGCGCTGCTGTTGCGCTTCCGTCCCGTCAACATGGACGTGCTGCCGCTGTATATCGTCCTGATGCTGGCGCTGCCGCTGATCCTGTGGTCGATGAAGTGGCGGCCTGACGTGACGCTCGCGCTCTCGGCCCTGCTCTATGCGGCGACCTGGGAATTCGACCTCTACTTCTCCGCCTATCCGAACGGCTTCTGGGCGTTCAATCCGCTCGCCTGGCAATTGCTGTTCGTGTTCGGGGCATGGTGTGCACTCGGAGGTGCGCGACGCATGTCACGCATTCTGGCGTCGCCCGTGACGATGTGGATCTCGATCGCCTATATCGTGGCGGCGTTCTACGTGACGCTGACCTGGTACGTGCCGCAGCTCGGCCATCTCATGCCGAAGCGGATCGAGCAGTGGATGTATCCAATCGACAAGACTGACCTCGACGTGCTGCGCTTCACGCATTTCCTGGCGCTGGCCGCGCTCACCGTGCGGTTCCTGCCGCGGGACTGGCCGGGCCTGAAATCGCCCTGGTTGCGGCCGCTGATCCTGTGCGGCCAGCATTCGCTGGAGATATTCTGCCTCGGCGTGTTCCTGGCCTTCGCCGGCCATTTCATCCTGGCCGAGGTCTCCGGTGGACCGGGCATGCATGCGCTCATTAGTCTCTCCGGAATCCTGATCATGTGGGGCGTTGCCTGGGTGATTTCGTGGTACAAGCGCGTGGCTGACAAGAGCGGTGCGAAAACCAAAAACGCCGTCGGCAATGCCGATCTGGCGGGAGGGGGCTGATGAAGGCGAAGGTTCTCCTGAGCCTGGTCCTGATATGCGGGTGCCTCGCCGCGCCTCCGGCGCGCGCGGGCGATGCCGTGCCTGCCGCGCCCGCAGCCTGCGAATTGCCGCCTTATCTGCTTGCCACCGACAGCCAGCTCCACAAGGTCGCCGAGACCGTCAAGGCCGGCAAGCCGCTCGAGATCCTGGTGATCGGCAGCCGCTCCACCACCATTCCATCCTCGGAGGACAGCTCCTATCCGGCGCGGATGCAGGCCATTTTGAAGGACAAGCTGCCGCCTGCGGAGACCGTGCACGTATCCGTAGAAATACAGAGCAAGAAGACAGCGGAGGAGGCCGCCGGAACCTTCGTTAAGCTGATGAAAGCAAAAACACCTACTTTGGTCATCTGGCAGACCGGGACCGTGGATGCTATCCGCTCCATCGATCCCGACGATTTCCGCGGCGCCGTGACCGAAGGGGTCGCTGCGTTGCAAAATGCAGGGGCTGACGTCGTCTTGATGAATTTGCAGTACAGCCCGCGTACCGAAACCATGATCTCGGCGCCGCCGTATCTCGATAATATGCGGGTGGTGGCGCAGGAGCATGATGTCCCGCTGTTCGACCGTTTCGCGATGATGCGGCAGTGGAATGATCAGGGTCAGTTCGACCTGTTCAGCCCCTCCCGGGGCCCCGAGCTGGCGAAACAGGTCCATGACTGCATCGGCCGGGCGTTGGCACAGTTCGTGATCGACGCTGCCCATCTGGGGCCGGCCCAGCAGCAAAATTGAGGTCTAGCGTTAATGAGTTCTCTCCGCCCTTTTGGCCTGTCGACATGGCTGGCCGCGCCCGCAGCGGCGGCGCTGCTGATGCTGACGCCTGTGGTGCAGGCACCTGCTCACGCTCAGGCTGCCCAGGCGACGCCCGCGCCGCAGCAGACCGCTAATCCCGCACCGGCATCACCATCCCAGACCACGGTCGCCGCGACCAGTCAGCAGGCTACCGAGCAGCGCGGGCTCACCTCGCGCGCCATCGACAAGGTGAAGCAGGTCGCGAAATCCGCTGGCGATATTTTCAGCCGCGTGCCGTGTCTTGCGCCGAAGGGCGGCTCGAAGGCGATGGGCTCGCTGCCGCATGTCGCGGCCAAACTCGTTGCCGGCAAGCCTGTCGTGATCGTCGCGTTCGGCTCGTCGTCGACGGCGGGCTACGGCGCGAGCTCGCCGGACTTCAACTATCCGAACCGTCTCACCGCGCAGCTGCGCCGGCAATATCCCACCGCCAACATCACCGTCGTCAATGCCGGTGTCGGCGGCGAGGATGCGCCCGAGATGATGAAGCGCCTCCAGAAGGAGGTGATCGACGTGCATCCGGATCTCGTGATCTGGCAGGTCGGCACCAACGCCGTGCTGCGCAACCTCGATCCCGGCGACACCGCCAAGATAGTCGAGGACGGCATCACCCGCATCCAGGCCGCCGGCGATGCCGACGTCGTGCTGGTCGACCCGCAATATTCACCGCGCGTCACCGAGCGTCCCGAAAGCGCAAGCAAGATGGTGAAGCTGCTCGGCAAGATCGCCGAGCTTCGTCACGTCGGCATCTTCCCGCGCTTCGAGGTGATGCGCGACTGGCACGAGAAGCAGGCGCTCCCGGTCGAGAGCTTTGTCATTGCCGACGGCCTGCACATGAACGATTGGGGCTATGCCTGCTTCGCCCAGCTGCTCGGCGACGACATCATCCGCTCCGTCGGCCAGATCAAGCTGGGCGTGAACGTGCCCGCGGACGTGCGGACGTACCGGCCGATGTAGGTGTCGTAGGGTGGGCAAAGGCGCGCTCTTCTCGCGTCGTGCCCACCATCTATCGGCATCGAGGTCGTGAATGGTGGGCACGCTTTCGCTTTGCCCACCCTACGAGACCGAGCCCTTGGCGCGCCTCACGCCTTCTCCAGCGCCGCGGTCAGATCCTCGATCAGATCATCCGCATGCTCGAGCCCGGCCGAGAAGCGGATAAACCCTTCGCTGATGCCGAGCGCGGCGCGATCTTCCAGCTTCAGCCGCTGATGCGTCGTGGTGGCCGGATGCGTGACGAGGCTCTTGGCGTCGCCGAGATTGTTGGAAATCTTCGCAAGCTTGAGCTCGTTGAGCACGCGGAACGCTCCCTGCTTGCCGCCCTTGACCTCGAAGCCGACCAGCGTCGAGCCGCCGCGCATCTGCTTCCTCACCAGCGCCGCCTGCGGATGATCGGCGCGGCCGGGATAGACCAGCCGCGAAATTTTCGGATGGCTCGCCAGCACGTCGGCGATGCGCGCCGCGGTCTCCGTCTGCGCGCGCACGCGCACGCCGAGCGTCTCCAGGCCCTTGAGCAGGACCCAGGCGTTGAACGGCGAGATCGACGGTCCGGTCTGGCGCATGAAGTTGTGGATGTGCTCGGCGATGAAGGCTTCCGAGGACAGGATGATGCCGCCGAGGCAACGGCCCTGGCCGTCGATGTGCTTGGTCGCGGAGTAGACCACGACGTCGGCGCCGAGCGCGAGCGGGCTCTGCCAGATCGGCGTTGCGAACACGTTGTCGACGACGAGCCGCGCGCCGCCGCTATGCGCGATCTCGGCAATCGCGGGAATGTCGAGCACGTCGAGCGTCGGATTGGTCGGGCTCTCCAGGAAGAACGTCTTGGTGTTCGGCTTGAGCGCACGCTGCCACTGGTCGAGATCGGCTCCGTCGACCAGCGTGGTCTCGATGCCGTAGCGCGGCAAGAGATCCTGAATGACGTACAAGCACGACCCGAACAGCGCGCGCGATGCCACCACGTGATCGCCGGCCTTCAGCGGCGCCAGGATCGCGGTCGTCACCGCGGCCATGCCTGTTGCCGCCGAGCGCGCAGCCTCGGCGCCTTCGAGCTCGATCATGCGGCGCTCGAACATCGCGATCGTCGGGTTCGAATAGCGCGAATAGATGAAGCCGGGGTCCTCGCCCTTGAACCGCGCCTCGCACTCCTCGGCGCTGTTGTAGACGTAGCCCTGGGTCAGGAACAGCGACTCCGACGTCTCGCCATATTGCGAGCGCAGGGTGCCGGAATGAACCAGGCGGGTTTCGGGACGGTATTGCGTGGTGGACGCCGGGGACTTCGACATAGGATCTCCTCTGCGTGACCATCGAAAATGGTCACAAAAAAACCGGCCTGGATATCTCCACGGGCCGGGATCACAGAGGTCCCCGGCCTGTTTAGCGACTTATTTAACGTGGCTGCAAGCCGGCCGGCTCAAATCACCACGGGATAAGTCATGCTCATATTCCGCAATGCCCTTTCCGTCAAGACAGCCATCGGCTAGCCGTAAAAAACTGTATCTTCGGCATGTCCGGATGCATCCGACCCCTGACGAGGACCCCCGATTGACGTTCACGGTTGCCGCCGACGCCAATGGTATCCTGCCCGACCGCATGATCGCGGCGATGGCGGAGGCGGGCCTCATCCTGCCTGCCTACGACTTCGTCGAAAGCCAGATCCAGCCGGCGAGCCTCGACCTGCGCCTCGGCGACGTCGCCTATCGCGTGCGCGCGAGCTTCCTGCCCGGCCCCGGCGCCACCGTTGCCGAGCGCATCGACCAGTTGAAGCTGCACGAGTTCAGCCTCGCCGACGGCGCGGTGCTGGAGACCAACTGCGTCTACATTGTGCCGCTGCTCGAAAGCCTTGCGTTGCCGCCGGAGATCGTCGCTGCCGCAAACCCCAAGAGCTCGACCGGCCGGCTCGACGTCTTCACCCGCGTGATCGCCGACGGCACCCGCCGCTTCGACATGATCGGCGCCGGCTATCACGGTCCGCTCTATGCCGAGATCAGCCCGAAGACGTTTCCGGTGCTGGTCAGCGAGGGCTCGCGGCTGTCACAGGTGCGCTTCCGCACCGGTGACGCCATCCTCGACGCCGACGAGCTCGATGCGTTACATGCGTCCGAGCGCCTCGTCGATGTCGACGATGCGGATCTTGCCGGCGGCGTCGCCGTCTCGGTCGATCTCTCGGGCGCGAAGGGCACGGGCTTCGTCGGCTACCGCGCCAAGCGCCACACTGGTGTGGTCGATGTCGATCGTCGCTCCGGCTATGCGGTGGAAGATTTCTGGGAGCCGATCTCGGCGCGTCCCGATGGCAGCCTGATCCTTGATCCCGGCGAGTTCTATATCCTCGCGTCGAAGGAGGCGGTGCAGGTACCGCCCGATTACGCCGCGGAGATGGTGCCGTTCGATCCGCTGGTCGGCGAATTCCGCGTGCATTATGCCGGATTCTTCGATCCCGGATTCGGCTATGCCGGCGCCGGCGGCCAAGGCGCGCGCGCCGTGCTGGAAGTGCGCTCGCGCGAAGTGCCGTTCATCCTCGAGCACGGCCAGATCGTCGGCCGCCTCGTCTACGAGAAGATGCTGTCACGCCCCGACGCCATGTACGGCCAGCGCATCGGCTCCAACTACCAGGCGCAGGGCCTGAAGCTGAGCAAGCACTTTCGGGTGTAGCTGCATCCGCGTCCTCCGCCGTCATTCCCCGCGAAGGCGGGGAATCCAGTACGCTGCGGCCCATCGATTCAATCACAGCCGTCCCTGGAATACTGGATCGCCCGGTCTCCGCCGGGCGATGACAGCGAGTGCGTGTCCGGTTGCGCCGCCCCATCCGCGATGACACACTCCCGCAAAACAACAAGCCGGGAGCGAACATGACTGCCGCACCAGATTCCGCGCAAGAAGCTCAATGGAAACGCTGGCGCGCGGTCGCCGACCTCTACCACGCTTATTTCACCGGCCTGATCCTTACCGTCGTCACCCGACGCGGCACGGCGGACGCGGCCGAATTCGTCTTCCGCGTGTTCCGCCGCCAGCAGCAGGAGCGCTTTCTGCCCGGCTTGCAAAAGCTAGGGCTCAGCCATTTGCCGCCGGCGGTGGCGGCTGCGCAATATCACTATCTCTCCAACTGGATCGGCGGCGTCCACGTCGAATACATGTATGAGAGCGACACCAAAGCCTGGATCCGCTATCCGCCGCCGCGCTGGATCTGGAAGGGCGCTGCGATCTGCGGCGTGCCGGGCGAAGTCTCGCGCGCGATGCTGCGCGGCTGGCACGCCAACAACGGTGCGGCGCTTGGCGATCTCCGCCTGGGCTTCGTCTGCACCAAGCAGAGCGTTGATGGGCAGGATGGGCTCGAAGGCTACTATCATCAATACGACCATCCGCTCGAGCTCGACCAGCGCCTGGTGTTCGCTCGGCATCTCGAAGCACCGCTGTTCGACGCGAAGACCGCCCCGGCTTTGCCTGTCGCGAGCTGGCCGAGGCCGCGGCTTGAAAAGGCCTATCGCAACTACGCGATGGAATATGTCCGCACCGCCGCGCCCGTGATGGTGCAGCTATTCGGGCCGGAAGATGCCGGCTATCTCCTGCACCTCACCGGCAAGCTGATCGGCATGCAGTATTTCGACGAGGTCGCAGCCGCGCTGTCGGCGACACGCGGTGGCGCGAGCGAGTTCGCATCGTTTCTCAAGGGGCTGTTCGCGGCGCAGGACGACGCAGCGGAGATCACGACGTCCGAAGGCAGCATCGAGATCAGCCAGCAAAGCTGGACGCTGATGGATGACGTCACCGATTATCATCGTGCCTGCGCGAAGGTGCTGGAAGGGCTGTTCGAAGGGCTCGCTGCGGGATGCGGCCGGCACATCCGGGTGCATTTGCGTCCGACAGCAGGCGGCCGGCCGCCGCTGGTCTGGACGGTCGGGTAATTCCACCACTTGAAATGCGCTGCCGCAGGGCACGCCTGCACCTGACGCAGGAGGAATCGGGGCCTGTCGTGCTAACACGTGCCTATCGCGCCTTCCGCGCGAGGAAATAGATTAGCACACCTATGCATTGCTGCGCCGCAAACGGCGCTTTTGCCCGGGAGAGGGAATGACGGACATCGCCGAAATCCCGGTCGATGAGCAGGAACATCCGCTGTCGCCGCCTCCGCGCCCGATGCGGAGCGCGCTGACCGATGGGCCGATCCTGCGCACGCTGCTCAGTCTCGCCTGGCCGAACGTCGTCGCGCTGTCCGCCGGCACCTGCGTGGTGATCGCCGAGACCTCCTATATCGGACGTCTCGGCGTGGAAGCGCTGGCGGCGATGGCGCTGGTGTTTCCGACAGTGATCCTGACCATGACGATGTCCGGCGGCGCCATGGGCGGCGCGGTCGCTTCGGCCATCGCGCGTGCGCTCGGCGCCGGCGATCGCGAGCGTGCCGGGACGCTGGCCGCGCATGCGCTCCTGATCGGCATCACCTTCGGCGTCGTCTTCATGCTGGGCATGCTGATCTTCGGACCCCAGGTGCTCACGATGCTCGGCGGCCGTGGTGAAGTGCTGACGCATGCGATCGCCTATACGCAGGTGTTTTTCGGAGGTGCCGTGCTGCCCTGGCTTCTCAACACCATGGCGGGCGTGCTGCGCGGCACCGGCAACATGAAGCTGCCATCGCTGTTGATGCTGAATTCCGCGGTCATGCAGGTCGTGCTTGGCGGCACGCTGGGCCTCGGACTCGGGCCCGTGCCGCAGTTCGGCATGCGCGGTGTCGCGGCGGGCTCGCTGATCGCCTATTCGATGAATATCTGCGTGATGGGCTGGTTCCTGTTCTCCGGCCGCGCACGAATCGTGCCGAAACTGCGCGGGCTTCGCATTCAGTGGGCGATGTTCTTCGACATCCTGAAGGTCGGCGCGATCGCCTGCTTCTCGCCGCTGCAATCGGTGCTGACGATCTCGATCTTCACCCACATGCTGGCCAAATTCGGCACTGCGATCCTCGCCGGCTATGGCATCGGCGCGCGGCTCGAATTCCTGCTGACCTCGATCGCATTCTCGTTCGGCATCGCGTCGGTGCCGATGATCGGCATGGCGGTGGGTGCCGGTCGCATCGCCCGCGCCCGGCGCATCGCCTGGATTGCAGGGGCGAGTGCTTTCGTCGCTGTCGGCGCGCCGGCCTGCCTCGTTGCGCTGTTCCCCGACCTCTGGGTCAACATATTTACGGACAGCGCCACCGTGCGCGCGACCAGCCATCAGTATCTGTCGACGGTCGCGCCGTTCTACGCCTTCATCGGCCTCGCTTCGACGATGTACTTCTCGTCACAAGGCGCGGCCAAGGTGATCGGCCCGGTGCTGGCGCAGACGGCGCGACTGACCTACATCGCGACCTGCGGCTGGTGGCTGTCGACGCATGACGCCACTGCGCAAAACTTCTTCTGGCTGGCCGCGAGCTCGATGGTCGTGCTCGGCCTGCTGTCATGCTCCAGCGTGGTGCTGACGCGCTGGGGACCGCGCGCGACGAAGCCGGCCGTGCGTCCGGCGCTGTCGGTTGTAGACTAGCGATGCTTGTGGCGGCGATGACCGCCGCCGCCGAGATTGGCGAGCCGCATCAATTGCGGGATCATCGCCATCATGTCGCCGCCGCCGCCCAGCATGCCCGTGATATCGCCGTCGCCCATCGGTGCGTAGCCACCGTAATTGGGCGCGCCGAACCCGCCGCCCATACCGCCGCCACCCATCACGCCACCGAGCCCGCCGCCGCCATTCTCCATCATGCGGCTCATCATCGGCCCCATGGTTTGCATCAGCATGGCGAAGCGGCGCTTGCCCATCTTCGCCTTCATCATCTCCAGCATCGGCGCCATCTGGGTCATCATGTCCTCGCCGCCGGCACCTCCACCGCCGAGGAACTGCGCCTTCGCCGGCGTGCTCGCGACCGAAAACAGCAGCAGCACGGCGGCTGCCTGGCAGATCACCTTGTCCGCACCTCTCATGGCATGCTCCTCGCGTGCGTGGCGTCGCCGGGAGAGCGAGGCCAACCGGACGCACGCCGCCATGGTTACGGCTGACGACAGCGGGGCTCTGTGAGAAAGATCACGTAGCCGGAGGCGGGAAGGCCTTTCGCATGGCGATCACGGCCTCCCTGGTCTGCCCCTGAACGTAAGGCGCGAGCTCGTTGGGCAGCATGTCGATAATCCAGACCAGGCGGCATTTCGCCTCGCCGTCGGCGATCACCTGCACCGAGGCGCTGTAATGCGTCAGCCGTTCGCTGTTGATTGCGTAGACCAGCCGTTGTCGCGCGTCGTCGCAATCGACCAGCACCTCGCGTGCGACCGCGCCATTGGCGAAGGTGACGATGCGTGCATCGCCGTCGAGCTGGCAAGCGGTGACAAAGCCCGGCACCAGCCGCTGATGCAGCGCGCCGAAATCGCGCACCGCGTCCCAGACACTGCAGGCCGGGGCGGAGAGGGGGACGTCGTTGTGGATGGAGGCCATGGAGGTGTCCTTGATTATGTCAGGTCGTCACCACAAGCACCGTCATTGCGAGCGCAGCGAAGCAATCCAGGATGTCTCCGCGGAAGCAGTCTGGATTGCTTCGCCGCAAGAGCTCCTCGCAATGACGGAATCCGTGCCCTCACGTACAAACCGCCTCGACATTGTTGCCATCAGGGTCGATCAAAAACGCCGCGTAATAGGTCGGGCTGTAATCCTTGCGCGGCCCGGCGCCGCCGTTGTCGCGGCCGCCGCTCTTCAGGCCTTCGCTGTGAAACGCCTTTACCGCATCGTGATCCCCGGCGCGAAACGCGATATGCGCGCCGTCTGCCTTGCGGCCCTTGTTCAGGTGCAGCCAGAGCGCGGGCTCGCCCTTCGGCCCGAAGCCGGCATAGCCGTCGCCGCTCGAGCACAGGACATAACCGAGCGGCGTCAGCACCGCGGTGTAGAAGCGCGTGGCGGCGTCGAGGTCGGCAACCCGCAGTCCGATATGGTCGTACATGGTCATCTCCATTGCAAAGCGCGCCGCGTGGTGGCGCGCGCCGGAGACGACCCTAGTCAGTTGAGGGCAAGCCGCTCTTGGAGAATCTTGCGCTTCCCCTTTGACGCCTGTCGGAACTTGGTCGGCGACACGCCCGCGGCGCGATGAAACGTGCGGACGAAGTTGGAGAGGTCGCCGAAGCCGACGTCATAGGCGATGTCGGTGACCGCGATGTCGTCGTCAGCGAGCAGGCGCGCCGCGTGCCGCAGGCGCGAGCGCACCAGATATTGATGCGGGGTGACGCCGAGCGCGTTGGAAAACAGCCGCAGGAAATGGAACGGGCTCAAATCCGCCAGGCGCGCGGCCTGCTCAAGGTCGATCCCGGCATGCGAGTTGTCGTCGATCCACAACGCCGCCTCGACCGCGCGGCGGCGGTCGCGTGCCGTCGGCGTAGCCGGCTTGCGCGGCTTGCCCGAGACCATATCGACAAAGCGGCCGGCGAGGATCTGGCCGATCTCGTCGAGGCCGAGGTCGCTGTTGCCATCTGCCGCCGTCTGGGCGAGCTCGCCCAGCACCATCAGCTCGGGCAGCGGCGGCGTCGCGCCGACCTGCCACGTCTCGCATCGCCCGCCGAGCGCCTCGACCAGCTCCTCGCTGAAGAAGAACGACAGGCAGACGTCGCCGCAGACATGCTCATGCGTGCAGGTGTATTCGTCGCCGGGCGCGCCGACCAGCAGCGAGCCTGCTATCAGCTCGAAGAAGCCGGCGCGGCAATGGCAGCCAAAGCTCCCGGAGCGGACATAGGCGATGGAATGACCGGTGCGGCACTCGGCAAACGGCTTGTCGCCCGGTCCCGCGTCGCAGCGAAACTCGGAGACCGTCATCGCTTGTGACGTCAGCAGCGTGGTCGCATCCATCGCACCTATCTAGGTGGGTGAGCGCGGCGGGGCAACGGGCAGCAGCACCTCGAACAGCGTCTTGCTGGCGATCGGATGAGCGCCCTCAAGCGCCAGCAGCCGCCGCTTGGAGATCACCCCGCCGTAAGGCGAGATCCGGTCGGCATAGCCGCCGGCCTCAATCACCCGGTGGCAAGGCACGATGATCATGTAGGGATTCCGGGAGATCGCCTGCGCCACCGAATGCGCGGCGCCCGAAGCGCCCAGCGCCTTGGCGATCTCGTGATAGGTGCGCGTCTCCCCGCGCGGGATGGTGCAGGCATATTCGTAGACCCGCCGGTCGAAGGCGGGCACGCCGCCGGCGTCCAGGCTGACATCGGAAAAATCGGGATCGCTGCCCTGCAGCAAGGTCAGGATGCCCTCGATCGCAAGCTCGGTGTTGAGCGGGACCGCCTGCTCGCGCGCCTCGGGATGGACCTGAAAAATCCGGCGGCGGGTGTCGATCTCCCGCACCTCCGGCAATTGCACGGCCACGACGCCGGAATTGCTCCAGACGATGCCGCAACGGCCTATGGCCGTGCCGAATATCGCGTAAGCACGCCCCACCATGCGCACGCCCCACACGCTGTACGTTCCTCAACCCGGCAGCGATCATAACACCGCCACAATCCGGCGCACCTGGAATCTTAGCAGGACGTTAACAACCGTCCGGCCTGACGCGCCAAAGCGCTTGGCGCCGGACACCGTCTCGGCTAATCAGGACGGACGCGGGACACGTGCATCCGCGGGCGTAGTTCAATGGTAGAACGGCAGCTTCCCAAGCTGCATACGAGGGTTCGATTCCCTTCGCCCGCTCCAACACTTTGCCGGAACTTGGTGCACTTCGCTGGATCTTTGGCGACGATTGCTATGCGGAAGTACCGTAGAGGTTGAGCCGAGCCTTGCGGCCAAGGCCCCCAGAGGAACTAGGCGGCACCAAGACGCGACAGATAAAGTAGCCGATCGAAGCGGTAGTTTCGATGGTCTGCTCGCGAGTGGGCATTGTCGTTCGGATCATACCGCAAGTCATGCACCACTAGTCGCAGCGTTGTCGCGATGATGCGTCGAGCCACATCAAGCGTTCGTCATTCAGGGGCAATAAGCTTGCTTTGGTCGGCAGTTTGGTCAGCAGGGACTTATTGGCGCCCGCGTTTTTGCTTCTGATCATCGAACAAACATTCGGGTCCGGCCTGTTGTCGGGCAAACGGAGGCATTGATGACAAACTCAGCACCTGTTTTCACCGCCGATGGTGGCAGCGACGGTTCCGTCACGCGCGTGTCGACCGGCGCAACCGGGGCGCAGGCGGATGGCCAAAGTCACCAGCCCGTGTTCTCGCCCGACGGCACGAAAGTGGCGTTCGAATCCTATGCCGACAATCTGGTGCCCGGCGATACCAACGGTCAACCCGACATCTTCGTGAAGGACCTGACGACTGGCGCCATCACGCTCGCGTCGACTAGCGCCAGCGGGGTACAGGGGGATAGCTGGAGCTACCAGCCGGTTTTTTCGCCCGATGGTACCAGGCTGGCGTTCGCATCTGCTTCCGACAATTTGGTGCCTGGCGATACCAATAGTGCTTACGACATCTTCGTGAAGGACCTGACGACCGGCGCCATCACGCGCGTGTCGACCAATGCCAGCGGGGCGCAGGCGGACGGCTTCCAGAGCACCAACCCGATATTCTCGCCTGACGGCACCAAGGTTGCGTTCTATTCCGATGCCGACAATCTCGTGCCGGGCGATACCGACCATGTGCGCGACATCTTCGTGAAAGACTTGACCACTGGCGCGATAACGCTCGTGGGGGCCAGTCCGTACAACGGGGGAGACGGCAGCGGCGGGGATCAGAATGGCTTTACCTTCGCCCCCTCGTTCTCGCCCGATGGCACCAAGATCGTGTTCGGGTCCACCACAGGAGGTGGCGCCATCAACGATATCTACATCAAGGATCTTGCCACCGGGGTCGCCACACTGGTGTCGGACAGCGCCAGCTGCGTTCATGGGAATGGCGGCAGCTACGACCCGGTGTTCTCGCCTGATGGCACCAAGGTGGCGTTCTATACCTTTGCCGATAATCTTGTGCCGGGGAGTTCCAATATCGGAATCGGCAACATTGTCATCAAAGATCTGACCACAGGCGTGGTCACGTTGGTATCGGCCAACGCCGACGGAGCTCCGCAGGACAACGGCGAAGCCCAGAAACCCGTGTTCTCGCCTGATGGTACGAAGATTGCGTTCTATTCCTTCGCCGACAATCTCGTGCCGGGTGTCAATGGCTATGAGATTTATGTGAAGGACCTGATCACCGGCACCGTCAAGATTGTCTCGACCAACGCGAGCGGCGCGCAGGCAAACGGCTACAGCCAAGCTCCCGTGTTCTCGTCTGATGGCACCAAGTTGGTATTCGAATCTTCAGCCAGCAATCTCGTGCCGGGCGATACCAATGGCACTGAGGACATATATGTGAAGGATATTGCTCCGCCGTCCGTCACCGAAGCGAAGCTGACGGACAATGGCGCCGCCCATGTTTCGACATCGGGGGCGGCGTTTTTTACCGACGCGGACAAGACCGACACTCACACGATCTCGGTGGCATCGCAAAGCGGCGATCTCGGCACACTCACGGCCACGGTCGACGATGCCGATGGCAAGGTGACGTGGAGCTATGATGTCTTTCACGCCAACATCGCTCCGCTCGCGGCCGGACGGACCCATACCGACGCCTTCACCTTGACCCTCGACGACGGTCACGGCGGTTCCGCGACACAGAGCGTCACCGTGACGCTGACAGGAATCGATGATGCGCCCGTGATCGGCTCGGGCGCGACGGCAACCTTCGCGGAGAATGGCACTGATGTCACCTACCACGTCGCGGCGACCGACGTCGACAGCCCCGCGCTGACCTATTCGCTATCCGGTGCCGATGCGGCTCTGTTCAACGTGTCGGTGACAGGCGATGTGACGTTCAAGTCTGCGCCCGACTTCGAAGCGCCGAAAGACGCAAACCACGACAATGTCTATGACGTCACCGTAGCTGTCAGCGACGGGGAGAAAATCACCACAAAGAACCTCGCGATCACGGTCACTGACGTGAATGACGCCGCTTCCGGCGGATTTCTGATTGTCACGGGCTCGACGGGCTTCGCATCGATCGATGGGGCAACGATCAGTATCGGCGTGACCGGGAACCTGCATGAGACCGGCAGCACCGGTGTCATTAGCAACAGCCTGATCAGTGATCTCGGTTCGCTGAAC
Organism: Bradyrhizobium sp. S3.3.6; assembly: GCF_040546905.1. Classification (NCBI taxonomy): domain Bacteria; kingdom Pseudomonadati; phylum Pseudomonadota; class Alphaproteobacteria; order Hyphomicrobiales; family Nitrobacteraceae; genus Bradyrhizobium; species Bradyrhizobium sp. S3.3.6. The sequence continues at coordinate 333,574 of NZ_JBEPOT010000005.1, read as the reverse complement.
GAAACCCAGGCGACGCTCGCGCTCGCGAACGATATCATCTTCGGCGGTTCCCTCGGTGTGATCGTCGCCCATGGCGGCACCATCACCTTCGACAATGTGCATCTCGACGGGATTTCGCTCGATGCGGCATCCGGCGCGCTTATCGAATCCGTTGCAGGCAGCACCAACACCTTCAACAACGTGACGCTTAATGCTGGCGCCGTGTTTGACGACAGTGCCGGAAGCGTTCTGAACGTCGGCGGCCTGTTGAACAACGGCGGCAAGATCGAGCTCTTCAATGCCACCAAAACTGTCTTGACCGGTGACATCGTCGTCATCGGCAACGGCGAGATCAAGCTCGATCCGGGCTCTGTGATCCTGAACAGCAGTGCGCATCACACGCTCGACCTTGAGGGCGGCACGATCGATGGCGCCGGCACGATCGGGAACGGCGACCACGGCCTCACTTTGAATATCGGCTTCGCCGGCACGCTCGATGCGAACGGGTCTCAACCGCTTGAAGTGAACACCGGCAATTCCGTCACCAACAACGGCCTGATCGAAGCCACGCACGCCTCGCTCAGTTTCGACGACGCCGTTCTCAACGGATTTGCTACGATCACCGCCGATCAGGGCGGCGCGATCGACTTCAGGAACGGTTTGACAAGTAACGGCCTCGTCGATGTCCGCGCCGGCAGTGAGGTGGATGTCTCAGGCAACCTCGTCAACAACGGCACTGTCCTGGATAGTGGCGTGCTCAAGGTCGATGGTTTGAGCGGGACTGGAACTGTCTACGTCAGCGACGGGACGCTGGCGGTCGCTGGTAATCTCAGCAGCAATGTCGTTCTGACTGGTAGGGATTCATTTGTATTCGGGCCCGATGCCAAACAAACATCGGGTGTCATCGCAAACTATACGCCAGGCGCGACGCTGGTGCTGGATGGCTTCGATACCAAGGTGAACGTGGCCCTCAACTATCAGACCGATGTTTTGACACTGACCGATGCGGACCATCATGCAATGACGCTTCACCTGGCACCTGGATCCCTGATCCCGCAGGTCCACGGCGCGGCGTCGGATTTTCTTGTTTAGCGAATTTCGGCTCTGCTTTGACCGAGGCCGCAAACCTTGCCGCGCGGCGCGCAAAAATTCCAATATATTAGCCCTTCGCTCCCGGCACGCGCCGCTCCTCCGGCCTAATCTCCTCCCGCCCGGCGGATGCGGTCCATGTGCCGGGCGATGTTCGGATGAGGCCATGGACCAGCAAAAACTCGACAGGGCGATCGGTCGGCGCTTGAAGACCTTGAGGACGCAGGCCGGCATGACCTTGAACGAACTCGCCAGCCGCTCCGGTGTCAGCCGGGCCATGATCGGGCGGGTGGAGCGGGCGCAGAGCAGTGCCACCGCGGCGCTGCTGAGCAAGCTCTGTGCGGCGCTCGACGTCTCGCTCAGCGACGTCGTCGCGCTCTCGGAGAAGCCGCCGGAGCGGCTGACGCGGCTGGCCGACCAGCCGCAATGGCGCGATCCCGACAGCGGCTACCGGCGGCGCCATGCCTCGCCGGCCGATGCGGCGAGCGGCATCGAGATCATCGTCGTCGACCTGCCGGCCGGCGCGCGCGTGTCCTACAGCCCCTGGGGCCGCAACGCCTTCACCCAGCAACTGCTGATGCTGGAGGGCGCGGTCTGCGTGCATATCGACGCCAAGGCCGTGCGCCTGCGCGAGGGCGACTGCTTCGACTTCGACGTGATGCGGGCGGTCACGTTCGAGAACGAAACCAAACAGGATGCGCGCTACGTCATCATCACGCGGCGCGGCACCTCCTACGGGAAGATGTGAGACCCTGACGATGCAGATCCGCATTGGCGACACCTTCGATTCGCGCGTCGTCGCGCTGCTCGACCACCACGTTGCGGCGGCGCGGGCGCAAACCGCGCCGGGCAGCGCGCATGCGCTCGATCTCGCCGGGCTTCGCGCCAGCGACGTCGCGTTCTGGACCGGCTGGGACGGCGAGACGCTGGTCGCGACCGGTGCGCTGAAGACGCTCTCGGCCGACCACGGCGAGGTGAAGTCGATGCACACGCTCCAGACCACGCGCCGGCGCGGCTTTGGTGGTCTGATGCTCCGCCACATCATCGCCGAGGCGCGCAAGCGCGACGTCAAGCGGTTGAGCCTCGAGACCGGCTCGTGGGACTATTTCAAGCCGGCGCACGCGCTCTATCAGGCGCACGGCTTCGTGCCTTGCGGCCCGTTCGAGGGCTATGTCGAGGACCCCAACAGCCTGTTTCTGACACTCGATCTGAGCGGCCGCTGACGCCCTGGCGCAACCGCGGCTCGAAAAGATCGTCTTGCCCCTCAAAATGAGTTGCGCACCTCAAAACACCTCTGCTAGCCTTCAGGCATGGCCGAAGAGACCGTCTCCGCCGCGCTGACGCTGAAGGACATCGCCCGCGAGGCGGGTGTCAGCCTGGCGACGGTCGATCGCGTCCTGCACAACCGCCCCGGTGTGCGGTCCGATACGGTCCGCCGCGTCCAGGAGACCATCGCGCGCAATGCCTTTCAGCCGCACGTGGCTGCCGCCGAGCTCGCCCGCGGCCGCGTCCGCCGGTTTGCCTTCGTCATGCCGTCGGGGGCGAACCCGTTCATGCAGCAGATCGAGGCCTATCTCGGCGAGATGTCCGGCTGGCTATCGGCCCGGCGTCTCAGCGTCGAGATGGTCAATACGGATGTGTTCGATCCGTCCGTGCTCGCTGCAACGCTCGAGACGGTCTCGGGCGACTACGACGGCGTTGCCGTGGTGGCGCTGGATCATCCCGGCGTGCGCGCTGCGATCAATGATCTCGTCGATGCCGGCACCAAGGTGGTGACGCTGGTCTCCGACGTGCCGTCGTCGCGCCGCCACCATTATGTCGGCATCGACAACATCGCCGCAGGCCGCACCGCCGGCGCGCTGGTCGGGCGGCTGGTCGGGCAAAAGTCCGGCAAGATCGCCATCATCGCGGGATCGCGGGGCCTGCGCGACCATGCCGAGCGCATTTTTGGCTTCAACCAGGTGATGGCGTCGGAATTTTCGCACCTCGACTTGCTGCCCCTGCTCGAGGGGCGCGACGAGGACGACCGATCCGAGCAGCTGATATCGCGGCTGCTCGGCAAGCATCCGGACATCATCGCCCTCTACAATGTCGGCGCCGGCACGCAAGGCGTGGCCAAGGCCCTGACCGAGGCCGGCCGCGGCAAGCAGATCGTGTTCATCGCCCACGATCTCACGGCGATGACGCGAAAACTGCTGCTGCAGGGTACGCTGGACGTCGCGATCTCGCAGAATCCAGGGCACGAGGCGCGTTCCGCCGTGCGCGTGCTGCTGTCGCTCGCACGCAACGAGCCGATCTTGAGTGAACAGGAGAATATCCGCATCGACATCTTGATGCGGGACAATCTGCCGTAGCCGCAAAGCGCGCGCGGTGCCTTGTGTTTTGAAGTGAGTGACTGCGGAAAGCGCGACGTCAATTCGTGCACCGCGGCAGCGTGATCCCGAACAGATCACGCTCAAACGAAGAGGGAGGGACGAGTTTGTATCTCGGAGTGGACATCGGTACGTCCGGTGTGAAGGCGGTGCTCGTGAGCGAAACCGGCGCGGTCGTCGCGACGGCAGCGCGCGAGCTCGTTCTGTCGCATCCCGCGCCGCTGTGGTCCGAGCAGGATCCCGACGCCTGGGTCGATGCGGCGATCGGCGCGGTCGACGTTCTCGCGCAACATCATCCGCGCGAGGTCACGCAGGTGCGCGGCATCGGGCTGTCGGGCCAGATGCATGGCGCGACGCTGCTCGGTGCCGACGGACGCCCGCTGCGGCCTGCGATCCTCTGGAACGATGGTCGCTCGCACGCCGAATGTATCGAGCTCGAGCGCCGCTGCCCCTCGCTGCACGCCATCGCCGGCAATCTGGCGATGCCCGGCTTCACGGCGCCAAAGCTGCTCTGGGTGGCGCGGCACGAGCCTCACATTTTCGAACGCGTTGCAAAAGTGCTGCTGCCAAAGGCCTATGTGCGCTATCGGCTCACCGGCGAGATGGCCGAGGACATGTCGGACGCGGCCGGCACGCTGTGGCTCGATGTCGGCCGGCGCAGCTGGTCGGCGGAGCTGCTCAAGGCCACCGGGCTCGACCTGCATCACATGCCGCGGCTCGTCGAGGGCAGCAATGCGAGCGCAATGCTCGCGTCCGAATTCGCGCAGCGCTGGGGCATGGCGAAGGACGTCATGGTCGCCGGCGGCGCCGGTGACAACGCCGCGAGCGCGATCGGGCTCGGCGCAATCGCGCCCGGCGATGCGTTTCTGTCATTGGGAACCTCAGGCGTGGTGTTCCGCGTCACCGATCGCTTTGCGCCGGCGCCGGCCTCGGCGGTGCATGCGTTCTGTCACGCGCTTCCGGGTCTCTGGCACCAGATGGGCGTGATGCTATCAGCGGCCGCCTCGCTCGCCTGGCTCGCAGGTGTGATGGAGACTCCTGCAGTGGCCCTGCTGGCGCCGCTCGGCGAGCGCGTCGAGGGGCCGAGCCCGGTCAAATTCCTGCCCTATCTCGACGGCGAACGCACCCCGCACAACGATGCCGCCGCGAGCGGCGCCTTCGTCGGCTTGCGCGCTGCGACCGGGCGCAGCCAGATCGTCCAGGCCGTGCTCGAAGGCGTCGCCTTCGCTGCGCGCGACAATCTGACGGCGCTGAGCGCGGCGGGTGGCGCGATCGCCGAGCTTGATCTGGTCGGCGGCGGCTCGCGCTCGCCACTGTGGGCGCAGATCTGCGCGGACGTGCTCGGCATTGCTGTGCACCGCGTCGAGGAGGGCGAGGTCGGCGCAGCGCTCGGCGCCGCGCGGCTCGGCCGGCTTGCGGCCACCGGCGACGATCCCGCGCAAGTGTGCACCCGCCCGCGTCGGCTTGCCAGTTTCGTGCCCCGCGCCTCCGCTGTGTCCGCCTACGACGAGGCCTATCGCCGCTGGCGCGAGCTTTACCCCGCATTGAAGGAGAGTCTTTAAGTGAACGCGTCAGTTAAATTCTTCGATGCCAGCGCACCCATAGCCTTTGCCGGCAAGGATGCGGGAAATGCGCCCGCCTTCCGCTGGTACGACAAGGACCGCATGGTCCACGGCCGCAGGCTGGAAGATCACTTGCGCTTTGCGGTGTGCTACTGGCATTCGCTGTGCTGGCCGGGCGGCGATCCCTTCGGCGGCGAGACGTTTCTGCGGCCCTGGCACCACGGCTCCGATCCGATGGCGATGGCGCGCGCCAAGGCCGATGTCGCCTTCGAGCTGTTCCGCCTGCTGGATGTGCCCTTCTTCACCTTCCACGACGTCGATGCGGCGCCCGAAGGTGCCTCGCTCCGCGAATCCGTCGCCAACCTCAACGCCATCGCCGATCTGTTCGAGGCGAAGATGGCATCGGCCAAGGTCCGCCTGCTCTGGGGTACGGCAAACCTGTTCACGCATCGCCGTTACATGGCGGGCGCCGCGACCAATCCGGACCCCGAGATCTTCACCTATGCCGCCGGCCAGGTCCGCGCCGCGCTGGAGGTGACGCATCGGCTCGGCGGCCAGAACTATGTGCTGTGGGGCGGCCGCGAGGGCTACGAGACGCTGCTCAATACCGATCTCAAGCGCGAGCTCGACCAGCTCGGCCGCTTCGTCTCGCTCGTGGTCGAGCACAAGCACAAGATCGGCTTCAAGGGCCCGATCCTGATCGAGCCGAAGCCGAAGGAGCCGACCAAGCATCAATATGATTTCGACGTCGCCACCTGCTACGGCTTCCTCGCACGCTACGATTTGCTCGAGGACGTCAAGCTCAACATCGAGCAAAACCACGCCATCCTCGCCGGACACTCCTTCCATCACGAGGTCGCGCTGGCCGAGGCGCTCGGCGTGTTCGGCTCGCTCGATATCAACCGCGGCGACGATCTGCTCGGCTGGGACACCGATCAGTTCGCGATGAACGTGGGCGAGCTGGCGCTGGTGTTCCACGAGATGCTGAACCGCGGCGGCTTCACCTCCGGCGGACTCAATTTCGACGCCAAGATCCGCCGTCAGTCGATCGACCCCGACGATCTCATCCATGCTCATGTCGGCTCGATGGATGCCTGCGCGCGGGCGTTCCTCGCTGCTGCCGACATGCTCGATGCCGGCGCCCTCACGGCGCCGCTTGCCGACCGCTACGGTGGATGGGCAGGCGGCGAGGGCCGGGCCATTCTCGCCGGCCAGCGCTCGCTCGCCGATCTCGCCGATCGCGCGATGGGTCCCGGCTTCGACCCGCAGCCGCGCTCGGGACGGCAGGAATATCTGGAATCTCTCGTTAACCGCTACATCTGAGGTCGCTGATGGCAAGTGCTGACGCAACACCGGTGCTCGAATTGACCGGCATCGGCAAGGAGTTCGGCGCCATCCGCGCGCTGCATGATGTCGATATGCATGTCCACCCGGGCGAAGTGGTCGGCCTGATGGGCGACAACGGCGCCGGCAAGTCGACGCTGGTCAAGATCATCGCCGGCAATTTCCGCCCCAGCCATGGCGAAATCCGCTTCGGTGGCGATGCGGTCCATTTCAGCCGGCCCATCGATGCCCGCGCGGTCGGTATCGAGGTCGTCTATCAGGACCTCGCGCTCGCCGACAATCTGACCGCTGCCGCCAACGTGTTTCTCGGCCGCGAGCTGAAGCGTAAATTCGGCCCCATCGCTTTGCTCGACCACAAGGCCATGGCATCGCGTGCGCTGGAATTGTTCGGCGAGCTGCGTTCGGAGACTCGCCCCGACGATCTCGTCAAGCAGATGTCCGGCGGCCAGCGCCAGGCGGTTGCGATCGCGCGGACGCGGCTCTCCAATGCGCGGCTGGTCATGATGGACGAGCCGACGGCCGCGATCTCGGTCCGCCAGGTCGAGCAGGTGTTGAGCCTGATCCACCGCTTGAAGGAGCAGGGCGTCGCCGTGATGCTGATCTCGCACCGCATGCCCGACGTGTTTGCGGTGTGCGACCGCGTCATTGTCATGCGCCGCGGCGAGAAGCGGGCCGACAAGCCGATCCACGACACCTCCCCCGAGGAAGTCACAGCCCTTATCACCGGCGCGAAGGAGGCGGCGTGATGGCGATGCCCCTGGAATCCCCCGTCACGTTCTCGAACGTCGGCAAGATCAAATGGTGGCGGCGCGGCATCTTCGCCTCCCAGACCGGCTACGTCCTGCTGGCGCTCCTGGTGCTGATGGTCGTGATGCATTTTGCCAGCCCCTATTTCTTCACCGAGGGCAACATGCAGAACGTGGCGAAGAACTTTTCCTTCATCGCCATTGCCACGCTCGGAATCACTTTCGTCATCATCACCGGCGGCATTGATCTCTCCGTCGGCTCGATGATGTGTTTTTCTGCGATGATTACTTCTATGGTCATGATCGAGCTGTCGGCGCCGGGATCGGTGTTCGTCCATTTGGCCGCCGACGGCAAGACCGCCGTCGCCAATGTGCCCGGATTGATCCTTGTGATCTCGGTGCTCGCGGGGCTGTGCGCCGCGTTGATCGTCGGGCTCGTCAACGGCTTCTGCATTGCGGTGCTCGGGCTGTCACCCTTCGTCACCACGCTTGGCATGCTCTCGATCGTGCGTGGGCTCGCCTATGTCGTCTCGAACGGCCGCGGCAGCTTTCCCGGCGGGCCGGACGCCGATTATTTCTATGCGCTGACATCGGGTGACGTGCTCGGCGTGCCCGCTCCCTTCATCTATCTGGTGATACTCGCCGCCGTGATGGCGGTCGTGCTGCATCACACCAGTTTCGGCCGCCACGTCTTCGCGCTCGGCGGCAACGAGAAGGCGGCGGAGCTGACCGGCATCTCGGTCGTGCGGGTGAAGATCGAGGTCTACGTGATCTGCGCGCTCGCCGCGGGGCTCCAGGGCATCATCATCTCCGGCTGGCTCGGCTCGGCGCCCGCCAACATGGCGACCTCATACGAGCTCAACGTGATTGCGGCCGCCGTGATCGGCGGCGCCAATCTGGCCGGCGGCATCGGCGGTCCGCTCGGTGCCATCGTCGGCTGCGTGCTGCTCGAAGTGATCCGCAACGGCCTCGTGCTCGCGCAGGTCAACTCCTACTGGCAGCAGACGCTGGTGGGCGTGATCATCATCCTTGCCGTGCTGGTCGACCGGATCCGCTCGCGCATGACTTAACCAGTTACTCCGGAAGGACAACGAAAGATCGTCTATCCGCCTGCCGGGGCATCACATCACAAATGGATAGGCAACAAAGTGTGGAGGGAAGAAATGAAGAAGCTTCTGTTGGCCGGCCTGACCATCGCAATGATGGCGACCCCGGCATTTGCCCAGACCTACAAGTTCGCCGTCGTGCCCAAGGCGATGAACAATCCGTTCTTCGATGTGGCGCGTGACGGCTGCCTGAAGCGAGCCAAGGAACTCGGCAATGTCGAATGCATCTACAAGGGGCCGATCGAGCACGAGCCGGCGACACAGGCCCAGATCATCCAGGACTTCATCACCCAGAAGGTGGATGGGTTGGCAATCTCGGTTGCCGACGTCGCAGCGATGACCAAGTCGATCGATGCAGCGGCTGCAGCCGGCATTCCCGTCATTACGTTTGACGCGGATGCGCCGGGTTCCAAGCGGCTTGCCTATATCGGCACCAACAACAAGGACTTCGGCCTCGCGCTCGGCAAGCAGTTGCTCAAGCTCCGGCCCGATGGCGGCAAATATGCCATGGTTTCCGGCGGCCCCGGTGCGAAAAACCTCGCCGAACGTGTCGATGGTGTCCGCGAAGCGCTCAAGGGCTCGAAATGGGTCGAGGTCCAGGGTTCGCCGACCTTCTGCAATGACGATTCCGCGCTTGCGATCCAGCAGATGTCGGACTTGCGTACCGCAACGCCCGACCTCGGTGCGATCGTGCCGGTCGGCGGCTGGCCGATGTTCGCGCCCGAAGGCTACAAAGCCTTCGTCAACAAGAACAAGAAGGATATCGACGCCGGCAAGTTCACGCTCGTCGTCGCCGATACGCTGAAGATGCAGCTCGAATTGCTGCGCGACGGCTACTCCAACGCGCTCACCGGCCAGCGTCCGTTCGAGATGGGCGAGAAGTCTATGGACACCCTGTTGGCGATCAAGAAGGGCCAGAAGGTTCCGGAAGTGATCTACACCGGCCTCGACCTGGTGACGAAGGACAACGTCGCTCAATTGTTGAAGTAGGAACGTTACCAGCCCAACGTTCCTGCGCTACACTCCCTCTCCCGCTTGCGGGGGAGGGAGTGCTTTTGCGGATTGGAAGGATATTGCAATGAAGCGTACGCGGTTGGCTAACGGTCTCGATGTTACGGCAATAGGCCTCGGCTCGGCGCCACTCGGCGGCCTGTTTTCGGCGGTCAGCGATGCCGATGCAGAAGCGACGCTCGCGGCCGGCTGGTCGGCCGGCATCCGCTTCTACGACACCGCGCCGCTCTACGGCTTTGGCCTCGCCGAGCGCCGTTTGGGCGCTTTCCTGCGCCAGCAGCAGCGGGACTCCTTTGCGATCTCGACCAAGGTCGGCCGGCTGCTGCGCCCGGATCCCAGTTCGACCGAGGACGATCACTACAAGGGCGCCCCTGCGCTGCGGCCGCAATTCGATTTCAGCTATGACGGCGTGATGCGTTCGGTCGAGGAAAGTCTCGACCGCCTCGGGCTCGATCGCGTCGACGTGCTGCTCGTGCATGATCCCGACGATCACTATGACGCGGCCGTCAACGGTGCTTTCCGCGCGCTGATGCGCCTGCGCGACGACGGCACCATCAAGGCGATCGGCTCCGGCATGAATCAGTCGGAGATGCTCACACGTTTCGCCGAAGCCGTGCCGGTCGACTGCTTCCTGCTCGCTGGCCGTTACACGCTGCTCGACCAGGGCGCGCTGGATGCGCTGTTTCCGGTCTGCCGCCAGAGGGGCATCGGCATCCTGCTCGGCGGCATCTACAACAGCGGCATTTTGGCCAATCCGCACACCGGCGCGAAGTTCAATTATCAGGACGCCGACGTGGCACTCGTGGCGCGCGCACTCGCGCTTGACGAGCTCTGCCGCAAGCACGGCACCGAGCTGAAGGCCGCCGCGCTCCAGTTCTGCATGGCCCATCCGGCCGTGACGGTCGCGGTGATGGGCGCGCGCAACGCCGCGGAGGTTGCCGACAACATCGCGATGTCGGAGCGCACGGTGCCGCCAGCTTTCTGGCAGGAGCTGCGCGCGAAAAACCTCGTCGACGCGCGGGCGCCGCTGCCGGGCGGAGCGTGAGACATGCTCATCGATGCGCACCAGCATTTCTGGGATCCCGCGCGCGCCGACTATCCCTGGATGGATGCGCCTGAGCTCACGCCGATCCGCCGCGCCTTCGGGCCCGCCGATCTAGCTCCGCTGCTAAAGGCGAACGGCATCGACGCAAGCATCGTGGTGCAGTGCCGCTCCGCGCTTGAGGAGACCGAGGAATTTTTGCGGGTCGCGCATGACACGCCCTCCGTCATGGGCGTGGTCGGCTGGGCCGATCTGACCGATGCCGCGCTCGGCGACACGCTTGATCGGCTGCGCGCGCTGCCGGGCGGCGCAAAGCTGGTCGGTATCCGCCACCAGGTCCACGACGAGGCCGATCCCGACTGGCTGTTGCGCGCGGACGTCCAGCGCGGACTCGCGGCGGTGTTCGCCCGCGATCTCGCCTACGACTTCCTCGTCCGCACCCGCGAGCTCCCCGCTGCGATCGCAACTGCAAAAGCTTTTCCGCACGCACGCTTCGTGCTCGACCACGCCGCAAAACCGCCGATCGCCGTTGGCGGCAGCGCGGAATGGTCCGACCGCATCGCGTCGCTCGCGGCCTGCGGCAACGTCTGGTGCAAGGTCTCGGGGCTCGCGACGGAAGCGAAGTGGACCGATTGGGACGCGGAGCGGCTGTTTCCGTTTGTCCAGCACGTCGCGAATAGTTTTGGCGAGGACCGCCTGATCTTTGGCTCCGACTGGCCGGTATGCCTGCTGGCGGGTAGCTACGGCGAGATCAAGGCCGCGCTGGAGGCGTGCCTGGCGAAGCTCGGAGCGAGCGCGCGCGAGAAGGCGTTTGGGATGAATGCTAAGCGGGCGTATCGGCTGGCCATCGTCTGAGCCGCGAACGCGCTGCTCCTACTCCCCTTGCGGGAGAAGGTGGCGCGAAGCGCCGGATGAGGGGTTCTATCCACAAATTCAATCTGCGGAGAGAGATCCCTCACCCCAGTGAGCCGTGTTTACGAGCGGAGCTGCCCTCTCCCGCAAGCGGACAGGGCACAGTAACGACAGCGCCCTCACGCCCCCGGAGGCACCTGATCCAAAAATCCCGTGATGCTCCTGATGCGGCCATCCTTCAGCACGGCGAAATCCGTGCCCTTGATCGGGCTATCGACGCCATCAGGTCCAAGGCCCCAGCTGAAGCGCACATGGTCGCCATAGCCGTTGGGCTCGCCGATCAGCCTGAACTTGAAGTCGGGAAAGCGCTGCTGGACGCCGGCGATCAGGGCATCGATGCCGTCCCGGCCGTCACCCTTCATCAGCGGATCGACATAGCTCGCATCCGCCGTCCAGTTCTCGCTGAGCAATTCGCGGCGGCGATTTTGCGCGCGCTCGTTCCAGAGATCGATGTAGCGGCGGGCGATCGTGACGTGGTCGGTCATGAGACTCTCCTTCGATGGCGCCGTGTGGTTCGGCTGACCTGACTATCGAAGGTTCGCGCGCTGGGATCGATTACCTCGGAGATCATGCGTCCACAAAAAAAGAGCGCGATGACGGTCTCATCGCGCTCCTGTCGCCTGTTGGTTCCGCGCGAACTTACTTCGCCGCGGTCACCATGATCTCGACGGTGTATTGCGGCGCGGCCAGCTTCGCTTCAACGGTGGCGCGGGCCGGGGTGTTGCCGGGCGACACCCAGCCATCCCACACGGCGTTCATCTCCTGGAACGTCTTCATGTCGGTGATGTAGATCGTGGCCGACAGCAGTTTCGACTTGTCGGTGCCGGCCTTGGCGAGATGGCCGTCGATGGTCTTCAGGATATCCTGGGTCTGCTTGGTCACGCTTTCGCCGGCCGCATTGCTGGCGACGACGCCGGCGAGATAGACGGTGTTGCCGTGCACGACGACCTGGCTCATGCGCGGGCCGGTTTCAAGACGCTGAATGCTCATTAGGGGATCTCCTGGTGGGAATGGCGGCCCTGTCTAGCGCAGCACCTCGCGCTGTGCCACCCCCGGCACGCATGCGTTGCCCGGCACGCATGCGTTCGTTCAACGGCCAACCGCTTTCGCCGCCGCACGACCGGCATTGCGGCCCGAGAACAGGCAGCCGCCGAGGAAGGTGCCCTCCAGCGAGCGATAGCCGTGCATGCCGCCGCCGCCGAAGCCGGCGGCCTCGCCCACCGCGTAGAGGCCGGGAATGATCTGCCCTTCCTCGCCGAACACGCGTGAGTCGAGATCGGTCTCGAAGCCGCCCAGCGTCTTGCGGGTGAGGATGTTGAGCTTGACCGCGATCAGCGGCCCCTGCGCGGGATCGAGAATGCGGTGCGGCGATGCCGTGCGGATCAGCTTGTCGCCGATGTAACGTCGTGCATTGTGGATGTTCATCACCTGCGCGTCCTTGACGTAAGGATTGGCGATCTCGCGGTCGCGCGCCTCGATCTGAATCCTGATCTCGTCGAGCTTGAGCAAATCGTTGCCGGCGAGCTTGTTCATGGCGGCGACGAGATCCTCGATCTTGTCGCGCACGATGAAGTCGGCACCATGGCTTTTGAATGCCTCGACCGGCGCCGGCGCGCCCTTGTTGGTGGCGCGGCGCAAGGTCATGCGCCAGCTCTTGCCGGTGAGATCGGGGTTTTGCTCCGAGCCCGACAGCGCGAACTCCTTCTTGATGATGGCCTGCGTCAGGACAAACCAGGAATAATCATAGCCGGTGGACATGATGTATTTGAGCTGGCCGAGCGTATCGGACCCCGGGAATAGCGGCGCCGGCAGCCGCGTGCCCGTGGCGTCGAACCACATCGAGGAGGGGCCTGGCAGGATGCGGATACCGTGGCGCGGCCAGATCGGTGACCAGTTCTGGATGCCCTCGACATAGTGCCACATGCGGTCGCGATTGATCAGCCGCGCCCCTGATGCCTCGGTGATGCCGATCATGCGGCCGTCGACATGCTCGGGCACGCCGGAGATCATGAATTTCGGCGGCTCGCCGAGCCGCTTCGGCCAGTTCGCGCGCACCAGATCATGATTGCCGCCGATGCCGCCGGACGCCACGATCACGGCTTGCGCCTTCAGCGCAAACTCGCCGACGACACTGCGAGACGAGCTCTTGCCGCGCTCGACGCTGTCGGGCGCGAGAATGGCGCCGCTGACGCCGTCCACCGTACCGTCAGTGATCGAGAGCGCGTCGACGCGATGGCGGAACCGGAAGATCAGCCGGCCGCTCTTCGCGGCTTCGCGCGCGCGGCGCTCGAACGGCTCGACGATGCCGGGGCCGGTGCCCCAGGTGACGTGAAAGCGCGGCACCGAATTGCCGTGGCCCATCGCGTCATAGCCGCCGCGCTCGGCCCAGCCGACCACGGGAAAGATCCGATGCCCCATCGCGCGCAGCCAGCCGCGCTTCTCGCCGGCCGCGAACGCCACATAGGCCTCCGCCCATTGGCGCGGCCAGAAGTCCTCGTCTCGGTCGAAGCCGGCGGTGCCGAGCCAGTCCTGCATCGCGAGGTCAAAGGAATCCTTGATGCCGAGCCGGCGCTGCTCCGGGGAGTTCACCAGAAACAATCCGCCAAACGACCAGAACGCCTGGCCGCCGAGCGACTGCTCGCCCTCCTGGTCGACCACGATCACGCGTTTGCCGGCGTCGGCAATCTCGGTCGCCGCCACCAGTCCCGATAGTCCTCCGCCGACGACAATGACGTCCGCCTGCTCAGTCGAATGCTCGGCCATGAGTTCCCCCCTGTAGTTGTCCGGGATTGAAGCCAGCGGTTGCAACTGAGATCAAGGGCTTGTCGCGTAGGACATCGTTAACTTGTTCCACTTTGGGATCGAGGCGGGCCTGAGTGCAGCGCGGACGCAACACTGGATTTGAATTTGTTTTGAGTAAGCCCGCCTGCCTAGACAAAACCACGAAGTCGACCGACGCTAGACGAGCATCACCACCTGACACACAGATTCGCAAACGACCGGGGCGGGGGCCAATGAAGTTTCTGACGGGGTTGCTTGCGGCGATCGTGCTGGTCGCTTGCATGGGGGCGTCTCACGCGGTGGTTCGGATCGCGGATGACCGCGGCGGCCGGATCGGAACCTATGTCGACAGATATCAGGACCTGCGGCAATCAGGCGACACCGTCATCATCGACGGCCTCTGCGCTTCCGCCTGCACCATCGTCCTCGGCGCCATCCCGCGCGACCGCATCTGCGTCACCTCGCACGCGACGCTCGGCTTCCACGCCGCCTGGGATTTCGGCTCCAATGGTCGCGCCGTGACCAACTCTGAGGCGACCCACATGCTTTATTCGATGTATCCCTCGCAGGTGAAGCGCTGGATCTCACAGCGCGGCGGCCTCACGCCGCACATGCTGTTCCTGAGGGGCAGGCAGCTCCAGGCCATGTACAAGCCCTGCTACCTCGATGCACAGGCTTCGGCCAGCAGGCCTTTGCGCCGATCTGCTCCGCCAGCGGAACAGCTCGAGTCCGCCCGGGGCCAGCTCCTTCACTGATATCCTCAGCATGACGGGGTCCCGGCCCGCCAGCGGCGCCTTGCCCGCAGGCGGGCCAAAGCCTATTTGAAGGCCAGGGAACCGGCGCCTTCGCTCCGGTCATTGTCATGGCTCAGCCACTGCACACCGTACATCCGGTATCGGACAATTCGCCCACTGCCGGCCGAATGCCGTCCGTGCTGTTGTTGGCCGGCGCCTGTGTTGCCGGGCTCCTTGTGATCGGCGCGCTCGCGCTCTGGTTCCATTACGGCTCCCAGGTGTTCTTCGAAATGATCAGGACCGGCTTTGCCGCCTGCTTCTGATCCGCGACAGGAAGTTTTTCGCTCATGAGCTCCACCGCCCGTCCGCTGGTAATCGCGACCGCCTTCGCCTCAAGCCTCGTCGTCGGTCTGCTGGTGCTGTTCTGGGCCATGGGCGGCGTCAGCAAGGTGGCGCAGCCGGCCGCGATCGGCGGCCCGTTCCAGCTCACCGACCAGAACGGCAAAGCCGTCACCGACAATAACCTCAAGGGTAAGCCGACGCTGATCTTCTTCGGCTACACCCATTGTCCCGACGTCTGCCCGACCTCGCTGTTCGAGCTGTCGGAACTGCTGCGCGCGATGGGCAAGGATGCCGACAAGGTCAACGCCGTCTTCATCTCGGTCGATCCCGAGCGCGATACGCCCGCGACCATGAAGGACTATCTCTCGAGCTTCGATCCGCATCTCGAGGGCCTCAGCGGCGATCCCGCCGAGACCGCCAAGGTGATCACCTCTTACCGGGTCTATGCCAAGAAGGTCCCGACCAAGGACGGCGACTACACCATGGACCACACCGCGCTCATCTATCTGATGGACCGCGACGGCCGTTTTGTTTCGCCGTTCAACCTGAAGCGGACCCCGGAAGAGGCCGCGACGGAGCTGAAGCGGTATCTTTGAAGGCCTCGTCCAGGCGAAGCTGCTTCCACATCGTCATGGCCGGGCTTGACCCGGCCATCCACGATCTTTCGTGCAGCACCAAGAACGTGGATGCCCGGGACAAGCCCGGGCATGACGACCGCGTAGTCACAATCGGCGCTCGCGTTCCCGGCCGGATGGTCTATAAGGCCCTCCGATCCCAATGAAATTCGTTCATTTCCGGCCGATGGCTCCATCGCAACAGGCGAAATCGTCCAAATCTGCCCGTGGCTTGCTGACGGGGCTGGCCGTTGCCGCGTGCCTGCTCGCGGGCCTGCCGGGCGCTCGCGCCCAGGCACCGTCGAAGCAGCCTCCCGCGGCACCTCGAGCTGCCCCCCAGGCCGTGCCCGGGTTCTGGGACCCGCGGCGGCGCCCGGAGCGGCCCGACCTGTCGCGCCTGACGGTGATCCGCTTCCTGACCGAGACCGATTATCCGCCGTTCAACTACACCGGCGCCGACGGCAATCCGGCCGGCTTCAACGTCGATCTCGCCCGCTCGCTTTGTGAAGAGGTCAAGGTCACCTGCACCGTGCAGATGCGCCGCTTCGAGACGCTGGTCGATGCGCTCACCTCGAACCGGGGCGATGCGATCATTGCGTCCATGGCGGTGAGCCCGCAGCTTCGCGCACGCGTCGATTTCACCGATCCCTATTACCGCGTGCCGGCGCGTTTCGCCTCGCGCAAGGATGCGGTGATGCCGGAGATCCGGCCCGAATATCTCGAAGGCAAGAAGGTCGGCGTCATCGCGGGCTCCGCGCATGAGGCCTATCTCAAGGCGATGTTCACCGACGCCGAGCTGCACGGCTATCCCAATGACGATGCTTTGCGCGCCGGCTTGCGCAAGGGCGAGGTTGATCTCATCTTCGGCGACGCCATCTCGCTGGCGTTCTGGATCAACGGCACCGATTCCGGCGATTGCTGCGCCTTCTCCGGCGGTCCCTTCGTCGAGAGCCGCTTCTTCGGCGAAGGCATCGGCATCGCCGTGCGCAAGGGCAACGACGTGCTGCGCCAGGCCCTGAACTGGGCCCTGTTTCGCGTCTGGGAAAAAGGCCGCTACACCGATCTGTGGCTGCGGTATTTTTCGGTGAGCCCGTTCTAACCCGGTCGCTGCTTCCTCCGCCGTCATTGCGAGGAGCTCTTGCGACGAAGCAATCCAGGCTGTTTCCGCAGTGACGGTCTGGATTGCTTCGCTACGCTCGCAATGACGGTGTGAGAGGCAACACCGCCCCACAAAATTGCATTCTGCCCGGAAATCGCTATTTTCCGCGGCCCGGAGGCCCCTTGATGTCCGTTATCGATCCCAACATGAGCCCGAGCGATCTTCGTGCGCTCGCCGAACAATCCAACGCCTGGCCGTTCGAGCAGGCGAAGGCCATTGTCGCGCGGCTCAAGAAAAGCCCGAAGGACGAGGTGCTGTTCGAGACCGGCTATGGTCCGTCCGGCCTGCCGCACATCGGCACGTTCGGCGAGGTCGCGCGCACCTCGATGGTGCGCCATGCCTTTCGTGTGCTGACCGAGGACAAGATCAAGACCCGCCTGCTCGCCTTCTCCGACGACATGGACGGCTTGCGCAAGGTGCCGGACAATGTGCCCAACAAGGACATGCTGGCGCAATATCTGGGGCGGCCGCTCACCGCGGTACCTGACCCGTTCTCGAACGAGCATCCGTCGTTTGGTGACGCCAACAACGCACGCCTGCGCGCCTTCCTCGATCATTTCGGCTTCGACTACGAGTTCGCAAGCTCGACCGTCTATTACAAGTCCGGCCGCTTCGATGCGACGCTGCTCAGGATGCTCGCGGCCTACGACCAGGTGATGGCGATCATCCTGCCGACGCTCGGGCCCGATCGCCGCGCCACCTATTCGCCGTTCCTCCCCGTCAGCAAGACCACCGGCATCGTGCTGCAGGTGCCGATGATCCGCCGCGACGTCGCGGCGGGCACCGTGACCTATGTCGATCCCGACACCAACGAGGAAGTCGAGACGCCGGTGACCGGCGGAAACGTCAAATGCCAGTGGAAGGCCGACTGGGCGATGCGCTGGGTCGCGCTCGGCGTCGACTACGAGATGGCCGGCAAGGACCTGATCGACTCGGTCAAGCTCTCGGGCGCGATCGCCAAGGCGCTCGGCGGCACGCCGCCCGAAGGCTTCAATTACGAGCTCTTCCTCGACGAGAAAGGCCAGAAGATCTCGAAGTCGAAGGGCAACGGCCTCACCATCGACGAATGGCTGCGCTATGCCTCGCCGGAATCGCTGACGCTGTTCATGTATCGCGAGCCGAAGGCGGCGAAGCGGCTGTATTTCGACGTCATCCCGCGCAATGTCGACGACTACCAGCAGTTCAGCGACGGCTTTGCCAGGCAGGACGACAAGCAGCAGCTCGGCAATCCGGTCTGGCACATTCACTACGGCCATCCGCCGAAGGCCGACATGCCCGTCACGTTCCAGCTGCTCTTGACGCTGGTGTCGTCATCGAACGCGGAAAACGCCGAGACGCTATGGGGTTTTATTGGCCGCTACCGTCCCGGCGTGAGCCCGCAGACGCATCCGAAGCTCGACGCGATGGTCGGCTACGCCATCAACTATTACCGCGACTTCGTCGCGCCGACGAAGCAGTTCCGCCAACCGACCGACGTCGAGCGCGCCGCGTTGCAGGATCTGCGTGATGCGCTGTCGCAGCTTCCGCAGGAGTCCTCCGCCGAGGACATCCAGAACGTCGTCTACGAGATCGGCCGCCGCGAGCCGTTCCTCGACAAGGTCAAGAAGGGCAAGGACGGTCGTCCCGGCGTCACGCTCGACTGGTTCAACATGCTCTACCAGGTGCTGCTCGGCCAGGAGAAGGGCCCGCGCTTCGGCTCGTTCGTCGCGGTGTATGGCGTGCAGAACGCAGTCAACATGATCGACGGCGCGCTGGCGCGGAGTGCGTAGACCATCCACGGTGTCATCGTCCGCGAAGGCGGACGATCCAGTATTCCAGGGGCAGCCGTTATAGAGTCGAGAGCTCGCGGCGTACTGGATTCCCCGCTTTCGCGGGGAATGACAGCGGAGCAAGTTTCACTGGCTCGCCCACACAATCCGCGCGATCCATGCAACATCGCTCGCTGCCATCGTCCGCTCTCCCTGCGTCGCATCGAGCGGCTGCAATTCCAGCGCCTTCGCCGTGCGGCGCTTCAGCATCGCGAGCATCATTTCGCCCGCCTTCGCCTTCACCACGACGCGATCGCCCTTGCGGATCGGTGCGCGAGGCGAGACCAGGATGACGTCGCCGTCGCGATAGGCGGGCGCGAGCGCGTCGCCGGAAATCTTCAGCGCAAAGGCGTGGTTGTCCTCGGCGTTCGGCAGCGCGATCTCGCCCCAGCCCTTGCCGGACGGAAAGCCGGATTCGTCGAACGCGCCGCTTAAGCCTGCCTGCGCGAAGCCGAGCAGCGGCACGGCACGGCCGTCGCCAGCATCATCACCGATCAGCCTGGCGAAAATGTCGATCGAGGACTCCGCGGCCGCCAGTGCCTTCGCGATCGATTCGGTCGAGGGCCAGCGCGCGCGACCGTCGGAGGTGACGCGCTTGGACTTGTTGAAGGTGGTGGGATCGAGCCCGGCCCGCTTGGCAAGGCCGGACGACGACAGCCCTGCGCGCGCAGCCAGTTGGTCCAGCGCGGCCCAGATCTGGTCGTGGGTCAGCATCCTCTGCGCTTTGGCCTGCTTGACCATGGAAGGTCCAGCCCGTCGCAACTCAGGAAAACTGTCCTCAAATCAACCGGTTTTCCGTTTTTCGCGCAAGGGGCGACGAGGAAAGCGTTTTCAAGCGAAGTGGGTACCGGTTCGCGTCAAGAAAACGCGTCAAAACAAATTTAGAGCCCCGTTCCGATGAAATCGGAACGGAATAGGCTCTAACTCTTGAGTTCGAGAGGTGTGGCCTTTACGGTCGCGCCCGGGTTTTCAGACCCGGAAGAGACGAAAAACCCCAAGAGACTCAAAGGGCTCCAGTAAGCATTGGTCAAGATCTACAAAATCTGTCCGGCCTCGGCCTGGCGCGAGGCGGAACGGCAGGGCGTGTACCGGGGCAGCGCGGATGACGAGCGCGATGGATTCATCCATTTCTCGACCGCCGCCCAGGTTCCGGAGACTTTGCGCAAGCATTATTTCGGCCAGCGTGCGCTGTTCCTGGTCGAGATCGACGGCGACGCGCTCGGAGCCGAGCTCCGTTGGGAGCGCTCGCGCAATGACGAGCTGTTTCCGCATCTCTATGGCGAGCTCGATCTCGGCGCGGTGCTCTCGGTGATCAATCTCAACATGCGCTCCGATGGCAGCCACGACACCCCGGAGCTTGCCCCGTGATCCGCGCTTTCGACGCCTTCTCGCTGCCGGTGTTGCGCTGGCTCGATCCGGAGGACGCGCACCGTCTTGCGATCCAGGGACTGCGCTTCCTGCCGCCGATGAAGCCGCGGCCGGACGATCCAAAACTCGCAGTGCGCGCCTTCGGGCTGAACTTTCCCAACCCGATCGGCATGGCCGCGGGCTTCGACAAGAGTGCGGAAGTGCCGGACGGGCTGCTGCGATTAGGCTTCGGCTTCGTCGAGATCGGCTCGGTCACTCCGAAGCCGCAAGCAGGCAATCCGAGGCCGCGACTGTTTCGCCTCGAGCGTGACGAGGCCATCATCAACCGCATGGGCTTTAACAATGACGGCGCGGAAGTAGCCCTGCGCCGGCTGGCGGCCCGCGCGCAGCATGGCGGCATCGTCGGCGTCAATGTCGGCGCCAACAAGGATTCGCCCGACCGCGTCGCCGACTACGTCAAGCTGATCGAGACCTTTGCGCCGGTTGCGAGCTATTTCACCGTCAACGTGTCCTCGCCCAACACGCCGGGGCTGCGCAATCTGCAGGAAGGCGCGCTGCTCGACGATCTCCTCGGACGCGTGATCGATGCGCGCGATCGGGTGCGCGAGAGCGCCGGCGATACGCCGGTACTGCTGAAGATCGCACCCGATCTCAGCCTTGCCCAGCTCGACGATGTCGTGCAGGTCGCGCGCTCGCGCAAGGTCGACGGCATGATCGTGTCGAACACGACCATCGCGCGGCCGAGCACGCTACGCGAGGAAATGCGGTCGAAGGAGCAGGGCGGCCTGTCCGGCCGGCCGCTGTTTCGCCTGTCGACGCGCATGGTCGCCGAGACCTATGTGCGCGTCGAGGGCGCGTTCCCGCTGATCGGTGTCGGTGGCGTGGACTCCGGCGGTGCGGCGCTGACAAAAATCCGCGCCGGTGCCAGCCTGATCCAGCTCTATTCATCGCTGGTCTACAAGGGCCTCGGCCTCGTCGACGAGATCAAGCGCGATCTGACCTCGACGCTGCTGCGCACGGGGCGGGATTCGCTGTCCGAGATCGTCGGCGCCGATGCGGCGACGCTGACGGCGGAAGACTGGCCCGGGATGTAGCGCGGTCTCGTGCCCCGGACGCAGCGCAGCGCTTCTTCAGCGGTGCGCTGCAGAGCCGGGGCCCACAAGCCGCTGGGTCCCGGCCCTGCGCAGCAGCGTTTCACGCTGCAGCGCGTCCGGGACACGATCGCTACGATTTGGGGAACGTCGCCCGATACAGCGCCGGATACCGTGCGCCCTGCAAGCCTCCGCGGGCGACATAGAACGTGATCAGCGCGCACCACAGCCCGGCATTGCCCAGGGATTGCAGCGCCCACCACACGCCTGCGAATATCGCGAGCGAGGTCAACATCAGGTTTCGCATCTCGCGCGCCCAGGTGGCGCCGACATAAATGCCGTCGAAGCCAAAGGCGAACACGCCGGGGATCGGCGCCAGCACGATGAACACCAGGAATTCGCGCGCGGCGCCGCGGACGTCCTCGCTTGCAGTCATGAAGTTGATCAGGTTCGGCCCGAACAGCGCGAACAGCACCGCGACGACGATGGCGAAGCCGAGGCCCCACAGCAGCACCAGCCGGGTCGAAGCAGCAAAGCCCTTGGCGTCGCGCGCGCCAAAAGTGCGGCCGCAGAGCTGTTGGGCGGCGTTGGCGAGGCCGTCGAGGAAGAAGGCGCTGACCAGCAGGAAATTGTTGAGCACGGAGTTCGCGGCCAGCGTCACGTCGCCGGCGCGCGCGCCTTTGGCGGTGAAGAACAGGAAGACGGTGATCAGCGCCGCGGTGCGGATCATGATGTCGGAGTTGACCGCCAGCAGTCGCATCAGCTTTGCGCGATCGAGCAGCGTTGCGCGGGGAACGGCAAAGCCGCCATGCGCATAGCGCCGGCAGACGATGACGCCGAGCATGAAACCGATACCCTCCGACAGCAGGGCGGCGATCGCGGCACCCGCAATGCCGGTGTCGTAGACCAGCACCAGCAGAATCGTCGCCGCCATGTTGATGAGGTTGATGACGACCTGGAGCGCGAGCGCCGGATTGGCGCGGGCCTGTCCGACCAGCCAGCCGAGAATGACGTAGTTCGCGAACGCGAACGGCGACGACCAGATCCGGATCATGAAATAGGTTTTTGCGGCGCGCGTCACGCCCGCGCTGCCGCCCATCAGGTCGAACAGCACGCCGGCCAACGGCAATTGCAGCGCAATCAGTGTGGCGCCGATCAGGCCGGCGACAATGAAGCCGCGCACCAGGATCACGGTCTGCTCGCGGGCCTCGCCCGCGCCGAGCGCCTGCGCGGTGAACGCCAGCGTGCTCATGCGCAGGAAGCCGAACAGCCAGAACAGGCAGTCGAAGATGACGGACGCCATCGCGACGCCGCCGAGCAGCGCGGCATCGTCAAGCCGGCCGATCGCGGTGGTCGAGACCACGCCGATCAGGGGCGTGGTGAGGTTCGCGACCATCGCAGGACCTGCGATGGCGAACACCTGGCCGGAGCCGACCCTGGGATGAACGGGCGCGTGCATGTCAGAACACCAGCACCATGCCGTCTTCGGCAGCGAGATGTTCGATGTCATCAAGACGCGACAGCACGTCGTCGCTCATATGGGTGAGGACAAGACGTTTTGCGCCGATGGCTGGCAAATGCTGTTCCAGGGTTTTCAGGCTGAGATGGTTCTTGACCACCTTGTCGTACATATACGCTTCGGCAATGAAAAGGTCCGCGCCGTGCGCCAGCGGAAAGAGCGTCTCCGTCCATTCGGTGTCTGCGCTGTAGGCCAGCGTGCGGCCTTCGGCCTCGACGCGATAGGCGAGGAAGGGCCCGCCGGATTCGCCATGCACGACAGGATAGGGCGTCACATTCACCGGGCCGAAGCTTTGGCTTTGTTCGGGGGCGAGTTCGACGATGTTCAGTGCGAAGCGCTGCTTGGTCTTCGAGGAATGCTCGAACAGCGCTTCCATCACCTGCGTCAGCCGCGTCTCGATGCCTTGCGGACCCGCGATAGTGAGCGGCCGCGTCCGCCGCGAGAATTGGGCATCGAGCACAAGGAAGGGCAAGCCGGCAAAATGGTCGCCGTGGAAATGCGTGATCAGGATGAGATCGATGTCGTTGCGATCGATATCGAGCCGCTTCAGCGCCGGCAGGGCCGACGCGCCGCAATCGATCAGGAAATTCGTTTCGCGCCCTGAAACGTGGAAACAGGTGTTGAGCCTGCCGCCCGAGCCGAAGGCATCACCGCAGCCGACGAAACGCAGTTGCATCTGCTGCGCACTCCCTGGAGCATGATCCGGAAAAGTGTGAAGCGGTTTTCCGACAAGATCATGCTCAAAAATAACGACTTAGCGGCGCGGCGAGCCGAACACGCGCGACAGCAGCCAGATCGGGATCACGATGACCGCGCCGAGCAGGAAGTAGCGCCACAGCCAGCTCACGGCATCGAAGCCGAGATCCCACAGCCGCTGGAACAGCAGACGAATGCTGATGAGGATATTCCACGGATCGAAGCCGATCGCGGCCAGCACGACGCCGACCAGGATCGAGAGCAGCACCAGGCGAAACGCGACCGCCAGCGGCGAGCCGCCGAGAAAGCGGTGCAGGCCATCGCTGCGGCCGGCCGGCAAATCTCTGACGTCGTGGGCCATCTCAGAAAACTCCTCGCGGGGATTCGTCCCGATTATAGGTCACGGCGGGGGACATGGGGAACCCGCATTTCCCCGTCAATGGCCATCGGCGGATCCTGCAACCTTAATTGTTGGTAGGGATTCG
The DNA here is from genome assembly GCF_040546905.1 of Bradyrhizobium sp. S3.3.6. Classification (NCBI taxonomy): domain Bacteria; kingdom Pseudomonadati; phylum Pseudomonadota; class Alphaproteobacteria; order Hyphomicrobiales; family Nitrobacteraceae; genus Bradyrhizobium; species Bradyrhizobium sp. S3.3.6. The sequence continues at coordinate 309,814 of NZ_JBEPOT010000005.1, read as the reverse complement.
TCCGCCTTCAGCATTCTTTCCAGCGTTTCCAGCCGGTCGGCCTCCCGCGGCGGCTTGTCCCAGCGCAGCCGGCTGATGCGGGGAAAGCGCATGGCGACGCCGGATCTGTGCCGCGGCGAGCGCTGCAGCCCCTCGAAGGCGACCTCCAGCACCAGCCCCTTGTCGCCCTCGTGCACGACATGGCGGACGGGGCCGAACTTTTCGGTGGTGTTGCGGCGGACGAAGCGGTCGATCTGCAGCAGCTCCTCGTCGGTGAAGCCGAAATAGGCTTTTCCGACCGGCACCAGCTCGTCGCCGTTCTCGGTCTCGGTCCAGACGCCAAAAGTATAGTCGGAATAATAGGACGAACGCTTGCCGTGGCCGCGCTGCGCATACATCAGCACGGCATCGATGATGTGCGGATCCCGCTTCCACTTCCACCACGGCCCTTTCGGCCGTCCCGGCAGATAAGGAGCATCGCGCCGCTTCAGCATCACGCCCTCGACGGCGTCGGCATCCGCGCCCGCACCGGCGCTCGCGGGATCGGCGCGGGCGGCGGTGAGTCCGTCCCAGCTTGCGAAGTCGACGGTGGGCGACAGATCGATACGGGGATCGCCAAGCTTTGCGATGAACGTCTCCAGCCGTTCGCGCCGTTCGGCGAACGGCAGCTCGCGCAGATCGTTCTCGTCGTCGCCGAGCAGATCGTAAGCGCGAAGATGGATCGGGAACTCCTTGATCAGTTTTGGCGAGACGACCTTGCGGTTGAGGCGTTGTTGCAGGACGTTGAAGCTCTGGACGCGCCCTTCGCGCAGGATCAGCAGCTCGCCGTCGATCGCGCCCGGCAGGCGCAAAGACGGCACCAGGTCCGGAAAGCTCCCGGTGATGTCCTCGCCGGTGCGCGAATAAAGTCGCGCCGTGATTTGCCCGCGCTCGTCGCGGCCGGCCACCGCCTGCACGCGGATGCCGTCCCATTTCCATTCGGCGACGTAGTCGGCGGGATCGAGGCTCGCGAAATCGCCGTCCTCGATCGCATGCGCCAGCATCACGGGGCGGAACGGCGCGGGATCGCGATTGACCGGTTTTTCACCGCGGCCTTCCAGCCAGGCGAACAGGTCGAGATAGGGGGGGCTGAGGCCCGGCCAGATCAGCTCGACCTCATGCGGGTCCTTGTCGCCGAGCGCGGCGGCCGCGGTCTTCGCCAGGCGTGCGGAGATGCCGATGCGCAACGCGCCGGTGACGAGCTTGAGCAGCGCCCAGCGGCCGGTCTCGTCGAGCTCGTCGAGCCAGCGTTCGAGCTGCTTTGGCAGCTCGGTCTTGCCGAGCGTGCGAAGCGTGGTGACGACCTCGGTGAGGGTCGGGGGCGGTGGGTTGTTGTGGGCGGCCATCGGCGCCTTCGGCCACATCAGCGCGACCGTCTCCGAGAGATCGCCGACGTAATCGTAACTCAGCCCGAACAGCACCTCATCCGTGCGCGACGCAATGAGATCGCGGACCAGCGCCGGCTTGGCGTGCTTGAAGCTGAGCGCGCCGGTGAGCGCGGCCAGCGCGTAGCCGCGGTCGGGATCGCCGACCTCGCGAAAGTAGCCGGTGAGCAGGCGCAGCTTGTTGTTGCGGCCCGGCTCATAGGCGAGACGGTCCAAGAGCTCGGCGAAGCGATTCATGCCTCGGCCTCGCCCTGAACCGGCGTCTCGCTCTCCTCCTCCTCGCCATAGCCGACGAGATCGAGCGGCTGCGCCCGCAAGCCACGCGACTTGCACCAATGCACCAGCGCGTCTTCCTGGCCGTGGGTGACCCAGATCTCGCCGGCGCCGGTGGCGGCGATCGTCGCGGTGAGGCCGTCCCAATCGGCGTGGTCGGAGATCACCAGCGGCAATTCGATGCCGCGCTGCCGCGCGCGGGCGCGCACGCGCATCCATCCCGATGCGAACGCGGTGACGGGATCGGGGAAGCGCCGCGTCCAGATGTCTGACGTCGCCGAGGGCGGAGCAAGCGTAATGGTGCCGGCGAGCGCCGCCTTCTTCACGCCCATCACCGGCCTGAGCTCGCCGAGGTCGATCCCGCGGCTCTGATAGTAATATGTGATCGATTCCATCGCGCCATGCAGATAGATCGGCGCGTCATAGCCGGCCTGGCGCAGCAGCGCGATCACGCGCTGGGCCTTGCCGAGCGAATAGGCGCCGACCAGATGCGCGCGCTCGGGAAACAAGGCGACGGAGGCCAGCAGCTTGTTCACCTCGTCCGCGGCATCGCCATGGCGAAATACCGGCAGGCCAAAGGTGGCCTCGGTGATGAAGACGTCGCAGGGCACCAGCTCGAACGGTACGCAGGTCGGGTCGGGCGCGTCCTTGTAGTCGCCGGAGGCGACGATGCAGGTGCCGTTGCATGTGACAGCGATTTGCGCCGAGCCGAGCACATGACCGGCCGGGTGGAATTTCACGCTTGTGTCGCCGAGCCGGATTTCCTCGCCATAGCTGATGGTCTGCGTCGAGCCGGCAAAATTCTCACCATAGCGCAGCCGCATCATGTCCAGCGTTTCTTGCGTCGCCAGCACGGCGCCATGGCCGGCGCGGGCATGGTCGGAATGGCCGTGAGTGATCACGGCCCGCTCGACCGGGCGGATGGGATCGATATGGAATTTGCCGGGCCTGCAGCACAGGCCGTCAGCAGTTGGCAACAGGATGTCTTGCGGCCGCATGCCTGATATATAGGTCGCTCCACCGCATCTTCGAGTCGCCACCCGCTTCGCTTCCTGGTTCCCAATGCCGCTCCGCCTGTTTCTGACCTCCGGCGATCTCATGGCCGACCGCCGTTTCGAGTTCGCGCGCGACCTCCAGCTCAAGGGCGATCTGCCCGCCGCCGCCGATCTCATCGAACAGGCAATCGAGCTTGCGCCTGACTTCACCTCGGCCTGGTTCACGCTCGGCGAAATCCGCCAGCAGCTCGGCGAGCGCGACAAGGCGATTGCGGCGTTCCGCGAAGCGCGCCGGTGCGATCCCGGGGACCAGCACGGCGCCCGCCTGCATCTGATCCGGCTCGGCGACACCGAGATGGCGGAGATGCCAAAAGCCTATGTGCAGGCGCTGTTCGACCAATATGCGCCGCGCTTCGAGCACACACTGGTCAACGATCTCGGCTATCGCGCGCCGTCGCTGATTTTCAAGGCGGTGCTGGCCGCCCGCGGCGCCGCGAAGAAGCCGGCCCTGTTCAAGCGCGCCATCGACCTCGGCTGCGGCACGGGACTCGCGGCAGCGGCCTTCGCCAGACAGGTCGACCATTTCATCGGCATCGACCTGTCGCCCGGCATGATCAAGGAAGCGCGTGCCACCGCGCTCTATGCCGAGCTCGAGGTCGCGGACATGATAGAGGGCCTGCGCAGCAAGGCCGATGCAAGCGCGAACCTCGTCGTCGCCGCGGACGCGTTCGTCTATCTCTCAGACCTTGCGCCGGTGCTCACCGAAGCCAGGCGCGTGCTGGTGTCAGGCGGCGTGCTCGCCTTCACGCTGGAGACGCATGACGGCAGCGGCATCGTGCTCGGCGAAGGCCTGCGCTATGCCCATTCGGCGGAATATGTCCGCGGCGCGCTTGCGAAGGCCGGGCTGAAGCTGCTGACGCTGGAGCCGGCGTCGCCGCGCATCGAGAACAACGAGCCGGTGCGCGGTATCGTCGTCGTCGCCGAGAAAACTTGAGTCTAGGCGCTAAACACCCGGCAATTTAAGCGTCATTGCGCCGCCCAGCGACGAACTTCCTACTTGCGAGCCGTGCCGCGAAGCCAGCACAATGCGCGCGTTAGGGAGAGAAACAACAATGACGACAAATCCATCGCGGCGCGATGTCAGCGCCGCCGCACTCGCCACCATTGCCGCATCCGTTCTGCCCGCGCCCTCAGTCCGGGCCGCCGAGAAGAAATACGATTCCGGCGCCAGCGACAGCGAGATCAAGATCGGGCAGACCGTGCCGCATTCCGGTCCCGGCTCGCTCTACGGCGTGCTCGGGCGCATCGGCGAGGCCTATTTCCAGATGCTGAACGAGAAGGGCGGCATCAACGGGCGCAAGATCAAGTTTCTCACCATGGACGACGCCTACAGCGCACCGAAATGTGTCGAGGCGACGCGGCGCCTGGTCGAGCAGGAGGAGGTGCTTGCGCTCTACGGCTCGCTCGGCACCGCGCCGCAGACCGCCGTGCACAAATACCTGAACTCCAAGGGCGTGCCGCAGCTGCTGCTCAACACCGGCGCGTCGAAGTGGAATAACCCGAAAGAGTTCAAGTGGACGATGGCGGGCCTGCCGCTTTATCCGACCGAGGCGCGCATCCTGGCGCGGCATGTCGTCGCCGTGAAGCCGAATGCCAAGGTCGGCATCCTCTACCAGAACGACGATTTCGGCCGCGACTTCCTCGGTCCGTTCAAGAAGGTGCTGGCCGATGCCGGCGGCACCGCGCAGGTCATCATGGAGCAGACCTACGACCTGACCGATCCCACCGTCGATTCCCAGCTCATCAATCTCTCGAAATCGGGCGCGGACGTGTTCTACAATATCTCCACCGGCAAGGCGTCGTCGCAGTCGATCCGCAAGGTCGCCGAGCTCGGCTGGAAGCCGCTGCAACTGTTGTCGGCCGGCTCGACCGGCCGCTCGATCCTCAATGCCGCAGGCCTGGAGAACGCCGCCGGCATCGTCGCCATCCGCTACAACAAGGAGGTCGGCCTGCCGAAATGGGAGAAGGACCCGGACGTGATGGCGTTCGAGGAGCTGCGCAAGAAGTACATCCCGACCATCGACCCCGACAACACCATCGCGTTCGCCGGCTACGGCCAGGCCGTCACCATGGGCGAGATCCTGCGCCGCTGCGGCGACGAGCTCACCCGCGCCAACGTGCTGAAGCAGGCCTCGACGCTGAAAGGCTTCCACTCGCCCTATTTCCTCGACGGCGTCACCTACGACTATACGCCCGACGACTACACGCCGATGAAGACGCTGTTCATCTCGATCTTCAGCGGCAAGGATTGGGACATCTCGGACAAGCCGATGTCGGAGTAGGGGCTTCCCACCCCTCGACGAACCCGTCCCCACGGCTTACCTGTGATGCCGTGCCGCCCCGCATCCTCGAAATCCCGGCCGAGCCGGCCACGCTGCTGCCCGACCGCTTCCAAAAGTGGTTTGCGGCTCGCGGCTGGTCGCCGCGCGAGCATCAGCTCGCACTGCTGGAGAAGGCGCGCGAGGACCGCTCGGCCTTGCTGATCGCGCCGACCGGCGCCGGCAAGACGCTGGCCGGATTTTTGCCGACGCTGGTGGAGCTGAGTGCCGCGCCGACCTCTCCCGCGAAATCCGTTGTCTCCACCGGCCGCGCCGTGCAACGCAGCGGCGGCCTGCACACGCTCTACATCTCGCCGCTGAAAGCGCTCGCCGTCGATATCGCGCGCAATCTGGAGCGGCCGGTCGCCGAGATGGGCCTGCCGATCAAGATCGAGACCCGCACCGGCGATACGCCGGTGTCGCGGCGCCAGCGGCAGCGGCGCTATCCGCCGGACGTTTTGCTGACGACGCCCGAGCAGCTCGCGCTGCTGCTGTCCTCCGACGACGCGCCGTTCCTGTTCTCCTCGCTCAAGCGCATCGTGCTTGACGAGCTGCATGCGCTGGTGACGTCGAAGCGCGGCGATCTCTTGTCGCTCGGCCTTGCGCGGCTGTGGCGGCTGGCGCCCGATATGCGCGCCATCGGATTGTCGGCGACCGTGGCCGAGCCGGAATCGCTGGCCCGCTTCCTGGTGCCGCAACCGAAAGACCATGCCGTATCCGCCGACATCGTCATCGCCGGCGGCGCGGCGCCGCCGCAAGTCGAGATGCTGGATACACGCGAGCGCCTGCCCTGGGCCGGCCACAGCGCGCGCCATGCGCTTCCCGAAATCTACCAGCTGATCAAGGCGAACAGGACCACGCTGGTGTTCGTCAACACCCGCAGCCAGGCCGAGATGCTGTTCCAGAACCTCTGGAGCATGAACGACGACAACTTGGCAATCGCGCTGCATCACGGCTCGCTCGACGTCGCGCAGCGCCGCAAGGTCGAGGACGCCATGTCGGCCGGCAGATTGCGCGGCGTGGTCTGCACCTCCTCGCTCGATCTCGGCGTCGACTGGGGCGATGTCGACCTCGTCGTCAATATCGGCGCACCAAAGGGCGCGTCGCGCCTGATGCAGCGGATCGGCCGCGCCAACCATCGCCTCGACGAAGCCTCGCGCGCCGTGCTGGTGCCGGCCAATCGCTTCGAGGTGCTGGAGTGCCGCGTCGCCATCGACGCCATCGCCGAGAATGCGCAGGACACGCCGCCCCTGCGCATTGGTGCCCTCGACGTGCTGGCCCAGCACGTGCTCGGCTGCGCCTGCGGCGAGCCGTTTTTCTCCGGGGAGCTTTACGACGAAGTGCGTACCGCCGCGCCCTACGCCGATCTCACGCGGCAGGATTTCGACGACGTCGTCGACTTCGTCGCGTCCGGCGGCTACGCGCTGAAGACCTATGAACGCTTCGCCCGCATCAAGCAGGACAAGGAGGGCCGCTGGCGCGTCGCCAATCCAAAAGTGCGGCAGAGCTACCGGATGAATGTCGGCACCATCGTCGAGGACGACATGCTGAAGGTGCGGCTGGTGCGCTCGCGCGGCGGCGGTGCCGGCTCGACGGGCGTGATCGCGCGCGGTGGCCGTTTGCTCGGCGAGATCGAGGAGGCCTTCATCGAGGGCCTGAGTCCGGGCGATACCTTCGTCTTCAGCGGCGAGGTGGTCCGCTACGAAACCCTGGTCGAGGATCAGGTCTATGTCTCGCGCGCCCATGACAACGACCCCAAGGTGCCGTCCTATATGGGCGGCAAGTTTCCGCTCTCGACCTATCTCGCCGAGCGTGTCCGCCGCCTGCTTGACGACGGGCGCGCATGGACGAGTTTGCCGGAGCAGGTCCGCGACTGGCTGTCTCAGCAGAAGGACGTCTCGCGCGTGCCAGCGGTGCGCGAGCTGCTGGTGGAAAGCTTTCCGCGCGCCAGCAAGCATTACATCGTCTGCTATCCCTTCGAAGGCCGCCTCGCGCACCAGACCCTTGGCATGCTGCTGACGCGGCGGCTGGAGCGCGTTCGCGCCCGCCCGCTCGGCTTCGTCGCCAACGAATATGCGGTGGCGATCTGGGGGCTCGGCGATATGTCGTTCATGATCCGGAATGGCAGGCTCGATCTCAACGCGCTGTTCGACCCTGATATGCTCGGCGACGATCTCGAGGCCTGGCTCGCCGAATCGGCGCTGATGAAGCGCACCTTCCGCAATTGCGCGATCATCTCCGGCCTGATCGCGCGCCGCCACACCGGCGAGGAGAAGAGCCGCCGCCAGGTGCTGTTCTCGACCGATCTCGTCTACGACGTGCTGCGCAAGCATCAGGCCGACCACGTCCTGCTGCGCGCCGCGCGCGCCGATGCCGCCACCGGGCTGCTTGATCTGCGCCGCCTCGGCGACATGCTGACCCGCATCAAGGGCCGCATCACCCATCGGGAACTCGACCACGTCTCCCCGCTCGCCGTCCCCGTGATGCTGGAAATCGGCCGCGAGTCAGTTTATGGCGAAGCTGGCGACGAGCTGCTGGCGGAAGCCGCCGACGAGCTGGTCAAAGAGGCGATGTCGTAGAGAATTTGCCAGTGAGGCGCGCTGATCCATCCACATCGTCATGCCCGGGCTTGTCCCGGGCATCCACGACTTTGCCTCCACGGCAAGAACGTGGATGGCCGGGCACAGGCGAGCGGAAGCGACGCCGTTCTTCGAACGGCTATGCCCGGCCATGACGGAGCAAGCAGCATTTTCGGTGGCGACGACGCGCAGCGTCGACGTCGCAGGCGTCCCGTTTCATGCCGATCTCTCCGGCGCCCTGTTCTGGGACGAGCAGCGCCTGCTGGTCGTCTCCGACCTGCATCTCGAAAAGGGTTCCAGCTTCGCCACCCGCGGCGTGCTGCTGCCGCCCTACGACACGCTGGCGACGTTGAGCCGGCTCGCTGCTGTCATCTCCCGCCATGATCCCAAAACCGTCATTGCGCTCGGCGACAGCTTTCACGATCGCTCCGCGCATGAGCGTCTGTCCGCGGATGACCGCGATGCCGTCGCAGCGCTCCAGAGCGGGCGCGACTGGATCTGGATCTCCGGCAATCACGATCCCATGCTGCCGCGCGATCTCGGTGGCACCGTCGCCGATGAAGTCGCGATCGGTCCGATCACCTTCCGCCACGAGCCGACCGGCGCGCATGGCGAGATCTCCGGCCATCTCCATCCCAAGGCCCGCGTCTCCGCGCGTGGCCGCTCGATGGAGCGGCGTTGTTTCGCCAGCGACGGCATGCGCGCCGTGATGCCCGCCTTCGGCGCCTATGCGGGCGGCTTAAGCATCCGCGACGCGGCGTTTGCAAAGATCTTTCCGGAGACCAGTTTTGTCGCGCATCTGCTCGGCGACCGGCGTGTCCACGCGATCGCGGCGTCAAGGTGCTCCTGAGGGGCGCGCTCTGTAGGGTAGGCAAAGCGTAGCGTGCCCACCATCTGCAACACTCGCTGAACGATGGTGGGCACGGCGCTTTGCGCCTTTGCCCACCCTACTAATCCCGCAAGATCATGCCGCCTTCGCCTGCACGTCCTCGCAGAACTCCGCGAGGCGATCCGCGAGCCGCAGCGTCGCGGAGCTGGCGTTCGGCGCGGCCATCAGCGCCACCTCGGTGCGGTTGATCGGCGCAAAGCCGTCCTTCGCCGTCAGCATGCGATGGTCGGCCTGGATCGACATCTCCGACAAGATGCTCAGGCCCATGCCGGCGGCGACCGCGGCCTGGATGCCGGCGAGGCTCGACGACGAATAGGACATGTGCCAGGCCCGGCCGGCGCTTTCCAGCGCATGGATCGCGCCGGCGCGATAGAGGCAGCCGGGCGGAAAGCCGATCAGCGGCACCGAGGACGCGTTGACATCGACCGGATGGCTCTTGCTGGTGACCCAGTGCACCCGCTCCGGCCACACCGCGATCGCGCCCTTGGCGCCGGCCTCGCGCTTGAACAGCGCAAGGTCGAGCTCGCCGCGTTCGAGGTCGCGGGCGAGATTCTTGCTCTGGTCGGCGCGCACATCGAGCCGCAGGTTCGGATGCGAGCGTGAGAAGGCGCCCAGCAGCTTTGCCAGCCGATACGCCGCAAAATCCTCGGGGATGCCGAGCCGGATCGCGCCTTCGCCTTCGTCGCGCAGCACGTCGCGCGCCTCCTCGGCGAGCGTGAGCAGACGCCGCGCATAGGACAGCAGCCGTTCGCCGGCCTCAGTGGGGCGCACATCCTTGCCGTCACGGTGCAGCAGCACCTGACCGACATCCTCTTCCAGCCGCTTGATCTGCTGGCTGACGGTCGATTGCGTGCGGTGGACGCGCTCGCCGGCGCGGGTGAAGCCACCGGCCTCGACCACCGAGACGAAGCTGCGCAGGAGCTCCAGATCGAGCATGGCTGCCTCCATTCGAAAAGCCACTGATTGCGAGTTAATCATTTAATTTCCAAATGACAAGGCCGGTCCCTAGATCGAGGGCCTAGGAGAATGCCCCCATGTCCCTCGCCCCCTCGGTCGCCGTCCCACGCAGCCGCTTCAACACTTTGCCGCTCGCTATCGGACTGTTTTGCCTGCTCTGGAGCTATGCCTTTGTCGCCGGCAAGATCGGCGTCACCCATTGCCCGCCGCTGATCCTGCTCGCCGCGCGTTTCTCGCTCGCGGGCGTCTTGATCCTCGGTGCCACGGCTATCCGCGGCGACTGGTCATTGTCGTGGCGCGATGCCGTGATCTTTGCCGTGCTCGGCATCGCCAACAACGCGCTCTATCTCGGGCTCGGCTACACCGGCCTGCAATCGGTCTCCGCCGGCCTCGGCGGCCTGATCGTCTCGGCCAACCCGGTGTTCACGGCCGCGCTCGCGGCGCTTTTGCTCGGCGAGGGCATGACCTGGCGCAAGGCGAGCGGCCTCCTGCTCGGCATCATCGGCGTCACCCTCATTGTCTGGCATCGCCTGTCGGTCGGCACCGACAGCCTGCACGGCATCCTCTTCACCCTGGCCTCGCTCGCGTCCATCGTCGCCGGCACCATCCTGTTCAAGCTGCTCGCGCCCAAGGGGTCGCTGTGGATCGGCAACGGCGTGCAGAATCTCGCCGCCGGCATCGTGCTGACGCCGGTCGCGCTCACCTTCGCCGACGTTCACGCGATCGATTTCACGCCGAGCCTGATCGGCGCCTTCGCCTTTCTCGTGCTTGGCGGCTCGATCCTGGCCTACTGGCTCTGGTTTCATCTCCTGAAAGTGTGTGGCGCGACCGCGGCCAGTGCCTATCATTTCCTGATGCCGCCGCTCGGCATGCTGTTCGCGTATCTCGTGCTGGGCGAGCACGTCGAAGCGCGTGACTTGCTGGGGATCATTCCGGTGGCGCTCGGCATTTACCTGGTGACGCGCCCCGCAAAGCCCGTCGTGTAAGAGGAGGTCCCTCATGCCTGTTTCCATCACCCTGATCGGCGGCCCCACCGCGCTGATCGAGATCGACGGCTTTCGCCTGCTCACCGATCCCACTTTCGACGCTCCCGGCGCCTATCAGCTGCCGCATGTGAAGCTGGAGAAGACCATCGGTCCGGCGATGAAGGCCGATGCGATCGGCCCGATCGATGCCGTGCTGCTCAGCCACGACCAGCATGCGGACAATCTCGACAATTCCGGCCGGGAATATCTGCTCAAAGCACCGCGCGCGCTGACGACTGAGGCCGGCGCCAGGCGTCTCGGCGGTCATGTCGAGGGCCTTGCGCCCTGGGCGACTGCGCATCTGAAAGACGACGACGGCAACACGCTGACCATCACCGCGACGCCGGCGCGCCACGGCCCGGCCGGCATCGAGCCGCTGTCGGGCGACGTCATCGGCTTCGTGGTGCAGTCGAGCCGCAAGGACACGCGCCCGGTCTATATCAGCGGCGACACCACCTGGTTCGACGGCGTCGCCGAGGTCGCGCGCCGCTTCAAATGCGGCGTGGTGCTGCCGTTCGCGGGCGCGGCGCAAACGCGCGGGCCGTTCCATCTCACCATGGACACCAACGACACCATCGAGACCGCGCGCGCCTTCCCCGACGCGATGATCGTGCCCGTGCATACCGAGGGCTGGGCGCATTTCCGCCAGAACAGCGAGGACCTGCGCAAGACGTTCGACGTGCTCGGGTTCGGGACGCGGCTGCGGCTGCTCGAGCCCGGTGTGCCGACGGTGATGGAGGCGCCGTGATGTGAGGTGCGGCGAACGCTCTCCTCGTCGTCATGGCCGGGCTTGACCCGGCCATCCACGTCCTTATTGCCGAGTGTAAGAACGTGGATGCCCGGGACGAGCCCGGGCATGACGGCGTGGTGGCAGTTTGCGCGCCTAACTCAATCCTTCCTGAAAACAATCGACGCCATCCATCCCGTCATCAGCGCCATCGCCGCCGTGACCAGGCCGTAGACCAGCCCGTTCTGCCGTGCGGTGTTGGCCACGAACTGTTCAAACCCGACCTTGACGATCTCGAACGCAGTCTCGGTCTTGCCGATGAAGGCGCCATTCGCGAACAGCTTGATCTCGACCTCATAGGTGCCGATCGGGACTTCCGCCGGCAGCGGGATGCCGGTGCGGAACAGCGTCGGCGTCAGGAACGTCACCGCGCTCGCATCCTCGCGATAGAGCCCGCGCTGGGTGCGCAGGCGGATGAAGGCGGAGCGGAACGCATCGTTCGGCACCACGTCGGCGTAGTCGCCGCTGACGCGCTGGGTCAGCAGCACGTTGTTGAGCCCGATCTGCTGCCGCCGCGCGATCTCGGGCGAGGTGATGCTGTCGAACGGGCGATTGGCGAACAGCGCCAGATAGCTCGGCACCTGCAAAAACTGCCGGTAGTCGGTGTTGATCCAGATGCCGAAGGTGCGCTCCTTGCGCCGCGTCACCATGTCGGCGCGCGGGCCCATCACGGTGACCACGAGATCGTAAGCCGTGCGGTCGGCGGGCGTGGCGGCATCCTTCTCCACCGAGCCGAACAGCACCAGCTCTTCGCCGGAATAGTTCGGCGTCACCGTGACGCGATGGTTGGAGACCGACACGATCAGCCGCTCGGCCCGCGCGGACGTGCCGAGCAGCAGGACGAGGAGAGCCGCAGCGAGCGCACGCATCATCCGCCCACTCCCAGCTCACGGATGGTGAAGAGGTCTTCGGGGCGGATCACCAGCGCGACCGCGAAGCGGACGCCGACCGATAGGATCAACAGGCCGAGCAGCAGCCGCAACTGCTCGCCGCGGATCTTCTGGCCGGCGCGGGCGCCGAATTGCGCGCCGGTGACGCCGCCGACCATCAGGATCAGCGCCAGCACGGCGTCGACGAGGTGATTGGTCGCCGCATGCAGCATGGTTGCGAACAGCATGGTGACGAGCGTCAGGACCATCGAGGTCCCGATCACCGTCGAGGTCGGCACCCGCAGGATATAGATCATGATCGGCACCAGGATGAAGCCGCCGCCGATGCCCATGATCGCGCCGACGAAGCCGATCACGATGCCGATGACGACCACTGGGATCACCGACAGATAGATCTTCGAGCGCTTGAACCGCATTTTCAGCGGCAGGCCGTGAATCCAGTTGTGGGTTCGCCGTGGCGGCACGGCGCCGCGCCGGGTCCGCATCAGCGCGCGCAAGCCCTCGGAGAACATCAGGCTGCCGACCGTGCCGAGCAGCACCACGTAAGAGAGCGCGATCATCAGGTCGAGCTGGCCGAGCGCGCGGAGCTGCGTGAAGGTCCACACGCCCAATGCCGTTCCGGTCACGCCGCCGCACAGCAATACGCTCGCCAGCGCCGGATCGATCGCGCGCCGCCGCCAATAGGTAAGCGCGCCGGAAAACGACGAGGCCGCGATATGGCTCGCGACGGAGGCGACCGCGACCGCCGGCGTGATGCCGATGAAGATCAACAGCGGCGTCATCAGGAAGCCGCCGCCGATCCCGAACATGCCGGAGACGAAGCCGACGGCCGCGCCCATCGCCAGCACCAGGAACACGTTGACCGGAAGATCGGCGATCGGAAGGTAGAGCTGCATCGGACCCACGCTCCGGCGAGACGGATCGATTTTGCGGAGCGCTCGCAGGAAGGGCATGCCGCGCCCTTCAATAGCGGAATTTGGTGCAGGGCGGGACCGGGAAATTTGCGCGTGGTGAATGGGCTGAGAGGGATCAGATAGCTGCTTCACTGCGCGCCGAGGATTTCGTCTCCTTCTCCGCTGTCAGGCCCCGGCTTGACCGGGGCATCCAGTACGCCGCGGCTTCTCCGCATCAAAACGGCGTCTCTGGAATACTGGGCGCCCGGTCAAGCCGGGCGACGACAAGAGGGGAGAGCGTACTAGACCGATCAATGCGCAGCCGACGCCGATTTCTTCGTCGCCACCGGCTTCGGCGCGGGTTTGCCGTTCGCCTGCGGTGCGGTGTCCCAGCCGCCGGCGGGCCCCTGGACGTTGACGGCGTCGTCGGGCTGCGGCTCGGCGCTGAAGGTCTGGATCGCGAGCTTGGCAGCGGCGAGCGACTGCGGGTCGAGGCGCTTGGCGACGTCGTCGCGCTTGGTCGCCGCGTCCGCGTCGCCCTGTCCGGCCGCAAGGGTGAACCATTTGTAGGACTCGGCGAGGTTTTGCTCGACGCCGATGCCGCGGGCATAGAGGATGCCGAGGTTGAACTGGCTGTCGGCGACGCCGCGGTCGGCGGCCTTGCGGAACCACTGCGCCGCGCTCTTGTAGTTGGCGCCGCGTCCGCCGCCGTCGGCGTCGAGCACGGCGAGATTGTGCATCGCCTTGGCGTTGCCGCGCTCGGCGGCCTGGGTGTAGTAGCGGCGGGCGATGTCGGCGTCTTTCTTCACGCCCAGGCCCTTTTCGTAGAGCGTGCCGAGACGGAAGGTCGCGGGCACCACGCCGGCCTGCGCCGCGCGATCGTACCACTTCGCCGCTTCGTCGTAGTTCGCGGCCACGCCCTTGCCCTCGGCAAAGCGCACGCCGATCTCATAGGCCGCGGTCGCATCGCCCTTCATCGCGGCGGTGCGCAGGCCCGGGCCCGCGATGCCGTCGGGCAGCTTCTCGCTCGGCGGCACCTGGACGATGCCGAGCCGCGCACGGCTCATGCCCGACAGTGCACCGGTGACGTCGCTGGAGGGCGCGGGTGGCGCCACGGCGGGAGCGGGCGGAATTTCGACCGAGGCCGTTCCACTGGGGTTCGTTGCAGCCGGCGCGGCATTGTTTTGGGACTGCTTCCCGATCGGTGTCGGCGAGGTCATCGACGGCGTGACCTGCTCGGGGGCGGCGGGCTTGCTCTCGACCGGCGGCGCCTGCGGTGCGGGCTGGCTCGACGTATTTTCCATCACCTGCGGGGACGGCGGCGCGCTGCCGCCTTCGAGCAGGTTCATCGCCATTTTGAAGGTGCCGAGCACGATCACGACCACGCTCGCGCCGACCAGCAGTGAGCGGATCTTCGAGGTAATGGTCGAGGCGCCTTGCTGTGCTTGTCCCTGTGCTTGTCCCTGTCCTTGGCCCTTGTCCTTGACGCGGGCCGCGAGCGCGGCCTTGACGCCGCGGGCCGGCTTCTCCGGCGGTTGCGCGGCGGCGGCTTGCGCGGCGCGGCGCGCGGCCGCGATGAAGCTCGACGACGACACCGGTTCCTTCGGCGCGGCGGGGATTTCGCTGATCGCGCTCTCGGACGCGGCAATGCGCTCGGACGGCGTGGCGGGGCGGCCGTTCGGACGCGTGCCGGGCTCGAGCGGATGATCCGGCGGCAGGTCGGGCGCGATCGCGGCGCGGGCGGGCGCCGTGTGCGGCTCGAGGATCTCGCTGATCGCACGCGGCGGAACCGGCGCCATCGGCACCGGCGGCGGCGCCGCGGGCGCGGCAGCATGGAATTCACGCGGCGCAGCGACGAAGGTCGAGTGCGCCGGCTGCTGCGCGGCAGCCGGATTCGGCAGCTCGGGCTTCGGATCGTATTTCGGTTGCTGCGGCTGCGGCGGCCGCTGCTCGCGCGCCATCGGCGCCGGCTCGACCGGCGCGGCCATTGACGCTTGCGCGGGCATGGGCGCAGCCATCGGCATCGGCGCAGGGACCGGCGGCGCGGTGCGCACCGCGCGCAGATCGCCCTCGATCATCGAGAGACGATCGACGACATGGCCGAGCGTGTTGTGCACGGCCTCCAGCGAATCCTGCGTGCTGCGGTTGGTTTCGGCCTGGCTGTAGCGGATGTCGGACAGCTCGCGCTTGACGAGATCGACCATTCCGGAATCGGGAGCCGGCGCCGAGCTTCGGCTCTCCGCGAGCGCGGAATAGGTGGCCTGCTGCCGCTCGAGGTGGCGCAGAATGTCGTGCAGCCCGTCCTCGACACGGCTTAGGTTTCCGCCGCGCGAATCGGAATTGCTCTCGATCCGCTCCAGCAGATAGGAGACCCGCTGCTCGAGATGCGCGAAGGTCGAGGCCGAGTCGTTGCCGACCTGCATGCGGTCGAAACGGTCGGACAGCGCGCGAATTGCGCCTTCCAGATGTTCGGTGCTCTCGGCCGGTTGCGGCCGCTCGCGCGTTTCCAGCGCGGCGGTGAGCGCGGCGATGCGCTGCTCCAGCACCGCAAAGCTGTCGCCGCGGTCCGAGGAGCGATTGACCTGGTCGACCTTGGACGACAGCAGCTGCACGTCCTCGGAGAGCCGTGCCAGCGCTTCGTTGGAGGCGACGTTCGAGACGATGCCGCGCAATGCCGAGATCGCGCCTTCGAGCTGGCGCACCGTCGTGGGGTCGTCATTGGCGCGCAGGATCAGATCGAGCTTGGCGCCGAGATTGCGGATCGCCTCGTCATAGCCGGTGAGCTGCTCGGCCGGCGTCAGCGTGCGCAGCACCTGCTTGATGTCGGCGAGCGCGCGCTCGATGCCCGAGAGCACCTGGCCGTCGGTGCCATTGGAGCGGGTCTCGTCGATGCGACGGTGCAGCGAGCGGATCTCGTTCTCGATCGATTCGATGGCGCGGCGCGGCATCGCCTCGGTGATGGCGTTGCGGATCTCGGCGAGCTCGGCGCGGAAGCCGTTGATGGCCTGCTCGGTATTATCAGGCCGCTGCAGCGACTCGATCTGGTTCGTGATCTTGAGCAGATGGCGTTCGAGCGACGAGAAATCCGGCCCCGGCTGCGGTGGCGGCGGAGCATAGGCAGGCGCGGGCGGCGCCATCGGTGGCGCATAGGGAGCTGCCGAGGGGGCGATCGACGGCGCGGCGCGCGGCGGCATCTGCCGCGGCGCAAAGCCGTCGAGCTCGCTCTGCCGTGCGGTGATCTCGGCAACCGCGACGTCGAACGACGCGGGGCTCAGGGGCGGCGAGTTGCGATAGACTTGTGCGGCGGCGCGCTCGACCGCATCGGCCTGGCGCTGGCGCGTCTCGACCGGCGCGGCGCGCTGTGCCTGCGGCTGCTGCGCCTGAGGGGGCCGCGAGATCTGCGACAGGCGGGCATCGAGCCGCGAGATCGCGTCGTTGAGCTGGCGGGCGACGCCCTGCTCGCGCGAGACGTCCGGTCGCGAAGCGTCTTGTCGTGAAGCGTCTTGTCGTGACGTGTCCTGGCGCGGCGCGGCGGGCTTTGAAATCCGTTCGATCTGCTGGGTGATCGCGTCGAGCCGCTGATGGATGTCGGCGACTTCGCGGCTTTCCTGACTCGGCATCTGCTGCGCGCGCGGATCGGGACGCAGGTTCTGACGCTCGTCCTGACGCTGCTCGTAAGGCCCGCGAAAGTTCGGCGGGGCAGTCTCGCCGAGCGTTGAGTTCAGCCAATCGTTGAGTGACATGCCGGCGCGACGCGCAGCAGCTTCGGCCCGCTCCCTGACGGACGGATCGATACCGTCAACACTCCACGATACGCGCGAATTCATGACTCTGTCCGGTTCCGACTCCGGCGCCCCACCCGGCGCCTCCAGTCTCCCCACGCGTCCCGGTTGTAAGACAATCGAATTCGGCGCGGGTCGTCTGCCTCGAAAACCGACTTTTTCCTGTTACGGTAAATAACGGGTTAAGGAACGCAGTCCCGGTGTCTTAAAGTTGGGCGGCGGGAAAGAGGGCGCGCCACCGGTGTCATGCTCCGCGAAAGCGGGGCATCCAGTACGCCGCAGCTCCCCGGCTATAGCCGCGCCGCCTCTGGAATACTGGATCGCCCGCTCCAGTGCGCAAGTGCGCACAAGGCGGGCGATGACAGCGGAGGAAATGGCGAGAGCTCGTGCGGCGTTGGGCCGCTCAGCCCTTCTCCCGCTTGCCGTCGTCCAGCGGGACCACCGTGCTCTTGCCGCTCATCGCCGACAGCGCCTCGAGCGCTTCCTCGCAGAAATCGGCCACCATCTGCTCGTGCCGCGCGCCGAGGCGGAGCAGCAGCAGATTGCCGAGGTCGAGCACATCAGATGCCGTCCCCTCGGGAAAACGCTTCTTCAGGATCCGCTCGTAATTCTCGTGCCGGTCGCGGTGATGCTCCAGGCGGTCCATCAGGTCGGTGCGGATGGGCTCGATGTCGATGCTGTCGAGCGCATGCAGCCGCACCAGCAGGTCGTCCTTGATCGAGGGCGGGGTGCTCGGCCGCGCGGACCAGTGCCGCAGCGCTGTTCGACCTTCCGGAGTAAGCGTATAGATGAGCTTATTGGGCTTGCCGGACTGGACGACCTCGCGGCCCTGGATGTAGCCGCGGTCGCGCAGCTTGGAGAGCTCGCGATAGATCTGCTGGTGGTCGGCCTTCCAGAAGAAGCCGATCGAGGAATCGAAGGTCTTGGCGAGCTCGTAGCCCGTCATCGGACGTTCCGTCAGGCATGCGAGGATTGCGTCGCCCAGCGCCATATGACTTGCCTCCCTGTGACCTTAACCAAGCAGCTTGACTTTATGCGTATCGACGCATATGCGTCAATATGCATATGCGGCCACCCAGGGTCGGAGCTCAAGAACCGACCAGAAAACGCAGCGGAATCAACCTCTCGCTACTGTGCATGGGGTTGTTTTCGAGTTCTTGCCAAGGCCTTTGATCCACGGGAGGCAATCCTGACAATGACCGGCCTCGACTCCTGGTACGCCTTCATGAAGTCCCATGATGCGAAAGCGCTCTGGGACCTGCTGCATCCTGACGCCATCTTCGAAAGCCCCGTCGTGCACGCGCCGCAGCGCGGACGTGACATCACCTTCAAATATCTCGCCACCGCCGAGAAGGTGCTCGGCGGTCCCGGCTTCAGCTATGTCGGCGAGTGGACCAGCGCCGACGGCGCCGTGCTCGAATTCAAGACTGTGATCGACGGCATCGAGATCAACGGCGTCGACATCATCAGCTTCGATGCCGAGGGTCGCATCACCAATTTCAAGGTGATGGTGCGCCCGCTCAAGGCCATCAACATGCTGCATCGCCTGATGGCGGAGCAGCTCGCCGCTGCTCAATCATAATTCAGCATCATCACTTCAAGGCTTGCCGGGAGACCACCATGCCGATCTACAAAGCCCCCGTCGAAGACGTGAACTTCCTGCTCAACGACGTCTTCCAGATCGACCGCTACGACAATCTCGCCGGCTTCTCCGATGCGTCGAGCGACGTGCGCGAGGCGATCCTGAGCGAAGCCGCCAAGCTCGCCGAAGAGGTGCTCCAGCCGCTCAATCGCGTCGGCGATCTCGAAGGCTGCAAGCGCGCCGATGACGGCAGCGTCACCACGCCGAAGGGTTTCAAGGACGCCTTCAAGCAGGTGGCCGAGGGCGGCTGGCTTGGTCTGTCGGCACCGACCGAGTTCGGCGGCCAGGGCCTGCCGGTGACGCTCTCGCAGGCGGTCAACGAATTCCAGATCTCCGCCAACATGGCGTTCTCGATGTATGGTGGCCTCACCATGGGCGCGACCGCAGCCCTGATCGTTCATGGCACGCCAGAGCAGAAGCAGACCTACGTGCCGAAGATGGTGGCGGGCGAGTGGACCGGCACCATGAACCTGACCGAGCCGCAGTGCGGCACCGATCTCGGCATGCTCCGCACCAAGGCGGTGCGCCAGGCGGACGGCAGCTTTGAGATCACCGGCACCAAGATCTTCATCTCAGCCGGCGAGCATGACCTCGCTCCGAACATCATCCACCTCGTGCTCGCCCGCATCGAGGGCGCACCCGCCGGCATCAAGGGCGTGTCGCTGTTCGTGGTGCCGAAATTCCTGGTGAATGCCGACGGTTCGATCGGCGCTCGCAACGGCGTCGTCTGCGGCTCGATCGAGCACAAGATGGGCATCCACGGCAATTCGACCTGCGTGATGAACTACGACGGCGCCACCGGCTGGCTGATCGGCGAGGAGAACAAGGGCATGCAGGGCATGTTCGTGATGATGAACGAGGCCCGCCTCGGCGTCGCAGTGCAGGGTCTTGCGCAGTCCGAGGTCGCCTACCAGAACGCGGTCGCCTACGCCCGCGAACGCATTCAGGGCCGTTCGCTCACCGGCGTGAAGGCGCCGGACAAGCCGGCCGACCCGATCATCGTGCATCCCGACGTGCGCCGCACGCTGCTCTCGATCCGCGCCTTCAACGAGGCCGCGCGCGCCTTCGTGATGTGGACCGCGCTGAAGAGCGACGTCGCGCATCGCTCCGATGATCCGAAGGACCGTCAGGCCGCCGACGATCACATGGGCCTGATGACGCCGGTGCTGAAAGGCTTCCTCACCGATTACGGCTTCGCCAACGCGGTGCAGGCGCAGCAGATGTATGGCGGCCACGGCTACATCGCCGAGCAGGGCATGGAGCAGTTCGTGCGCGATGCACGCATCGCCATGATCTATGAAGGCGCCAACGGCATCCAGGCGCTCGACCTCGTCGGCCGCAAGCTGCCGCGCGATGGCGGCCGCGCCATCATGGCATTCTTCGGCGAGGTCATGGCCTTCGCCAAGGAGAACGGCGGCGACGAGGCATTGAAGCCTTTCATCACTCCGCTCTCGGCTGCGCTCGGCCATCTCCAGCAGGCCACGACGTGGCTGATGCAGAACGCGATGGCGAAGCCGGACAATGCCGGCGCCGCCGCAACCGACTATCTCCATCTCTTCGGCTTCGTCGCGCTCGGTTACATGTGGGCGAAGATGGCGAAGGTGACGAATGCCAAGATTGCCGAGAGCGGGGCGACGCCCTATCTCTCGACCAAGCTCGTCACCGGCCGTTTCTTCATGGAGCGGATGCTGCCGGAGACCGCCGCCAATCTCGCGCGCATCCAGTCCGGCTGCGCCACCATCATGGAACTGCCGGCGGAAGCGTTCTGAGAATTTTCGCTTCGCCAATCATCTCGATCGCGTCGCGGTCGTAACCAATCGCTGCAATCAGGAGGCTCCCATGGCAGATGCCTATATCTACGACCACGTCCGCACCCCGCGCGGCCGCGGCAAGGCTGACGGCGCGCTGCACGAAGTGACCGCGCTCGCGCTCGCCACCGTGCCCTTGAAGGCGCTGAAGGAGCGCAACAACCTGCCGGAGGATTCCGTCGACGACGTGATCCTCGGCGTGGTCGATCCGGTCGGCGAAGCCGGCTCCGACATCGCGCGCTTCGCTGCGCTCAAGGCAGGTCTCGGCGAGGCTGTCCCCGGCGTGCAGATCAACCGCTTCTGTGCTTCAGGCTTGGATGCTGTGAACTTTGCGGCCGCGCAGGTGATGAGCGGCCAGCATGAGCTCGTGATCGGCGGCGGTGCCGAATCGATGAGCCGCGTCGGCATCGGCGCCTCCGGCGGCGCCTGGCCGATGGATCCGTCGATGGCGGTGCCGGCCTACTTCATGCCGCAGGGCGTCTCGGCTGACTTGATCGCCACCAAATACGGCTTCTCGCGCGACGACGTCGATGCCTATGCCGTGCAGAGCCAGCAACGCGCGGCCAAGGCCTGGGACGAAGGCCGCTTCAACAAGTCCGTCGTGCCGGTGAAGGACATCAACGGCCTCACCATCCTCGCCAAGGACGAGCACATGCGTCCGTCGACGACGATGCAGTCGCTGGCGCAGCTGCAGCCGGCGTTCACGATGATGGCGCAGATGGGCGGCTTCGACGGCGTCGCGGTGCAGTCGCATCCGGAGATCGAGCGCGTCAACTACGTGCATCACGCCGGCAATTCGTCGGGCATCGTTGACGGCGCCGGCGCCGTCCTGCTCGGCAGCAAGGAAGCGGGCGCGAAGTACGGCCTCAAGCCGCGCGCAAAAATCCGCGCGTTCGCCAATATCGGCTCGGAGCCGGCGATGATGCTGACCGGTCCGGTCGACGTCACCGAGAAGCTGTTTGCGCGTTCCGGCATGAACAAGTCGGATATCGACCTGTTCGAGCTCAACGAGGCCTTTGCTTCCGTCGTGCTGCGCTACATCCAGGCCTTCGACATCGACAACGCCAGGATCAACGTCAATGGCGGCGCCATCGCGCTCGGCCATCCGCTCGGCGCAACCGGCGCGATGATTTTGGGCACCGTGCTCGACGAGCTCGAGCGTACCAACAAGTCCACCGCCCTGGTCACGCTGTGCATCGGCGGCGGCATGGGCACCGCGACCATCATCGAGCGCGTGTAACGAGCTGCGTAGGGTGGGCAAAGCGAAGCGTGCCCACCACTGCTCTCTGCGCGAATGATGGTGGGCACGGCGCAAGAGCGCCTTTGCCCACCCTACGAGATCCCGATCAACCGCCGCGCCGAAGACTGGCTGCGGCACCGAGGAGCAACCAACATGGCCTACAAGAACTTCAAGGTTGAGACCGATTCCGACGGCATCGCGCTCGTCACCTGGGACATACCGGGTCGTTCGATGAACGTGCTCGACGAGACCTCGACCAGCGAGCTCGACGCGATCGTCAAGGCAACCACGGCTGACGCCGCGGTGAAGGGCGTCGTCATCACCTCGGCGAAGGAGGCGTTCTGCGCCGGTGCCGATCTGTCGATGCTCGAAGGCATGAACCAGGCCTACGCAAAGGTCTTTGGGGAGCAGGGCGAGACCGCGGCGAACCAGATGCTGTTCGACCAGAGCCGCCGCTTCTCGCAGGTGCTGCGCTCGATCGAAACGTCAGGCAAGCCGTGGGCGGCCGCGATCAACGGCCTCGCGCTCGGCGGCGGTTTCGAGATCACGCTGTGCTGCCACTATCGCGTGGCGGCGGAGAATCCCAGGACGCGCCTCGGCCTGCCCGAGGTCAAGGTCGGCCTGTTCCCCGGCGCCGGTGGCACGCAGCGCGTGCCGCGTCTGGTGCCGCCGCAGGACGCCATGACGATTTTGCTCAAGGGCGATCCGGTCACAATCGAGAAGGCCAAGGCGCTGAACCTGATTCACGCCATCGTTCCGGCTGCCGATCTCGTCAAGGCGGCGAAGGATTGGATCAAGGGCGGCGGCAAGGCCGTCGCGCCCTGGGACGAGAAGGGTTTTAAGCTGCCCGGCGGTCCCGTGTTTTCCAAGGCCGGCATGATGATGTTCCCGGCCGGCAACGCCATCTATCGCCGCGAGACCTACGACAACTATCCGGCCGCGCGCGCGATCATGAGCTGCGTCTATGAAGGCCTGCAGTTGCCGATCGACGCGGCGCTTCGCGTCGAGTCGCGCTACTTCACCTCCGTGCTGCGCTCGAAGGAAGCGGCTGCGATGATTCGCAGCCTGTTCCTGTCGATGCAGGAGCTGAACAAGGGCGCGCGCCGTCCGAAGGACGTGCCCGCAACCAAGGTGAAGAAGGTCGCCGTGATCGGCGCTGGCTTCATGGGTGCGAGCGTCGGCTACGTCTCGGCGCGGGCGGGCCTCGACGTCATCCTGATCGACCGCGACCAGGAGAGCGCCGACAAGGGGAAGGCGCATGCGCAGAAGGTGATCGAAGACCAGATCAAGAAGGGCCGCGCCAAGCCGACCGACGCCGAGGCGCTGCTCGCACGCATTACGCCGACGGCCGACTATGCCGCGTTGAAGGACGTCGACCTCGTGATCGAGGCCGTGTTCGAGGACCGCAAGGTCAAGGCGGAGACCTTTGCCAAGGCGCAGGAATATCTCAAGCCCGACGTGATCTTCGCCTCGAACACCTCGACGCTGCCAATCACCTCGCTCGCCGAGGGCTTCAAGGACCAGGGCAAGTTCGTCGGCATTCACTTCTTCTCGCCGGTCGAGAAGATGATGCTGGTCGAGATCATCAAGGGCAAGAACACCGGCGATGTCGCACTCGCGACCGCGCTCGATTACGTCCGGCAGATCGGCAAGACGCCGATCGTCGTCAACGACAGCCGCGGCTTCTTCGCCAACCGCTGCGTCGGCCGCTACGTCGCCGAAGGCAACGAGATGTTTTTGGAAGGCGTGCCGCCGGCGATGATCGAGAACTGCGCCAAGATGGCGGGCATGCCGGTCGGCCCACTCTCGCTCTCGGACGAAGTCGCGCTCGACCTCGGCCTCAAGATCATGAAGGCGACCGAAGCCGATCTCGGCCCCAACGCCATCAACCCCGACCAGAAGAAGCTGATGGTCGAGATGGTCGAGAAGCAGGGCCGCCTCGGCCGCAAGAACAGCAAGGGCTTCTACGACTATCCCGAGAAGGGCAAGGGCCAGAAGAGCCTGTGGCCGGGCCTGTCCGCGCTGCAGCCGAAGCAGCTCGATCCTGACACGCTCGACATCGAGGAGCTGAAGCAGCGCTTCCTGGTGGTGCAGGCGGTGGAGGCCGCGCGCACGGTCGAGGATCACGTCATCACCGACCCGCGCGAGGCCGATGTCGGCTCGATCCTCGGCTTCGGCTTCGCGCCATTCACCGGCGGCACGCTGTCCTACATCGATTTCATGGGCACGAAGAAGTTCGCCGAGCTCTGCCACAAGCTGGAGGCGAAATACGGCTCGCGCTTCACGCCGCCGAAGCTTCTCGAGGACATGGCTGCGAAAGGTGAAACTTTCTACGGCCGCTTCGCGCCGAAGAAAGCGGCTGCTGCCTGAACTCAGTGCGGTACCGGACATAACGGAAAGGCCGGATCATCGATCCGGCCTTTTTCACGTCCAGGCCCCTCATCACGGTTACGTCACGATGTTCCCGGGTTGTGGAACCCGTCACAGATTCCGCGTAGGAACCGTGCCAGAGTTGAGGGGCCGTTCTGTCGCGCAATTGTCATAGGCGCGTCAAAACAGCGCCGTTCTTTTGCTCGGTCTTGGCACCACTCTTGCTGATCGGCCGGGTAACGAACCCTGGTGGGACATTTGCCGCTTCCCTCGGCAAGTTGAAGACGAAATAAGAAAGTGTCCTCGATGAACTCTTTGGTGTTGCGGAAGACCGCGCTTGGTCGCGATCTCGCCGCGAAATATGCTGTTTCGCCTGCGCTCGGCCGCGTCTCGCCGCAACAGAAGCCGGCGCGTTTGCGCCGCAAGGGCCCGCTGTTCTGGGCAGCTTTGGCGCTACTTGTGCTCTCGGCGGATTTTCTGCTCGCTTGCTTCGCTTGGCTCGCCGTCGACCTCGTCATGGGTTGAGATCTCGCGCGCATGTAGAAAATAGGCTGCAGCGAAATAGGCGAGCTGGCAGACGGCAAGACAGACGGCGATGACGATCACACCGGCGACCATCCCGAATTCGTAAATGCGAAGAATTATCGCCAAGAAAACTGCGATTGACGGCGAGATCACAACCAGCGCCCAGATCCTGAAAACGTAACCTGTCGCTACTCCCACCAACGCACTTGCCACGATCAGAACGAAGGCAATCGTCAAGTTCAACTCCGATGAGAGTCCCAAATAATCTTCAACAATTCCGCCAAGTTCGCGCGCTTCGCGGGTACTGACAAGACAGCACCACTTACGTTCCGCGAACAGTAGTTCATAAGTCGAATGATAGGTACGATGATCCGGCGAAAAGGGGTTCGCCGCCCGCGTCGGTGCTCCTGCAAATAAAAAGGGCCGGATCGTCGACCCGGCCCCTGGGAGATTGATCCCTCTCGCGGCTCAAGCAGCCTGGATCAGCCCTTCCTTCTTCAAGGCCTCCTGCACCTTCGGCCGTGCGGCGACGCGGTCCTTGTAGGCGGTGAGGTGGGGCATCGCCGAGAGGTCGAACTTCATCCGGTCGCCCCAGGTCAGCATCGTGAAGAGATAGCCGTCGGCGACCGAGAACTGCTTGCCCATGAGGTAGTCGCGGCCGGCGAGCTCGCTGTCGATATGCTTCAGCTTGCCCATGACGCGGTCCTTGAAGAACGCCTTGGCTTCGTCGTTCAGGGCGGGTGCGAACAGCGGGCCAAAGCTCTTGTGCACCTCGGAGGTGAGGAAGTTCAGCCATTCGAGCAGCTTGTAGCGCTCCGAACTGTCGCGCGCGGGCGCCAGTGCCTTGGCCGGGGCCTTGTCGGCGATCATCTGGACAATGACCGGGCCTTCGGTCACGATCTCGCCGCTGTCGAGGCCCAGCGCGGGGACCTGACCCTTCGGATTGACCTTCAGATAGTCTTCACCGTTCTCGAGCTTCTTGGCCCGGATATCGACCTTGACCAGCTCGTAGGGCAGGTCGGCCTCCAGGAGCGCGATATGGGGAGACAGCGAGCAGGCGCCGGGCGAGTAATACAGTTTCATGGAATTTCCTCCTCTTGACGCTTGGTTGGGGCGAAAGAACGCCTACATGCACCTGCATGCAATAGTCAAGATTGATGCAGGTGCATCGAGTGGGGTAAGAAGCGGGCGACGAGTTTGAGCGGAACCATGAAACGCAAACCATCGACCGAGGCAACCAGTGCCTGGATCCGCCTGATGCGGGTGCAGAGCCGTGTGCTCGACTGCGTCGAGCAGGATCTGAAGAAGGCCGGGTTTCCACCACTGGCATGGTACGACGCGCTGCTCGAATTGTCGCGCGCGCCGAGCGGAGAGCTGCGCCCGGTGGAGCTCGAGCGGCAGATGCTGATCCCGCAATACTCCACCTCGCGCCTGATCGACCGCCTGGTCGACGAGGGGCTCGCCTCGCGGCGCGAATGCAAGATCGACAAGCGCGGCCAATTCGTCGAGATCACGGAGGCCGGCCGCGAGTTGCAGAAGCGGATGTGGGGCGCCTATTCGGCCGCGATCGAGAAATATGTCGGCTCGAAGCTGTCCGATGCCGATGCCGTCAAGCTCAGCGGTCTGCTCGACCGCCTGGGCTGCTCGTGCGGCGAGATGAAGCTGCCGCCCGTCGTCAACGTCAACGAATCCTCGCCGTCGCGATGACCGCGCGGCAAACCAGCACGTCCGCGCGCCCGGTGGGTTCGTGGACCATCCCGTCACCCGCGCGCATTCGATCGAAGCGCTTCTGATTAGAGTTTGATTTGATATGGCGCGAGACCAGATCGATATGACGCCGCTGCAATCGCGCGACGAGCTCGTTGCGTGGTTCGAGGCCGGTTGCAAGGACCCGTCCGAATTCCGTATGGGCACCGAGCACGAGAAGACGCCGTTCACGCTCGAGGGCCACCGTCCGGTGCCTTATGAGGGCGCGCGCGGCATCGGCGCACTGCTCGAAGGCATGAAGCTCCTGCTCGGCTGGGAGCCGATCATGGAGAAGGGCAACATCATCGGCCTCTACGACGTCACCGGCGGCGGCGCGATCTCGCTCGAGCCCGGCGGACAGTTCGAGCTCTCCGGCGCGCCGGTCGAGAACGTGCACCAGACCCAGAGCGAGCTGATGGCGCATCTGGCGCAGGTGCGCGAGATCGCGACCCCGCTCGGCATCGGCTTTCTTGGTCTCGGCATGACGCCGTCCTGGTCGCGCACCGACATCCCGGTGATGCCCAAGGGCCGCTACAAGATCATGACCAATTACATGCCGAAGGTCGGTCAATACGGCCTCGACATGATGTACCGGACCTGCACGGTGCAGACCAATCTCGACTTCTCGTCCGAAGCCGACATGGTCAAGAAGCTACGCGTCTCGCTGGCGCTGCAGCCGGTCGCGACCGCTCTGTTCGCCAATTCGCCCTTCACGGAGGGCAAGCCGAACGGCTTCCTGTCCTTCCGCTCCGAGATCTGGCGCGACACCGACAATGCGCGCGCCGGCATGATGCCGTGGGCGTTCGAGGACGGCATGGGTTTCGAGCGCTATGTCGATTATGCGCTCGACGTGCCCATGTATTTCGTCAAGCGCGGCGAGGATTACATCGACGTGTCGGGCTCCTCGTTCCGCGCCTTCTTCGACGGCCGCAACAACAATCTGCCCGGCGAGCGTCCCACCCTGTCGGACTGGGCCAACCATCTCTCGACGATCTTCCCGGAAGTGCGGCTCAAGCGCTATCTCGAGATGCGCGGCTCCGATGGCGGCCCGTGGGGCCGTCTGCCGGCGCTGTCTGCGTTCTGGGCCGGGCTGCTCTATGACGACGTGTCGCTCGACGCCGCTTGGGACCTCGTGAAGCACTGGACCGCGCCTGAGCGCCAGGCTCTGCGCGACGACGTGCCGCGCTTCGGCTTCAAGGCGCGGATCAAGGACCGCTATCTGTTCGAGATCGCCAAGGAGTGCCTCGTTCTGGCACATGCGGGCCTGCGTCGCCGTGGCCGCATCGACGCGATCGGTCGCGACGAGACCCGGCATCTGGAGCCGCTCGACCGCATCATCGATTCCGGCCGAACCCCGGCCGAGGAGATGCTCGAGAAGTTTAACGGCGCCTGGAACGGCTCGGTGGAACCGGCCTACTCGGAATACGCGTTCTAGCGCGCGTTCGAGCATGATCTTCGCGGAAAACCCGCGTCACACTTTTCCGGATCATGCTTTAGGCCAACGACCAGGATTTAGGCCGTTCATCGCCCATACAGGTTTGCGGCGATCAAATGACCGGCCGAAAAACCTGAGTGCCGTCAATAACTCGAAAGCTGTTTCGATGGGGAAGGGCCGCCTGCCTGGGGCCGTCATGGCCAAGGCCTTGGCCAGCGTCGTGGCTTGCGTCGCGCTGCTGTCGCTCGCCTTTGCGAGCGGGCCTGCGCACGCTCAGACGGCGTTCGACCGGCCCGGCGGCGACTATTTCAACGCGCCGGTGACGTCAGGCGATCCCGAGGATTGCGCGCTGCTCTGCGAGCGCGATCGCAAATGTCGATCGTGGAGCTTCAGCTATCCCGACATCGACGGCGCCGCGGCGGTGTGCTGGCTCAAGAGTACCGTGCCGCCGCGACAGCCCGCCAATTGCTGTATCTCCGGCGTGCGCGGCGCCGGCGTGATCGAGCCGCGCGTCGAGGGCGTGGAGACCTCGATCGACCGCCCCGGCGGGGACTTGCGCAATTTCGACCTCAAGGAAGGCGAAGGCGAAGACGTCTGCAAGGCCGCCTGCACCGCCGACAACAAATGCCGCGCCTTCACCTATGCCCGTCCCGGCTATACGGGCCGCGAAGCGCGCTGCTTCCTGAAAAAGGACATCAAGCCCCCGCGGCGGAAGGCGGGGTTCACGTCGGGTGTGGTGCGGTAGCCCAGGTGCCGTAGGGTGGGCAAAGGCGTGAAGTGCCGTGCCCACCATCTCTCTGCAATCGCCGCTACTTGTGGTGGGCACGCTATGCTTTACCACCTAGGGAATCTCACGCTGCATCATGCTTCGTTCGCACTGCCTTCGATGCCAGCGCGCGCCAACGCCGGCGCAGAAGCGGCTCCACGGTCGCGCGCCTGGCTTTGGACAGGCGGATCAGCACGATCGGATAGTCTCGGTAGTGATCGGTGAAATAGAAAATCTTCGGCTGGCTCTCGACCAGCATCGCACGCTCGTCGACCGGGACATCCGGCATCACCAGGCTGTCGCCATCCTCTTTCAGACGCGCCAGCATCTTCTTGCGCACTTTCAGCGCCGGCGTGCCGTAAGAGGTGCCGTCCTCGACCTCCGGCCACGTCAGCGCGAATTTTCTGACGTCGTCGAAGGTCATTGGATCAACGCCTGGGGGTCAGCTCAGCGCACGGCGGTGAAGAACCGCGCGAGGCGGAAGCCGGAGAGCCAGGTCCACACCGGCTGGCCGCGCATGCCGAGATCCCAGGAGCCGAGCACGGCATCGGCACGGCCGACGAGATTGTCGACCGGCAGCAGGCCGACGCCGCCGGAGCGCAGCGGCACGCGGCTGTCGGCCGAGTTGTCTCTGTTATCGCCGAGCACGAACAGATGTCCGGCCGGCACCGTCACTTCCTGCGTGTTGTCGAGCGGACCGTTGTCGCGCATCTTGAAGATCAGGTGCTTGACGCCGTTCGGCAGCGTCTCGACATAGCGGTAGGCAGGCTCGCTGCCGCCATTGTCGTCCTCGGCGGCACCGACGCCATCCGGCTTGAGCTCGGCGGGACGGTCGTTGATGAAGAGCTGCCCCTGTCGCATCTGGATGCGGTCACCGGGCAAACCCACGACGCGCTTGACCCAGGCCTGCGAGCGGTCGCCGGGCCAGCGGAACACCACGACGTCGCCTTGCTTCGGCGTCTCCGCGAAGACGCGGCCGGTTTCCGGCAGGTTGATCTGGATCGGCAGCGACGAGGTGCCGTAGCCATAGGGGAATTTCGAAGCCAGCAGGGCGTCGCCGATCAGCAGCGTCGGCTCCATCGAGCCCGACGGCACGTAGAACGGCTCGGCCAGCGCGCCCTTGGCGATGAAGACGGCCGCGACGATGCCGGCGAGCTGCATGAGCTGGCCGGCCCAGCCGCTGCTCTTCCGCTTGGCGGGGACAGTTACCTTCTCAACGCTCATGCGCCCGTTCCACCCACTGTAATGCGCTCCATCAATAGTGACGGCTGGCCGACGCCGACCGGCACGCCCTGGCCGTTCTTGCCGCAGGTGCCGATGCCGGTATCGAGCGCGAGATCGTTGCCGATCATGCGGATGCGATGCAGGTCGGTCGGCCCGTTGCCGATCAGCATAGCGCCCTTCAGCGGCGCGCCGATCTTGCCGTTCTCGATCTTGTAGGCCTCGGTGCACTGGAAGACGTATTTGCCCGAGGTGATGTCAACCTGTCCGCCGCCGAAATTCGCGGCAAACACGCCGTTCTTCACCGACGCGAGAATCTCGGCGGGATCGCGGTCGCCCGCGAGCATATAGGTGTTGGTCATGCGCGGCATCGGCACATGGGCATAGCCCTGGCGGCGGCCGTTGCCGGTCGGCTTCATGTTCATCAACCGCGCGTTCTGGCGGTCCTGCATGTAGCCGACCAGGATGCCGTCCTCGATCAGCACGGTGCGATTGGTCGGCGTGCCCTCGTCGTCGATCGACAGCGAGCCGCGGCGCGAGGCAATGGTGCCGTCGTCGACCACGGTGACGCCCTTGGCTGCGACCTGCTGGCCCATCAGGCCCGCAAACGCAGACGTCTTCTTGCGGTTGAAGTCGCCCTCGAGGCCGTGACCGACCGCTTCATGCAGCATCACGCCGGGCCAGCCGGCGCCGAGCACGACGTCCATCTCGCCGGCAGGAGCGGGAATTGATTCCAGGTTGACCAGCGCTTCGCGTAGCGCACCGTCAGCGGCGTCGCGCCAGTTCTTGCTCTCGATGAATTCGGCATAGCCGGCGCGGCCGCCATAACCCTTGCTGCCGCTCTCCTGGCGGTCGCCCTGGCCGGCGACGACGGAGACGTTGACGCGCACCAGCGGTCTGATGTCGCGATAGCTCTCGCCGTCGGGACGCAGGATCTCGACGACCTGCCAGGTCGCACCCAGGCTGACGCTGACCTGCCGCACCCGCGCATCCTTGTCGCGCAGATAGGCGTCGATTTCGGCGAGCAGCTTTACTTTCGTCTCGAAGCCCGGCGCGTCCAGCGGATTGTCGTCGGAATACAGCCGCACATTGGT
Organism: Bradyrhizobium sp. S3.3.6; assembly: GCF_040546905.1. NCBI lineage: Bacteria > Pseudomonadati > Pseudomonadota > Alphaproteobacteria > Hyphomicrobiales > Nitrobacteraceae > Bradyrhizobium > Bradyrhizobium sp. S3.3.6. The sequence continues at coordinate 279,116 of NZ_JBEPOT010000005.1, read as the reverse complement.
ATGCGCCGGCGGGGCGGCAAAGCTGCCGGAATAGCCGCCGCGGACGGCGGCCACCGCGTCGGCGGCACGAATCAGCGCCGGCAGCGATACGTCGGAGGAATGCGCATAGCCGACCGCATCGTCCTTGACCGCGCGCAGGCCAAATCCTTGCGAGGTGTCATAGGTCGCCTGCTTCAGCCGCCCATTGTCGAACATCAGCGCTTCGGTCTGGCTGTATTCCAGGAACAATTCGCCATCGTCGGCACCGGCAAGGCCGCGCGCGACCTCATGGCGAACCTGGTCGCGGTCGAGATTGGCGCGGTCGAGCAGGGAGGTTGTGGCGGGATTTGTCATGCGTCCGTCCGTTATCGGGGGGATGTGAGGCAAGATAATGGTTTTGGACTGGTTCCGCGAGGGGCGGACCGTCACATTACGGAAACGACATGATGTGAGCCGGGACCGAGAAGCTAATCAAGTAATTCCAGGACTGGGCTGCTCTGCCGAGGGCGCTGAAGCAATCTCACCATTTGATCGTCCTTTGCCGCGGGGATACGAGATCGTGCCTGGCAGTTGGGATCGTGCTGCAACGAGCGCGGAACGGTGCTATGCTGTCAGCATGAACTATCAGGACGTCATCTCCATCGAGCCAGGCAAGCGCGGGGGCCGTCCCTGTATTCGCCACATGCGGATTGCCGTGGCAGATGTGCTCGGTTGGCTAGCTGCCGGCCAGAGCCATGCACAAATTCTCGACGATTTCCCGGAATTGACCGAGGATGACATCCGCGCGTGCCTCTCCTACGCCGCCGATCGCGAGAGGCGGTTGATCACCGCGCCGATATGAAGCTGCTGTTCGATCAGAACCTCAGTTTCAAGCTCTGTCAAACGATTGTCGATCTCTTTCCGGAGTCCAGTCACGTCCGGCCCCTGGGGTTGTCTGAAGTTGCCGATCGCGTGCTTTGGGACTTTGCCAAGGCCAAGGGCTTCGCCATAGTGACCCAGGACGTTGATTTTGCCGAAATGGCGGGCCTGTTCGGTGCCCCGCCCAAGGTGATCTGGCTACGTGCCGGCAATCAAACGACGGTCGAGATTGCCAATTTGCTCCGTCGACATGCGGAGACAATCCTTTCCTTCGAAAGCGACGACGCGGCTTGCCTCGAGATCTACTGAGCCATCCGCAGCGGCCCTACGGCAGCTTGTCATAACCCTCGCCGAGCCCGTTCAGGCTGAGCGGGAAGCCGATGCCTTCCTCGGGCGTCTCGAAGATGATGAAGGTCGCCGTCTTGGCGTTGCGGAGCTGGCCGAGCAGCTTGTCGTCCATGACGACCTCGGCGACGCAGCCATTGGGCAGGCAGCGGACGAAGCCGGCGCGGCCGACGTCCTGATTGTCGAGCTTCAGCCCGAGGCCCGAGGGCAGCAGCACGCCGAGGGGGGCAACCACCCGCATCAGGCGGCTCTTCTGGTCGGCGGTCTTGAGCACGATCACGGTGAGGCCGGCGTTGGAGCGGTCTTCCGCCACCACGCTCTGGATCAAGGCGCATTGCTCGGCCTGGGCGCCGGGCGGGGTGTCGCAGCGGATCTGCCAGTCGCCATGGACGGAGCGCACCGCGCCCTGCGCATGGGCGAGGGTGGGCAGGGCTAGGAAAAGGGCGACAGCCAGGAGGCTGATCAGCGCCAAAAGGCGGTTAACCGGCCTTGCCATGCATCTCGAAAGCCCCATCGGGGTCGGTCCCTCTGCTCGCTTGGGTCGCTCGCGCTGGTGGACTGATACGGCAATGACGGCGTCTTGAAGGCAATTCCCAAGCAAATCCCGCGCCGCCCTGGCCCGCCATCGCCGGCACGAATCAGGTTCCTGCGCAACTGTCCGCCAGTGCCTACCGCGGGCAATTCAGCTGTCAAGCCGCGGCATCCCGGGAAATGGTATTTTTGTCTGATGTTGCTGGGAAATATCTTGCGGGTGATGGCAGACGGAGAGGCCTCAAGACTGCATTGCGATAGATCAAGAATTATGGTTTGAGAGGCTTGATTTCGGCGTTTGAGCGATCTGGCCCCAATTCCTCTTAGAGGTATTCTTGAGCGGCGGTTTGTCGGACGGGCGGGTCGAATAAGCATTTCCCGGAAATAGGGCAATGCACCTGGGGTGATTTCGTAAGGGGAGCGCGAGCGGCATGAGGATGTCGAAGAGTCGGGTGGGCCGGCATTTGCTGGGATTGGCCACCATCGCCTTGGTGGCGGCTGGCATCACGCTGGCGACGGGCGGCGCGGCATTCGCCGAGCTCGGGCAGCCGGCGCCGTGGGAATGGCACCTCCAGGCCTCCGGGTCTCCGGTGATGGACAATATCGTCTGGTTTCACGACTTCTTGTCCGTGCTGATCATCGCGATCACGCTGTTCGTGCTGGCGCTGCTCGTGATCGTGGTGGTGAAGTTCAATTCGAAGGCCAATCCGGTGCCGTCGCGGACCACCCACAACACGCTGATCGAGGTGGCGTGGACCCTGGTCCCGGTGCTCATTCTGGTCGGCATCGCCGTGCCGTCGTTCCGCCTGCTGTTCCTTGAGCTCGATGTGCCGAAGGCGGACCTGACCATCAAGGCCACCGGCAAGCAGTGGTACTGGTCCTACGCCTATCCGGACAACGGCAAGTTCGAATTCGATTCGCTGATGGCCCAGGACAAGCAGCCCCGGCTGCTCGGCGTCGACAACGAGATGGTGGTGCCGGTCAACAAGGTGATCCGCGTCCAGGTCACCGGCGCCGACGTTATCCACGCCTTTGCGATGCCGGCTTTCGGCGTCAAGATCGACGCCATCCCGGGCCGGTTGAACGAGACCTGGTTCAAGGCCACCAAGACCGGCATGTTCTACGGCCAGTGCTCGGAATTGTGCGGCAAGGACCATGCCTTCATGCCGATCGCCATTCGCGTGGTGAACGACCAGGAGTTCGCCTCCTGGGTTGAATCGGCGAAGAAAAAATATGCGAGCGGCGGCACCAGCACTTTCGCCTCCGCAGCCGGCCCGACGCAGTAAGCGCCGGGCGACGGCTTGAGGACTGAAGGCGACATAAAGGGCGGGACCTCCCAAGGTCCGAATGGGACGCAAGGCAGGATTTGAAAATGGCAACCAGCGCAGCGGCACACGGCGATCACGCGCATGACCACGAGCACGCCCATCCCACCGGATGGCGGCGCTACGTCTATTCGACCAACCACAAGGACATCGGCACGATGTACCTGATCTTCGCGGTCATCGCCGGCGTCATCGGTGCCGCGATGTCGATCGCGATCCGTGCCGAGTTGATGTTTCCGGGCGTGCAGATATTCCACGAGACGCACACCTATAACGTGTTCGTGACCTCGCACGGCCTGATCATGATCTTCTTCATGGTCATGCCCGCGATGATCGGCGGTTTCGGCAACTGGTTCGTGCCGCTGATGATCGGTGCGCCTGATATGGCGTTCCCGCGCATGAACAACATCTCGTTCTGGCTGCTGCCGGCCTCCTTCGGTCTGCTGCTGATGTCGACCTTCGTCGAGGGCGAGCCCGGCGCGAACGGCGTCGGCGCCGGCTGGACCATGTATGTGCCGCTGTCGAGCACCGGTCACCCGGGCCCGGCCGTCGACTTCGCGATCCTGTCGCTGCATCTGGCGGGTGCCTCGTCGATCCTCGGCGCCATCAACTTCATCACCACGATCTTCAACATGCGCGCGCCGGGCATGACCCTGCACAAGATGCCGCTGTTCGTGTGGTCGATCCTGGTGACGGTGTTCCTGCTGCTGTTGTCGCTGCCGGTTCTCGCCGGTGCGATCACCATGCTGCTCACCGACCGCAATTTCGGCACGACGTTCTTCGCGCCCGACGGCGGCGGCGACCCCGTGCTGTTCCAGCATCTGTTCTGGTTCTTCGGTCACCCCGAAGTGTACATCCTGATCCTGCCCGGCTTCGGCATGATCAGCCAGATCGTCTCGACCTTCTCGCGCAAGCCGGTGTTCGGCTATCTCGGCATGGCCTACGCCATGGTCGCGATCGGCGGCATCGGCTTCGTGGTGTGGGCGCACCACATGTACACGGTCGGCATGTCCAGTGCGACGCAGGCCTATTTCGTCGCCGCCACGATGGTGATCGCGGTTCCGACCGGCGTGAAGATATTCTCCTGGATCGCCACGATGTGGGGCGGCTCGATCGATTTCCGCGCCCCGATGATCTGGGCGGTGGGCTTCATCTTCCTGTTCACGGTCGGCGGCGTCACCGGCGTCGTGCTGGCGAATGCCGGTGTCGATCGCGTGCTCCAGGAGACCTACTACGTCGTCGCGCACTTCCACTACGTGCTGTCGCTCGGCGCGGTGTTCGCGATCTTCGCCGGCTGGTACTACTGGTTCCCGAAGATGTCGGGCTACATGTACAACGAGACGCTGGCCAAGGCGCACTTCTGGTTCACCTTCGTCGGCGTCAACCTGGTGTTCTTCCCGCAGCACTTCCTCGGCCTGTCGGGCATGCCGCGCCGCTACGTCGATTATCCGGATGCGTTCGCGGGCTGGAACCTGATCTCGTCGATCGGCTCCTACATCTCCGGATTCGGCGTGCTGATCTTCCTCTATTGCGTGTTCGACGCCTTCATGAAGAAGGTCCCGGCGGGCGACAATCCCTGGGGTGCGGGCGCCACCACGCTGGAGTGGACGCTGCCCTCGCCGCCGCCCTTCCATCAGTTCGAAGTGCTGCCCCGCGTGCAGTAAGCCAGCTCCCGCGGCGCCCGAGACGGGCGCCGCGGCTCTATCACGAAGCGAGTGAAATTAGTGTCCGTCCTCGACCAGAACGCCATCGACATCAATCCCCGCATCTCCGAGGCGGAGGTTGGCGATTACCTCGCGCTGCTGAAGCCGCGGGTGATGTCGCTCGTGATCTTCACCGCGCTGGTCGGGATGGCGATGGCGCCGGGACACTTCCACTGGGTGCTCGCGATCACCTCGCTGCTCTGCATCGCGGTCGGCGCCGGCGCTTCCGGCGCGCTCAACATGGCGCTCGAGGGCGACATCGACGCCAAGATGTCGCGCACCGCGAACCGCCCGATCCCGCGCGGCCGCATCACCCGGCCCGAGGCGATGGCGTTCGGCATGACGCTCGCCTTCTTCTCGGTGATGACGCTCGGCATCCTCGTCAACTGGATCGCGGGCGCGCTGCTTGCCTTCACCATCTTCTTCTACGTCGTGATCTACACGATGGGCCTGAAGCGCCGGACCGCGCAGAACATCGTGATCGGCGGCGCCGCCGGTGCGCTGCCGCCGGTGGTGGCCTGGGCCGCGGTAACAGGCACGGTCGACGTCGAGCCGCTGCTGCTGTTCGCCATCATCTTCTTCTGGACGCCGCCGCACTTCTGGGCGCTGGCGCTGTTCCGCTCCGACGATTACGCGCGCGCCGGCATTCCAATGCTGCCCAATGTCGCCGGCCCCGATGCGACCCGTCTCCAGATCCTGCTCTACACCATCGTGCTGATCGCAGTGGCTGCCGCGCCCTGGGCGCTCGGCTATTTCGACGCCATCTACGGCGTGACCTCGCTGGTGCTCGGCGCCGGCATGCTGGTGCTCGCCATCAACGTCTATCTCCGTCGTGAGCGCAGCCAATCGTTGCGCGCGACGCGAAAGCTGTTTGCCTTCTCGATCCTGTATCTGTTCGCGCTGTTCGCGACCTTGCTGGCCGAGGTCGTGTACCGGGCGCTTGCTCCGATGGTTGGGGGCGCATGAGGCAGGAATGGCTGACAAACCAGAGCCAGATGGAATCGTCCTCACCGAGGCGCAGAAGAAGAGCCGTCGTCAGCGCTCGATCGCGATCGCGCTCGCGCTCGGTGTGCTCGTCATCCTGTTTTTCGCCGTCACCATGGTCAAGGGACCGGCGGTTCTAGTGCGGCCAATGTGAGAGAGATGGATCGAGAGCCGGCCATATCGCAGGACGTGACCCCAAAGGCGGTGCGCCGTGGTTTGGGGCGCGACGCCCTGGTCGCCTCGATCTGCGGCGGCGTGGTCGCGCTGATGGTCGGCGCGTCCTATGCGGCGGTGCCGTTCTACAACTGGTTCTGCCGCGCCACCGGCTTCAACGGCACGACCCAGGTCGCGACCTCGGCGCCTGCCACCGGCCCGATCGCACGCAAGATCGTGGTGCGTTTCGATTCCAACGTCGCGCCGGGCCTGCCCTGGAAGTTCGAGCCGGAGCAGACCGAGGTCGAGGTCAATATCGGCCAGGTCACCACGATCTATTACACCGTGACCAACCAGGCCGCGCGGACCACCGCAGGGCAAGCCGCCTACAACGTCGCGCCGCTCACGGTCGGATCCTATTTCCAGAAGATCAACTGCTTCTGCTTCACCGAGCAGACCATGGCGCCCGGCGAGAAGCGCGAGATGCCCGTGGTGTTCTACGTCGATCCGTCGATCGTCGACGACCACGACAATGACGGGCTCGGCACCATCACGCTGTCCTACACGTTCTATCCGGTGAAGGATCCGGTGGTGAAGCCGCTCGCATCCGGCGATGACAACAAACGCAAGGGAAATCTCCAGCCGCCGGGTTGACGCTCAGGGGTTGGACTAAGGGGATAGGTGCCGGACAGGCACGGGATTGAGGAGACAGACCGCAATGGCTACCGCGCAAGGCAAGCATCACGACTACCACCTGGTCGATCCTTCTCCGTGGCCGGCGGTCGGCTCCGTCTCGGCCTTCATCATGGCGGTCGGCGCGATCACCTGGATGCACCACATGGTCTCGGCCGCGCCGATCATCTTCGGTGTCGGCACCGTCGGCGTGCTCTACACCATGGCGAGCTGGTGGGGCGATGTGATCAAGGAAGCCCAGTACAAGGGCGACCATACCAGGGTCGTGCAGATCAGCCATCGCTACGGCATGATCCTGTTCATCGCCTCCGAGGTGATGTTCTTTGTTGCCTGGTTCTGGGCTTATTTCAACGCAGCGCTGTTTCCCGCCGATGCCGTCCACGCCACCCGTGACGCCGTGTTCGGCTGCGGCCTCGGCACTGCGGCCGGCGCCTGCTCGGTGCCGGGCACCTGGCCGCCGCACGGCATCGAGACCTTCGATCCCTGGCATCTGCCGCTGCTGAACACGCTGATCCTGCTCACCTCCGGCACCACGGTCACCTGGGCGCATCATGCGCTGCTCGAGAACGATCGCCAGGGCCTGAAGTATGGCCTGATCCTCACCGTCCTCCTGGGCGCGACCTTCACCTGCGTGCAGGCCTATGAGTACAGCCACGCGGCGTTCTCGTTCGGCGGCAACGTCTACGGCGCGACCTTCTTCATGGCGACCGGCTTCCACGGTTTCCATGTGCTGGTCGGCACCATCTTCCTGCTGGTCTGCCTGTTCCGCGCCTATGCCGGTCACTTCTCGCCGACGCAGCATCTCGGCTTCGAGTTCGCTGCCTGGTACTGGCACTTCGTCGACGTGGTGTGGCTGTTCCTGTTCCTGTGCATCTATGTCTGGGGACACGGCGCCGAGACCATGGCCCACGGCGCGCACTGAGCCGTAGCCAATCGATCTGGAGAGGGCGGCCGGCAGGGCCGCCCTTTTGTTTTCCGGCGGCCGAGGCCCAACTGAAACTGTGATAGACTTCCGCGTCATGAACGAACCTGCCGGAACTCCCGAGCCCCAGCCCGCCGTCCTGCAAAGCGCCCTGCGCGGGCTCGCGTGCAAATGCCCGCGTTGCGGTGTGGGCAAGCTCTATGCGGGCTTCCTCACGCTCGCGCCATCCTGTAACCGCTGTGGCCTCGACTACGCCTTCATCGACGCCGGCGACGGTCCGGCGATCTTCATCATCATGCTGGCCGGCGCGATCGTGGTCGGCTGCGCGCTCGTCGTCGAGGTCAAGTACCAGCCGCCGTACTGGCTGCATGCAGTGCTGTGGCTGCCGCTGATCCTCGCAACCACGCTTCTGCCACTGCGCTCCATGAAATCGCTGCTGATCGCGCTGCAATTCCACCACAAGGCAGCACCTGGCCGGCTAGTCGACCGCGCGAAATGAGCGAGCCTGCGCGCACGCCCCGCGTGGCCGGCTTCACGCTGTTCACGCTGCTGCTGACCGCGGCCTTCGTCGCGCTCGGTGTCTGGCAATTGCAGCGCCGCACCGCCAAGCACGAGCTGATCGCCGCACTCACCGAGCGTCTCGCGGCGGCGCCGATCGCGCTGCCGCCGCCGGCGCAATGGGCGGCGCTGACGCCCGCGCGCGACGAATTTCGCCGCGTCAGCTTCACGGCGACTTATGCCGCCGCGCCGGATGCGATGGTCTATTCGTCGGGCTCCGCCGTGCGCAAGGATGCCTCCGGCCCCGGCACCTGGGCCTTCCTGCCGGCGCGGCTGCCGGGCGGCGAGATCGTCGTGATCGATGCGGGCTTCGTCGAGAACACGATGCAGGAGCGCAGCGTCGAGGATCGCGCCGTGAAGAAGCTCGTGACCGGTGCGCCGGTCGCGCTCACCGGCTATCTGCGCTTCCCGGAAGAGCCAGGCTGGCTCACGCCGGCCGCAAACCGGGACAAGCGGCTATGGTTCGTGCGCGATCATCCGGCGATCGCAAGCGCGCTCGGCTGGGGCACGACCGCGCCGTTCTACGTCGATCTCGAACAGCCGGCGCCCGAGAACAACATTCCACGTCCCGGGCCGCTGGACGTGAATTTGAAAGACGACCATCTGCAATACGCCATCACCTGGTTCGCGCTTGCAGGCGCCGTGCTGATTGCATTCGGCGTCTGGGTGAGGGGACGACGGCAGAGCGGCGCAAACCCGTAGGTTCCCGGTGGGAACCCGGAATCGTCCGGGCTTTATTATTCAGCGCATATTCACGAGGGTGATCTTAAGCCGTTTCTGATTTTTTCCGCGGCAAACAGGATTGCTGGCGTGCGCGATTTCGATCAGATGGGACTTGTTGTCGATTGGGTGGATGCCTGCCGCAGGGGCGACCTCGCGACGCTGCTCGACCTCTATGCCGACGATGGCGAGGTGGAATGCGCGTGCAACGGCACGCATCTCTATCGCGGCCGGCGCGAGCTCGAAACCTATTGGGGACCAAAACTCAGTGCCTTCTCCTCGGCGGGCTTCGGCCTGGAGGAGATCCATCCCGCGCACAACGGCATCGATCTGGAATATTCCGTCGCGGGCGCGCTGCATATCCGCGCTACGTTCCGCTTCAGCGCGGAAGGCAAGATCCATAGCATGCTGTGCAAGCCGGCGCCGCAGGGCTCGCACGATTGCGGCGCGTGCTAGCCTGAGACCGGGTCGCGGATTTCGCCGAGCGGAAGGCGGCAGCGCACATAGGTTCGATCGTCCGCGCGCAGCAGTGACAGCGATCCGCTGAGCGCGCGCACGCGTTCATGCATGCCGGTCAGGCCGCGGCCGAAGACATTGTCGGCGGGAAAGCCGCTACCATCGTCGGAGACCTCGACCGCGAGCATATCGCCGGCAATCGCCGTCTCCACATGGGCGTTGCGTGCTCCGGCGTGGCGCAGCACGTTGGTCAAGGTCTCCTGGATCACGCGGTAGACGGTTTGGGCCAGCGGCCCGTCGATCCCGTTGAGATCAGGATCGATCGTTGCGGTGAGGCCGATATGCGGCGCCTGCCTGCGAAAATTCCGGAGTAGTGTCTGCACGCTGGCCTCGAGCCCCAATTCCTCGATGTAGAGCGGCCGCAGCCGGTCGAGGATGCGGCGGTTGGTTTGCTGCAGTGCCTCGACCGATCGCATCACCTCCTGCACGGAGTTGCCGGGATTTCCTGTCTGCAGCGAGGCCTCGCTCAGCGCGATCGTGCCGGCACGGATGCTGAACAGCAGCGGGCCGAGCTCGTCATGCAGCTCGCGAGCGAGATCGCGCCGCTCGTTGTCCTGGAGCGACACCAAGCGGTGCAACAGGTCGCGATTGTCCTGGCTTAATTGCGCGAGCGTTGCAGCGAGCGCATTGGCTTCCTCGCAGCTCTGCCGGATTTCCGGCGGGCCTGAGACCGGAATCGGCGTAGCATAATCGCCGCTCCGGATACGGGTCAGACCTGCGCCGAGATTTTGCAGGGGCCGTAGCGCGGATCCTGCAAAAAGATGGGCGATCGTTCCGGTCAGCACCATCAGCACTGCGACGAGGCTCGTCAGTGCCAGAAAGCCGATCCATTTCTCAAAGAGGTCGGCCGACAGGTCGGGCATGAACACAATATCGCCGATGTGCCTGCCGTCGATGATGACGGGGGACGCCGCGTCTATGTCGGGGATGGCAATCAGGTCCACAAACCATTGCGGAACACCATGCACATCCTGCAGGCCGTTCCGCACGGGAGGCGAGGCACCCGCTTCCACCGGTCGGAATTGGATATCAGAGGCGGTGCCCAAAGAACTGACAAATGCGTCGAGCATCTTCCGCGGATTGTCTGACACGCTCAGGGTGCTGTTGAGCGCGACAGCGACGGCCTGGGTCGAGCGTCGACCAGGCTCATTCTCGTCCGCCAATTGGCCGGCCGCGAAGGTCTGGAGCAGCACGCCGCCCATCGCCAGCGCGGCAACAAAGCTCATGCCGAGAGGCAGAAACAGCTGGGTCCTGAACGAAAGTCGGTGCCACATTAGGTCAATTCTAACGCGCATTGGCGGGATTTTCTCTTTCCATTTGTTCCCGCCGGTCTATGAGTCCAGAAAACAAGAGAGCGCGCGATGCAAGATACCGCCAAGCCGGCGACCAAGGTCCTGATTGTCGACGACCATCCCGTGGTGCTGTCCGGTTGCCGCACCCTTTTCGCCTCCGACCATTCGATCCGAATCGACGAGGCGACCGACGCGAAATCAGGCCATCGCGCCTATGTCAGCAAGCGGCCCGACGTGACCGTGATCGATATCAGCCTGCCTGACGTCTCGGGCTTCGAGCTGATGCGCCGGATCCGCAAGGACGATCCGGACGCCAAGATCATCATGTTCAGCATGAACGATGATCCGGCCTTCGTGGTGCGCGCGGTGGAGCTGGGGGCGCAGGGCTATGTCTCCAAGGGTGACGATCCCCGGATCCTGCTCAAGGCCGTGCGCAAGGTGGTCGCAGGCGACAACTTCATCTCGCCACAGCTTGCGGAGGCCGTGACGTTCTCCGGTGCCGCGATCAAGGCCAATCCGGCCTCGCAGATGACGCCGCGGGAGCTCGAGATTCTCCGCCTGCTCGGGCGCGGCAACAAGATCGTCGAGGTCGCCGAGGCACTCGGCATCTCCTACAAGACCGTCGCCAACACCACGTCCCTGCTCAAGCAGAAGCTAGGGGCCAAGAACCACTCGGACCTGATCCGGATCGCGGTGGAAATCGGGATGAACTGACACCGTCAGGGGCCGAACCGGCTGCTCCAGGACGCAGCCGGCTCGGCCGACGGATCGGCGGCGCCGCGCGTCCGGGCAATGCGTGGACGACGGCTGATACCATCCGCCGACACAATGGGCCGGCGAGACGTTCGTTCCTGATCCGGCGCATTGATTCGGGAAAAAGCGGCAACGGAGCCCGGACGTCAGGCAGTCTGATCGTCGGCTCGCCGCGGCATATCGGGAAAAACTGGAACATTCGGCGTTGCGCGCCGTTTTTCTCCTTGACGATTACGTGACAGGTGACGATAGCTCGAACGAACGATTTTCGGGGCAGGCGTCCCAACGCGGAAAACCGGGTCTGCACACATCAACGACAGACCTTCCAAGAGAGGGCTGCGGCATCGCCGCAGCCCTTTTCCGTTGGGCATGGTGCGACCCTGCAAAACATTCTATGGTGCCGCAAAGCCTCTGGCTGTGAACTAGGAACATCGTGAAATCAAAGGCTTAAGGCCCCGGATTCAGGTCGGGCCGGCCTTTGGAGGGCAGTTTGACTCGTTATATCTCGACCCGGGGCGAGGCCCCTGAGCTTGGCTTCTGCGACGTGATGCTGACGGGGCTTGCCCGCGACGGCGGCCTGTATGTGCCGGCGACCTGGCCGCAGCTCTCGGTCGAGACCATCGCCGGCTTCTTCGGCCGCCCCTATTGGGAGGTCGCGGTCGACGTCATCCGTCCCTTCGTGGGCGGGGAGATTTCCGACGCCGACCTCGGCCGCATGGCGAACGAGGCCTATGCCACCTTCCGTCATCCGGCCGTGGTGCCGCTGCGCCAGATGTCGCCGCATCAATTCGTGCTGGAGCTGTTCCACGGTCCGACGCTCGCCTTCAAGGACGTGGCGATGCAGCTGATCTCGCGGCTGATGGACCATGTGCTGGCCAAGCGCGGCCAGCGCACCACCATCGTGGTCGCGACCTCCGGCGACACCGGCGGCGCCGCGGTCGAGGCCTTCGCGGGTCTGGAGAATGTCGATCTCATCGTGCTGTTCCCGCACAAGCGCATCTCCGAGGTGCAGCAGCGCATGATGACGACGACGGGTGCCGCCAATGTCCACGCGCTTGCCATCGAGGGCAATTTCGACGACTGCCAGGCGCTCGTGAAGGGGATGTTCAACAACCACCGCTTCCGCGACGCGACCTCGCTGTCCGGCGTCAATTCCATCAACTGGGCCCGCATCGTCGCGCAGGTGGTCTATTATTTCACCTCCTCAGTCGCCGCCGGCGCACCGGCGCGCGCGGTGGATTTCATGGTGCCGACCGGCAATTTCGGCGATATTTTTGCAGGCTACGTCGCCAAGCGCATGGGTCTTCCCGTGCGAACCTTGCGCATCGCCGCCAACGTCAATGACATCCTCGCCCGCACGCTCAAGACCGGCATCTACGAGGTGCGCGAGGTGCACGCCACCGCCTCGCCGTCGATGGACATCCAGATCTCGTCGAATTTCGAGCGGCTGCTGTTCGAAGCCGGCAAGCGCGATGCGGCCGGCGTGCGCCGGCTGATGGATTCGCTGAAGCAATCGGGCCGCTTCGTTCTGCCCGACGCCACGCTCGCCGCGATCCGCGAAGAATTCGACGCCGGCCGCGCCGACGAGACCGAAACCGCGGCTGCGATCCGCGCCGCCTGGCGCGAGGCCGGCGAGCTCGTCGATCCCCATACGGCCGTGGCGCTCGCGGTCGCCGATCGCGACACCACCGACACGACCGTGCCTAACATCGTGCTCTCGACCGCGCATCCGGCCAAATTCCCTGATGCCGTGGATGCGGCCTGCGGCCAGCGGCCGCAACTGCCGGCCTGGCTCGACGGTCTCATGACCAGATCCGAACATATGAAGGTCATGAAGAACGATCAGGCCGAGCTCGAGCGGTTCGTGCTGTCGGTCAGCCGTGCCGCAAAACAGGGAGTTGCCGGATGAGCGTCGAGATCTCCAAGCTTGCCTCCGGCCTGACCGTCGTCACCGACAACATGCCCCATCTCGAGACCGCCGCGCTCGGCGTCTGGGCCGGCGTTGGCGGCCGCGACGAGAAGCCGAACGAGCACGGCATCTCGCATCTGCTCGAGCACATGGCGTTCAAGGGTACGACGGGGCGCTCCTCGCGTGAGATCGTCGAGGAGATCGAGGCGGTCGGCGGCGACCTCAATGCCGGCACCTCGACCGAGACCACGTCCTATTATGCCCGGGTGATGAAGGCCGACGTGCCGCTCGCGCTCGACGTGCTTGCCGACATTCTGGCCAACCCCGCCTTCGAGCCCGAAGAGCTCGAGCGCGAGAAGAACGTCATCGTGCAGGAGATCGGCGCGGCCCAGGACACGCCCGACGACGTCGTGTTCGAGCATCTCAACGAGCTCTGCTATCCCGACCAGCCGATGGGCCGCTCGCTGCTCGGCACCGCCAAGACCCTGCGCGCCTTCAACCGCGACTCGCTGCGCGACTATCTCTCGACGCATTACCGCGGGCCCGACATGGTGGTGGCGGCCGCCGGCGCCGTCGATCACAACCAGGTCGTCGCCGAGGCCGAGAGGCGCTTTGTGAGCTTTGACGCGGCGCCGGGGCCGAAGCCGCAGGCAGCTCAGTTCGGCAAGGGCGGCGCCAAGGTCGTGCATCGCGAGCTCGAGCAGGCGCATCTGACGCTGGCGCTGGAAGGCGTGCCGCAGACGGATTTGTCGCTGTTCTCGCTCCAGGTCTTCACCAACATCCTCGGCGGCGGAATGTCGTCGCGACTGTTCCAGGAGGTGCGCGAAAAACGCGGCCTCTGCTACTCGATCTACTCGTTCCACGCGCCCTATACCGACACCGGTTTCTTCGGCCTCTACACCGGCACCGATCCCGCCGACGCGCCGGAGATGATGGAGGTCGTGGTCGACATCATGAATGATTCGGTCGAGACCCTGACCGAGGCCGAGATCGCCCGCGCCAAGGCGCAGATGAAGGCGGGCCTTCTAATGGCGCTGGAGAGCTGCTCGTCGCGCGCCGAGCAGCTCGCCCGGCACGTGCTGGCCTATGGCCGGCCGCAGACGGTGCAGGAGCTCGTGGCCCGGATCGATGCCGTCAGTGTCGAATCGACCCGCGATGCGGCGCGTGCACTGCTTTCGCGCAGCCGCCCTGCGGTGGTGGCATTGGGCAGCGGCAGGGGTCTGGACACGGCGGTGTCTTTTGCGGAAGGATTGACAAAGGCGCGCGCCAAGGCGCGGCTGCACTAGGAGCCGCACAACCAGCGCCCCGCGCCCCGGGAAGCATCACCATGGCCCTCTTTCGCCTGCCATCCAGTGGACCTGCTGCTCTCGCCCCCCGCGGCAACGGGCTGTTGCTGCGGGCGCCGCAGATGTCGGATTTCCTGCAGTGGGCGCATCTGCGCGAGACCAGCCGCGATTATTTGACGCCGTGGGAGCCGATCTGGCCGTCGGACGACCTGACCCGGTCCGGCTTCCGCCGCCGGCTGCGCCGCTATTCCGAGGATATCGCCGCGGACCGCTCCTATCCCTTTCTGATCTTCCGCGAGCTCGACGGCGCCATGGTCGGCGGCATCACGCTCGCCAATGTCCGGCGCGGCATCGTTCAGGCCGGCACCATCGGCTACTGGGTCGGCCAGCCCCACACCCATCGCGGCTACATGACCGCGGCGCTGCGGGTGCTGCTGCCGACCCTGTTTGGCGAGCTCAACCTGCACCGGGTCGAGGCCGCCTGCATCCCCACCAATGCGCCGTCGATCCGGGTGCTGGAGAAGTGCGGCTTCTCGCGCGAGGGACTGGCACGCCGGTATCTCTGCATCAACGGGGTCTGGCAGGACCATCTCCTGTTCGGCCTGCTGCACGAGGATTTCCGCCGCTGAGCCGGGCTTGCTCGCGCGCCGGGATCACCTTTTTTCCTGCCGTGTTTTCTCGCCTTGTCTTCTCGCCTTGGGATCGCCGATTTTGACGATATAACCCGCTGGCCGGCCGATCGGCCGGGATGTTGTTGCCGGAACGTTGTTATGGAGTACTGCCGTTCATGAAAGAGCTTCGATCATTGCGGAATGCGCTGCGGCGGGGTCCGGTGATCGCGCTGGCGCTGTCGGTGTCATTCGCGTCCGTGTCGCCGGTCGCGGCGCAGTCGCTGACCGACCGTTTCAAGAGCCTGTTCGGCGGCAAATCCGACGAGCCCGCTCAGCCCAAGCCGGCGCCCGCGCCGGGCCAACCGGCGGCCGATGACGACATCGATTGCCCGCAGATCACGGTGCGCGCCGGAGCGTCCACCTACGGGGTCGGGGCGACAGGCAAGCCGGCCGTCGGCAACGATGTGCGCTTCCAGGCCTCGATCACCAAGATGGCGCGCGAATGCGTCCGTAACGGAAGTGAGATCACCGCGCGTATCGGCATCCAGGGCCGCGTCATCGCCGGCCCCGCGGGCGCGCCGAATAGCGTCGAGGTGCCGCTCCGCGTCGCCGTGGTGCAGGGCGGCGTCGGCGAAAAGGTGATCGCCTCGAAGGCCTACCGGACCACGGTCGAGATGTCGGAGGGCGGCAGCGTGCCCTTTACCTTCGTCGCCGAGGACCTGTCCTACCCGGTGCCTTCAGCCGCAGTCGCCGATTCCTACATCTTCTATGTCGGCTTCGACCCGCAGGCGCTCGCACCCGAGCCGAGAGCGCGCGGGAAGAAGAAGTAAGTCGCGAGACAGTTTCAGCCGTCATGCCCCGCGAAGGCGGGGCATCCAGTACACTGCGGCCTATCGATCGATCACAACCGTCTCGGAGTACTGGATCGCCCGACTAAATGTTTAGACTGGAGACATAGCTGACGCCTGTTCGGACACATCACTGACGGTTTGGCCGCGCGTCAAGTCGATTGACGCGACCTGCCAGCTGGCGAAGAAGATTCCATAACGGCCGTCGCGGTCGAGCGGCCTGACAGCCAGCTGCTCGCCGCAGAACGCCTGAGGGACTTTCCACATCTGGCCTTTGAAGGCGATGTAGCTGCGCGTCGAGGAGACGGTGCGAACGATCTCCCCGGCGTCGTATTGGACCTGAGGGACACGTTCCGGCATGGTGCGAGAACTCGGCCGGTAACGATCGGCGGGGATACCCATGTCCAAGCTTTCATGTGGTCGCTCCAGATTGTAGATCGTGCGCCAATTGTCGAGGGCGCACTGAACTTCCGCCAGGGTGCGGAACGTGCGCAGAGCGAACACTTCCGCTTTCAAGCTGCGATGGAAGCGTTCGTTCTTGCCCCGGCCCTGAGGATGACGCGGCCTGGCATGGACCACCCTGACGCCGAGCCTGAGCAGCCACACCTTCAGCGCGGTCCAGCGAGCGCCGGACGTGTCGCCCCAAGGAGAGCCGTTGTCGAGGTAGAAGGCCTCCGGCAGCCCATAGCGTCGGAAGGTGTCGGCCAGATGTTTCTGCACATCGGGACGCTGCTCATTGGCGCATGCCTTCAGACACAGAGCGTAGCGCGAGTGGTCATCGACCATGGTGAGCGGATGACAGCGCGTCCCGTTGGCAAGCGGCATGTGGCCCTTGAAGTCCATCTGCCACAGCTGATTGGGGGCGTCCTTCTCGAACCGGTGGCCTGAAGGACTCGGTGCGGCCTTCTCGCTCGGCTTGATCCGCTCGTTCCGGCACAGGATCTGGTGCACCGTCGAGGGCACCGGCACAGCCTGGCCGCCGCGCTTCAGGCGATGGGCAATCTTGCGCGCGCCCCAGGCCGGATGCTTGTCCCGCATCGCCAGAACCTGCGCTTCGACCGCAGGCCCGCTCCGCTTGGGCATGCTCTTGGGCCGGCGCGACTGATCCGCCAGTTCATGGTCTCCAGCTTGCCAGCGCCTCAGCCATTTGTAGCCCACATCAGGACTGATCCCGAACCGGCGGCAAAGCTCGCGCCGGTTCGCTCCCTCCTGCAACGCAAGTCGCACGAACTCTCGTCGTTGATCCATCACCGACACCTCGTTCCAGGGCATGGACGGCCTCCCGAATCGACCAATCCAGCCCATTTTGATGTGTCAGCTATGTCTCCGAACACCTGTCAGTGATCTGTCCGGTCTAAACACTAAATCGGGCGATGACAGCTCATTCGTGGATACAACCTTGCCCAACAAAAAAGCCGGCGCTCAGCGCCGGCTTTTTGATTTGTGAGGCTCTTGCCCTCAGTTCAGCTTCTGGCGAACCTCGGTGATGCCCTTGGCGAGCAGATCGTCGGCGACCTTGCCCTTGACTGACTGCGACAGGATCGTGGAAGCGGCTTGCACCGCGGCCTCCGCGGCTGCGGCGCGAACATCGGCCACCGCCTGGGCCTCGGCGAGCGCGATCTTGCTCTCCGCGGTCTTGGTACGGCGGGCGACGAAGTCTTCCACCTTTGCCTTGGCCTCGGTTGCGATGCGCTCGGCCTCGGACTTCGCGTTGGCGATGATGTCGGCGGCCTCGCGTTCGGCCGAGGCGGTGCGCGCCTTGTAGTCGGCGAGCACCTTGGCTGCTTCCTGCTTGAGGCGCGTCGCGTCGTCGAGCTCGGCCTTGATGCGATCGGCGCGATGGTCGAGCGCAGCCATCGCCTTCTGGAAGACCCCGAGATAGCCGAACACGATCATCAGGATCACGAAAGCGACGGCGACCCAGGTTTCAGGATCGAAGAACATATCGACTAACCCTTCAAGGACGCATCAACGGCGGCACTGATCGACGCCGCATCCGGAACGACGCCGGTGAGCTGCTGCACGATGGTGCCTGCCGCATCGGCCGCGATGCCGCGGACGTTGGTCATGGCGGTCGCGCGGGTCGAGGCGATGGTCTTCTCCGCCTCGGCGAGCTTGGTCGCCAGCTGCTCTTCCAGGGCCTTGCGCTCGGCGTCCGCCTGCGCATTCGCCTTGTCGCGGGACTCGTTGCCGATCGCCTGCGCCCGCGAACGCGCCGAAGCGAGCTCGCCTTCATAGGCCTTCAGCGCCGCCTCGGACTGATCCTTCAGCTTCTGCGCCTCGGTGAGGTCACCCTCGATCTTGTTCTGACGCGCTTCGATCGCACCGCCGACCTTCGGCAGAGCGAGCTTGGACACGATCACGTAAAGCACGACGAAGAAGATCGCGAGCGACACCAGCTGCGAAGCATAGGTGCTGCTCTCGAACGGCGGAAAACCGCCACCGTGACCGCCTTCGGCCTCGGTGTGGGCGCCCGCCGCCGGACTTTTCGCCCCGCCATGACTCTCAGCCATGGAGTTCTCCTGTTGCTGTCATGCGCGCTGCTTCGGTCGAAGCGGCGCGAAAAATCGTCCTCAGAGCGGAACGAACAGCAGCAGCAGTGCGATCAGCAGCGAGAAAATGCCGAGCGCTTCGGTCACGGCGAAGCCGAAGATCAGGTTGCCGAACTGGCCCTGAGCAGCCGACGGGTTGCGAACGGCTGCGGCGAGGTAGTTGCCGAAGATCACGCCCACGCCGACGCCTGCGCCGCCCATGCCGATGCATGCGATGCCCGCGCCGATAAGTTTTGCTGCTGCCGGATCCATTTTAGACTCCTTGGAGGAAAGATTGGGTTTTGGGTGGAAATTCCCCGGACCGCTTAGTGTCCCGGATGAATGGCGTCGTTGAGGTAGATGCAGGTCAGGATCGCAAACACATAGGCTTGCAGGAACGCGACCAGGATCTCGAGAGCATACAGTGCGACCGTGAGCGCCAGCGGCAGCACACCGCCGAACCAGCCCAGCGCGCCGAGCGAGAAGCCGAGCATGGCAACGAAGCCCGCGAACACCTTCAGCGCGATGTGGCCGGCCAGCATGTTGGCGAACAGACGGACGCTGTGGGAGACCGGCCGCAGGAAGAACGACAGGATCTCGATGAACATCACCAGCGGCAGGATGTAGCCGGGGACGCCGTGAGGCACGAAGATCGAGAAGAATTTCAGGCCGTTCTTGGCGACGCCGTAGATCAGGACCGTGAAGAAGACCAGGAGCGCAAGCGCTGCCGTCACGATCAGATGGCTCGAGATCGTGAAGGTGTAGGGAATGATGCCGATCAGGTTCGAGACGCAGATGAACATGAACAGCGAGAAGATCAGCGGGAAGAACTTCATGCCTTCCGAGCCGGCCGTCGAACGGATGGTCGAGGCGACGAACTCGTAGGAGATTTCGGCGACCGACTGGAGGCGCCCGGGAACCAGCTGCGTGCCGCTGGCAAGCATCAGGAGCGAGATGATCGCCACTGCCACCAGCATGTAGAGCGATGAATTGGTGAAGGCGATCGTTTGATTGCCGATATGGCCGATCGTGAAGAGAGGCTCGATGTTGAACTGGTGGATCGGATCGATTTTCATCGGCGCGGCATCTCTTGGTCTGCCGGGCTAGCCGGCGTGTCTCGGTCTGCCGGCCGGGCCGGCCCGCACCGGCGAAGCCGGCGCGAAAATTCCTCTCCTGCTCGGATCGGCTTCAAGAACCACCGCGCCTGTTCTGACCCGCGCCCGCCGTTCTCACCACATTCACCACGCCGGCCACGAAGCCCAGCAGCGTGAACACGATAAATCCGAAAGGCGACGTCGACAGCAAGCGGTCGAAACCCCAGCCAATCCCCGCTCCGACGATGACCCCGGCGATCAACTCGGAGGATAACCGGAAACCAAGCGCCATCGCCGAGGCTCTGGCCGCTCCGTCTCCACCGTCACCTGCGGGTTGCTCGGTCTTGACGTGGCGGTCGCGAAGTTCGGACAACCGCTTATCAAGACTTCCGAGCCGTTCGGAAAGCGCAGCTTCCTCGGGCGATCTATCGCGATCTCCATTCCCGTCGTGTCCCGTGTCTTGAGCCATGCCACGAAGACCAGAAACGCTGCGGTTGAATGGAAATTACGCCCGCCACCCTCAAAAGCCGCGCGGACCATACTGACCGCTCATAATCAAGTCAAGCCAAGTCACGATCGCGTCGTGTTCGCTTATCTATTTGATTTATCTGGTGATATTTCCCTGCACGCCAGCGCTGCACACAGCGTGACGCCGCACCGCAGCAGCTCTCCGCGCGATCCACCGATACGACCGACATTTCGTCGCGGCTGTCGGGATCAAAGCGGGCGCCGCCATCGTTGATTTCGCGGATGCGGTTTTCGGCAGCGGATTCGAGCGGGCAGGCGGTGCGCCGTCGCCCGCCCGGGTGTAGAATTCGAGGATGTGCCACCTGCGCGGCGTGGCGGAGAGCGCGATGAGACCGGCGAAGTCATCCACAACATCATGGTGTGCCGTGGCGATCGTTGCGGTGGCGATGGCCAGCGGCGGCCCGGTTGCCGCGCAATCCGCACCGGACGGCGAAAACGGCCGCTACAGCATGACGCAGATCCCCGAGGGTGTGCTGCGGCTCGACACCCGCACCGGCACGGTCTCGACCTGCAGCAGGAATGGCGCCGGCTGGGCCTGTTACGCCGTGCCCGACGAGCGCTCCGCGCTCGATGCCGAGATCGGCCGGCTCCAGGCCGAGGTCGAGACGCTGAAGGGGCAGCTCGCCGCCGGTCCGACCGTCTCCGGCAAGATCGACGAGGCGCTGCCGAAATCCGATTCCCTGAAGAAGGGCGAGCCGAAGGTCGCCGAGGGCGACCGCAAGCTCGAGATCCCGCTGCCGAGCGACCAGGACCTCGACCGCGCGATGTCGTTCCTGGAAAAGGCGTGGCGCCGGCTGATCGATATGGCCAATCGCGTGCAGAAGGACGTGTCGGGGAAGATTTGAGGCACGACGCGGTGCCGTAGGGTGGGCAAAGGCGCAAAGCGCCGTGCCCACGACCTTGAATATCGTCGTGCGGATTGGTGGGCACGCTTTCGCTTTGCCCACCCTACGGCAGCTTTTGAGTTGAGAGACCTTTCATGTCATTAGCCAAATCCGTCACGCGCTCGGCGCCATCGTCAGTGCAAGCCACCACGATCGTATCGTCATTGCTCTCCGTGCAGACGCCGGGTCGCGGCTTCACCGATCTCACCAGCGAGGTCGCGAAATTCGTCACTGAGGCGCGCGCCCACGACGGCGCGCTGACGCTGTTCATCCGTCACACCTCAGCCTCGCTGACGATCCAGGAAAACGCCGATCCCTCGGTGCTCGTTGATCTCACCACCGCGCTCTCGCGGCTCGCGCCTGAAAACGTGCCCTGGACTCATGATACCGAAGGACCCGACGACATGCCTGCGCACGTCAAGACCATGCTGACGCAGACGTCGCTTCAGATCCCCGTCCTCAACGGCAAGCTCGCGCTCGGCGCCTGGCAGGCGATCTATCTGGTCGAGCACCGCGCGCGCCCGCATCGCCGCGAAATCGTGCTGCAATTCATCGGCGGCAATCAGTAAGTGCTTAAAAGAAAACCGGCCGCGGATCGCTCCGTGGCCGGCTGTTTCGTCAGCGTCGTGCGATGCGACTATATCTTGGTGATGTCGACATCCTTCGTCTCGGGGACGAAGAAGAAGCCGACCACGGCCGTGATCAACGCGAAGCCGACCGGGTACCACAGACCGGAGTAGATATCGCCGGTCGACGCGGTGATCGCGAAGGCGGTCGCCGGCAAGAGGCCGCCAAACCAGCCGTTGCCGATGTGATAGGGCAGCGACATCGAGGTGTAGCGGATGCGGGTCGGGAACAGTTCGACCAGCATTGCCGCGATCGGGCCATACACCATGGTGACGTAGATCACGAGGATGAACAGCAGTCCGATCAGGGCCGACACCTGCGGACGGAAGATGTCGAACGGATTCGACATCTTGACGATGCCCGCGTCACCCGGCTTCGGGTAACCCGCAGCCTGCGTCGCCGCGGTGATCGCGGGGTTCGACGTCTTGGCGTCCGTGTAGGGCACTTCCTTGTCGTTGACGACGATCTTCACCGCGCCCGCCGGTCCCGGAACGGTCGTGTACTTGACCGACGAGAGGGCGAGGAAGGCGCGGGCCGTGTCGCAAGGCGCCGTGAAGACGCGGGTGCCGACCGGGTTGAACAGATCGCCGCAGCCTGCGGGATCCGCCACCACCTGCACCTTGACCGTCTCATAGGCCTTTTCCAGCGCCGGATTGGCGTTGGTCGAGATCATCTTGAAGATCGGGAACAGGGTCAGTGCGCCGATCAGGCAGCCCGCCAGGATGATCGGCTTGCGGCCGATCCGGTCGGACAGCGCGCCGAACACCAGGAAGAAGCCGGTGCCGAGCAGCAGCGACCAGGCGATCAGGAGGTTGGCGGTATAGCCGTCGACCTTCAGGATCGATTGAAGGAAGAACAGCGCGTAGAACTGGCCCGTGTACCAGATCACCGCCTGGCCCATGGTCAGGCCGAACAATGCCAGGATCACGATCTTGGCGTTGCTCCAGGTGGCGAAGGCTTCGGTCAACGGCGCCTTAGAGCCCTTGCCCTCGTCCTTCATGCGCTGGAACACCGGTGATTCGTTCAGGCGCAGACGGATCCAGACCGAGATGCCGAGCAACGCGACCGATACCAGGAACGGAATGCGCCAGCCGCCCCAATAAGAGCCGGGTGCGCCGGCAAAGGCAGCCTCGCCGGTCGCGGAGCGGGTGAACAGGATCACCAGCAGCGACAGGAACAGGCCGAGCGTCGCGGTGGTCTGGATGAACGAGGTGTAGTAGCCGCGCTTGCCCTGCGGCGCATGCTCGGCGACGTAGGTCGCTGCACCGCCATATTCACCACCGAGCGCGAGACCCTGCAGCAGGCGCAGACCGATCAGGATGATCGGGGCCGCGATGCCGATCTGGGCGGCACCCGGCAGCAGGCCGACGATGAAGGTCGACAGACCCATGATCAGGATGGTGACTAGGAAGGTGTATTTGCGGCCGACGATGTCGCCGACGCGGCCGAACACGATCGCGCCGAACGGACGGACCAGGAAGCCTGCCGCAAAGGCCAGCAGCGCGAAGATGTCGCGCGTGGCCTGGTCGAACATCGGCTTGCCGTCGGCGCCGGCGATGGTGAAGAACTGTGTGCCGATGATGCTGGCCAGCGATCCATAGAGATAGAAGTCGTACCATTCGAAGACGGTGCCGAGCGACGATGCGAGGATGACGAACCTCTCATCCTTCGTCATGCCGGTCGACCGTGCCGACGTTGCAGCCAGTGTGGACATCGTGAATGCGCTCCCCGAATTTCGTTTCCTCGCGTCCCGGCTGTCCGGGCATGCCGGATCAACCTGGGTCTTGCCTCCAAGGTAACATCGGTGTGAAACCCGCCCCAATACGACTTTTGGCCTTGCGCACTGACGCGCAACTGACGGGGCGGATGTAGAGTGCTGCGCCTCGGCACACGACTTGCGGATTAACCCCTTTCCCGCAAAGGAATAATGTGCCCTTGCATGCCACGGCCGGCCGGGGAAGAATTGACCATTGCGCCGGTCCGGACTACTGGCCCGGTTGTGAACGACAGCAAGAGATCGATGAGCGCTCCCTCCACCCATCTCGTCATTGCCGATGACCATCCGCTGTTCCGCGATGCGCTGCGGCAGGCGGTGGCCAGTGTCCTGAGCACGGCGAAGATCGACGAGGCCGGGTCGTTCGAGGATCTGACCAAGCTTCTGGAACAGACCTCCGACGTCGACCTGGTCCTGCTCGACCTCTCGATGCCAGGTATCTCCGGCTTCTCCGGCCTGATCTATCTGCGCGCGCAATATCCGGCGATCCCGGTTGTGATTGTCTCGGCCTCCGACGACAGCGCCACGATCCGCCGTTCGCTCGATTTCGGCGCCTCCGGCTTCATCCCCAAGCGATTCGGCGTCGAGACGCTGCGTGATGCCATCCGCAAGGTCATGGAAGGCGACGTCTGGGTTCCCGCCGATACCGACCTGACGGCCGCCGCCGACCCCGACATGACGCGCCTGCGCGACCGCCTGGTGACGCTGACGCCGCAGCAGGTGCGGGTCCTGATGATGCTGTCGGAGGGATTGCTCAACAAGCAGATCGCCTACGAGCTCGGCGTCTCCGAGGCGACCATCAAGGCGCATGTCTCGGCCATCCTGCAAAAGCTCGGGGTCGAGAGCCGGACCCAGGCGGTGATCGCCGCCGCCCGGATCGCCGGCGGCCAGTGGAAGCAGGGCACGCCGACGGGGTAGGCTTTGCTACCGGCGCTTGCGCTGCCCGACGGGCAAAATACCCTATCGCTGGGTCAATCGCTGCGCACCAAAATATTCCACTTTACCGAAATTCGGATTTGTCGTATGTGTCGCCCATCCTGATCCGGCGAAAAGGGGCGGTCGTACGTCGTCACGAGCCGCGGATCGGGCTGCGGTGGACGCTGAGCGGTGCCGTCGCGGATGTGGGTGGCAGGGTGGGGCAGTGGATTGAGCCGAGCCCCGTGAGCTGCTTGCAAGCCGCGTGAACGAACGGCGCTTTGTCCTGCCAGGCCCTCTTGGGCCGAAGCAGGATTGCTTGCGTACGGCAAAACCGTGTGGTCCTGACCGTCGTCGCTACGGTCAAGTCTTGCGGAGGCGGCATTGGCGTCAACCGGCGCGGTGTCGGCGAATTCCGTCGGGCGAAGGGAGGCCAGAACGAACTCGGCTCCCGGGAGAGCACGGCATAAGCCGTCCAACCACTGCGCAGGGAAGGTCGTGTGTTCGGCTTCACCTGTATGCCGCTGGTGCAATTCTTTTTGCGCTACCCGCGCACAGCGGACCGTGGGTGCGAGGTCAGCACCCGGCCTTCCCTGCGCCCTTTGTTTGAAGGGCGAGAAGCGGAAGCAAAACTCGGGCGGATTGCGCCGCGAGGAGGAGAAGGTGTGCCTGCTGTTTGAGATGTGAGTTGGGGAGCGATGGCCTCACCCCTTGCTCTGTCATTGCGAGCGCAGCGAAGCAATCCAGTCTGCCGCCGCGGAGGAAATCTGGATTGCCTCGCTGCGCTGGCCCCTGATAGTCAGTTGCGTGACGGCAAGGAGACGCTCAAGAGCCAAACGGAAAAACCGCTCCACACGGCCCGGACACCGACGTCACCGTCGACCTGATCTGACGATTCGGACACCATCAACGAGGCAAGAGATCATGACACAGATTATCGACCAGCATCGCCGCCAGTTCCTCGGCGTCGCCGCCGGGACCGTTGCTATCGGCCTCGGTGTGATCGACCTTGCACGCGCCGAAACCGAGACGCCGCCATCGTCCGCAACCAGCGCATCTTTCGGCACGATCAAGCAGATCAATTCCGGCGTCCTCAATGTCGGCTACGCCGAAGCCGGTCCCGCGACCGGCCCGGTGGCGATCCTGCTCCACGGCTGGCCCTACGACATCCACAGCTTCGTCGATGTCGCGCCGATCCTGGCGCAGGCCGGCTATCGCGTCGTCATCCCCTATTTGCGCGGCTATGGCTCGACGCATTTTCTCTCCGCCCAGACGCTGCGCAACGGCGAGCCGGCCGCGCTCGCCGTCGACATCATCGCATTGATGGATGCGCTCGACATCAAGAAGGCGGTCGTTGCCGGCTTCGACTGGGGCGCGCGCACCGCCGATATCATTGCGGCGCTGTGGCCGGAGCGCTGCCGCGCGCTGGTCTCGGTCAGCGGCTATCTGATCTCCAGCCAGGCTGCCGGCAACGCGCCGCTGCCGCCTGCGGCCGAGCTGCAATGGTGGTACCAGTTCTATTTCGCGACCGAGCGCGGCCGCGCCGGCTACGAGAAGTACACGCATGATTTCGCAAAGCTGATCTGGAAGCTGGCCTCGCCGCAGTGGAAATTCGACGACGCCACCTTCGATCGCAGTGCGAAGGCCTTCGAGAACAAGGATCACGTCGCGATCACGATCCACAATTACCGCTGGCGGCTCGGCCTCGCCAAGGGCGAGGCGAAGTACGAGGAGATCGAAAAGAAGCTTGCGGCAACTCCTGTTATCAACGTGCCGACGATCACGATGGAGGGCGACGCCAACGGCGCGCCGCACCCCGATCCCAGCGCTTACGCCAAGAGATTCTCCGGCCGCTACGATTATCGCCTGATCACCGGCGGCATCGGTCACAATTTGCCGCAGGAAGCACCGCAAGCCTTTGCCAAGGCCGTCATCGATGCCGACGGCGGTGCGTGAGCGCTCATTCGACACCAATCCCAGCTTGAGCTCGAGACGTCGCGCGGGCTCAGCGGATCGACTGGCTGCTGACCCCGGATTTTACTCCGCGGCCACCATCTGCTGCGTCCGCCATTGCCCGAGCAAGGCACGCAGCGAGGCCGGCTTCACCGGCTTGTTCAGCACCGCGATCCTCTCGTCGCGTGCGGCCATCTGCACGGCAGGGCTGCGATCGGCGGTAATCAGGATCGCGGGGATGGTGTCGCCGAAGCGGCGGCGGATGTCGCGGATCGCGGCGACGCCATTGCCGCGGTCGAGGTGATAGTCGACGAGCAGGCCGGTGACGCGCCGGCCGGCCGCTTCGATCGCGGCGATCGCGCCTTCGGGATCGGCGACCGCGATCACCTCCGCGCCCCAGGCCTTCAACAGAGTCCGCATGCCGTCGAGGATCGCGGCGTCGTTCTCGATGCAGACGATCAGCGCGCCTGCGATTGGCGTGCGCGCCAGCGGCGTTGCGCTGGTCACCGCTGCGGTGAGCGTCACGGCCTTCGCGGTCGGCACCGTCACGGAGAACAAGGAGCCGCCGCTCGTATTGGCATCGATGGCGATGCCGTGGTTGAGCACGCGCGCCAGCCGCTCGACGATCGAGAGACCCAGCCCCAGCCCGCGCGCGATCCGCGCGCCTTGCTCGAGGCGGTGGAATTCCTTGAAGATCTCGCCGCGCTTGACCGTGGGGATACCGACGCCGGTGTCGTAGACGCAGATCTTGAGCGAGGGGCCGTGGCGGCGGCAACCGACCAGCACGCGCCCTCGCGGAGTGTACTTGATCGCGTTCGAGATCAGGTTCTGCAGCAGTCGCCGCAGCAGCAGCCGATCCGACTCGACCGGCAGCGAGCAGGGCACGAAGGTGAGATCCAGGCCCTTGGCGCGCGCGATCGGTGCGAACTCGATCTCCAGCGAGCGCATCAGATCGGCCATCTTGAAGCTCGATATCGAGGTCGTCATCGCGCCGGCATCGAGCCTGGAGATATCGAGCAGCGCGCCGAGGATTTCCTCGATGGCTTGCAGCGATTCGTCGATGTTCTCGACCAGCCGCGTCTCCTCGCCACTGTGCTGGCGCTCGACCAGGCTCGTGACATAGAGCCGCGCTGCGTTCAGCGGCTGGAGAATGTCGTGGCTGGCGGCCGCGAGGAAGCGCGTCTTGGAGATGCTGGCGTCCTCCGCGCTGCTCTTGGCCAGCGCGAGCTCGGAGTTCAACCGCGTCAGCTCCTCGGTGCGGTCGCGCACGCGCTTCTCCAGCGTCGCGTTGGCACGCTCCAGCGCTTCCGCCGCCTCGAAGGTCGGCGTGACGTCGGTGAAGGTGATGACGAAGCCGCCGCCGGGCATGCGGTTGGTGAGCACCTCGATCACCATGTGGCGTTCCGGCAGGCGTTCGAGATAGGGCTCGCTGTCGGTGGTGTAGGCCACGAGCCGCTGCTCGATCATCGCCTCGCGGTCAGCCTCATTGGCAGGGTCGCTCACGCCCATGAACTCCAGGATCTCGCGGAGCGGCGTGCCGAACTGGATGAAATGCGGCGGCACGTTGAGCAGATCGCCGAACTGCCGGTTGGAGCAGATCAGCTGCAAGTCGGCGTCGAACACCGCAATGCCCTGGCGCACATGGTTGAGCGCGGTCTGCAGGATCTCGCGGTTGAAATGCAGTGCCGCATGGGAATCGTCGAGCAGCTTCAGCGCGGCTTTCGCGGAGACCGTGCGCTTGCGCAGCAGCAGCGACATCACGAGGCGCGAGGATGCAGCCCCGATCGAGGAAGCGATCAGGTGCTCGGCGTGTTGCAGCAGCTCGAAATCGGCTGGTGCTCCGGATTCCAGCCGCATGTTGCGCCGTGCCGAGAACGCCTCGAACGATTGCCGGGCACGATCGGGCCCGAGATATTGCGCGACCGTGGTCTGGATGTCCTGCACCGTGATGGTGGTGCGCCAGCGGCGGAAATTCGGGGCGATGGGCGCGAGCGTGTTGGGCACGAACAGGTCGGCCTGCACCAGCTCGATGGACGAGGGTTGCCGCGCCAGCGACAGCAGCACGTAGGTGAGGATGTTGAGCGAGAGCGACCAGACCACGCCATGCATCAGCGGCGGCAGGTCGGCGCCGAACAGCGCCTGCGGCCGCAGCGCCTCGATGCCGAACGGGCCGTGCTGGAGCAGCATAATGCCCGCGGTCGAGGAATCCATGAAGCTCGGTACGAACAGCGTGTAGAGCCATAGGGCGAAGCCGACCATCATGCCGCCGATGGCGCCGCGCGCGGTGGCGCGCCGCCACAACAGGCCGCCGAAGAAGGCGGGCGCGAGTTGTGCGATGGCGGCAAAGGACAGCAGGCCGATCGCCGCGAGCTGGGTGTTGCCGAGCGCGCGGTAGTAGAAATAGGCCATCACCATGATGGCGAAGATCGCAAGCCGCCGTGAGCGCAGCAGGAAGTCGCCGAAATCGGTGGCGCCGGCACGGCCGTCGGGCCGTCTCTTGAGCACCAGCGGCACCACGAGATCGTTGGAGACCATGATGGATAGCGCAACGCACTCGACGATCACCATCGCGGTTGCCGCCGACAGGCCGCCGACGAAGACGGCGACGCTGAGCAGTCCCGCGCCGCCCTCCATCGGCAATGCCAGCACGTACATATCAGGGTCGACTGCGCCGAACGGGAAGGTGACGAGGCCGGCGAGCGCGATCGGGATCACGAACACATTGATGGCGACGAGATAGAGCGGAAACAGCCAGCGGGCGCGGCTGACCTCGGCATCCGAGGAATTCTCCACCACGCTGACATGAAACTGGCGCGGCAGCAGCATGATCGCGCACAGCGACAGCAGCGTCATGGTCAGGAAATTGCCGATCGACGGCGAATAGTCGATGGCGCGCACCGCCTCCGGCGTCTTCATCGCGCGCTCGATCAATTCGTGCGGCGAGAACATCCAGAAAGTGACGAAGATGCCGGCGGCGAGGAAGGCGACCAGCTTGATGATGGATTCGGTCGCGACCGCCAGCATCAGGCCGTGCTGATGCTCGGTGGCGTCGGTCTGCCGGGTGCCGAACAGCACCGCGAAGGCTGCCATCGCCAGCGTCACCATCAGCGCCATGTCGCCGAGGATCGGGATGTGGGAGAACGCCTGGTCCTCGCTCAGGATGACTTCGAGCGAGGAGGCGACCGCCTTGAGCTGGAGGGCGATGTAGGGCACCGAGCCGATGATCGCGATCAGCGCCACGGTGGCCGCCACCGCCTGGCTCTTGCCGTAGCGCGCGCCGATGAAGTCGGCAATCGAGGTGATGTTGTGCGCCTTCGCAAGCTGGATCACGCGGCGGAGCACGCCGGCGCCGAGACCGATCATCAGGATCGGGCCGACATAGATCGCGAGGAAGTCGGTCGAGGTGCGGGTGGCAAAGCCGACCGAGCCGAAGAAGGTCCAGGACGTGCAGTAGATCGCCAGCGACAGCGGGTAGATCAGCCCGGACGCGCGGCCGCGGCCGGCCGGCGAGCGGCGGTCGCCATGGCTCGCCACCAGGAACAGGAAGCCGATGTAGCCGAAGGCGGCAGCGATCACGCCCCAGTCGTGCAGCATGGCGAGCGTGCTTCTCCCATGGCGCGGTAGCGCCCGATCTCATTTTCCCTGCAAATCTAGCGCGTTGGGCAGCCAGAGGCGACAGCGAAATGCCGGGTGGCGGCGGGAACTGAGGTTGTCGTTAAGTCGCGGGGTGAGCTGCTTGCGCTCCCTCGCCCCGCTTGCGGGGAGAGGGTGGGGTGAGGGGGGCTCTCCGCGGGGACGGTCAGAGTTGGACTCGCGGAGACTCCCCCTCACCCGGATCGCATCTGGCGATGCGATCCGGCCTCTCCCCGCAAGCGGGGAGAGGCAAAGGGGAGCGAGCCTACTCCGCCGCCAGCGACTTCGCGCGCAGCGGCAGATCCAGGCGGTCCCACACCTGCAACAGCGCTTCGGCGAGCTGATCGATCAGGCCGTCGTCATGATAGGGCGAGGGCGTGATGCGCAGGCGCTCGGTGCCCTTGGCGACGGTCGGATAGTTGATCGGCTGGATGTAGATGCCGTGATCCTCGAGCAGCATATCCGAGGCCCGCTTGCACTTCTCGGCATCGCCGATGAACAGCGGCACGATATGGGTGTCGTTCGACATCACCGGCAGGCCGGCGGCATTGAGGATCGCCTTGACGCGGGCGGCGCGATCCTGGTGGCGCTCGCGCTCCCAGCTCGAGGTCTTCAGATGCTTGATCGCGGCGGTCGCGGCCGAGCAGATCGCCGGCGGCAGCGCGGTAGTGAAGATGAAGCCCGGGGCATAGGAGCGCACCGCATCGATGATCTGGCCGTTGGCCGCGATATAGCCGCCGAGGCAGCCGAACGCCTTGGCCAGCGTGCCTTCGAGGATGTCGATGCGATGCATGACGCCGTCACGCTCGGCAATGCCGCCGCCGCGCGGGCCGTACATGCCGACGGCGTGAACCTCGTCGACATAGGTCATCGCGCCGTACTTCTCGGCGAGGTCGCAGATCTTTGCGAGCGGGGCGACGTCGCCGTCCATCGAATAGAGGCTCTCGCAGGCGATCAGCTTCGGCCGGTTCGGACCGGCGGCCTTCAGGAGCGCTTCGAGGTCGCCGAGATCGTTGTGGCGGAACACTTGCCGCTCGCAGCCGGACTGGCGGATGCCCTCGATCATCGAATTGTGGTTGAGCTCGTCCGACAGGATCAGGCAGTTCGGAATGAGCTTTGCGATGGTGGCGATGCCGGTCTGGTTCGAGACGTAGCCCGAGGTGAACAGCAGTGCGGCTTCCTTGCCATGAAGGTCGGCGAGCTCGGCCTCGAGCTGCACCAGCGGATGATGCGTGCCGGCGATGTTGCGGGTGCCGCCTGCACCGGTGCCGACGCGGGTTGCGGTCTCGACCATGGCGCCGACCACCTTCGGGTGCTGGCCCATGCCGAGGTAATCGTTGGAGCACCAGATCACGACGTCGCGCTTGCCCTTCGGCGAGTGCCAGAGCGCATGCGGGAACCGGCCGGCGATACGCTCGAGGTCGGCGAACACGCGGTAGCGCCGCTCGGTGTGGAGGCGATCGAGGGCGGAACTGAAGAACTGGGCGTAATCCATCGGTGCAACCTGAGACGGAACTGACCAAAAGGGCGCATCTACTTAGAGCTTTTCCAACTCTAGTGTCTATGCGCTATCCCACATTTGGGCGTGACGGGCATTTGGGCAAAATGCCCTATCGTGCGATTTGAAGCTTGATCCCGATCAAGTCCGCGCGACCTTTGATGCTGCTTTGCAGCATCCGGCTGCTCCCTCGCCCCGCTTGCGGGGAGAGGGTGGGGTGAGGGGGGTCTCCACGGGGACGGTGAGAATTGGACTCGCGGAGAGTCCCCCTCACCCGCCGCGCATTCGCGCGCCGGCCTCTCCCCGCAAGCGGGGCGAGGCTATGACAACGCTCACGTTGTCCTGAACTGGAGCACACCGTCCTTGGTCTCGGCGGTCAGCCGGCCCTCGACAATCATATAGTTGACGTGGGCGACGAGCTCGCCGGCGGCGAAGCCCATCTGGTGCTCGTCCAGCACATGCTTGTTAAACACCACAGGCACCAGGGCGCGCGAGGTCTGCGGCACCTCGCGGCAGGCTTCCGCGATCAGGCGGCAGCGCTCCTCGTGGTGGTCGGCGAGCTGCTTGATGCGGGTCTTCAGTCCGTAGAACGGCACGCCATGGCCGGGCAGCACCAGCAGATCATAGGGCAGGGTGGTGGTGAGGCTCGCGAGCGAGGCCAGATATTCGCCGAGCGAATTCTGGTCGGGCTCGACCGCCCACACGCTGACATTCGGGGAGATCTTGCTCAGCACCTGGTCGGCGGAGAGGAACAGCTTGTCGTCGGCGCAATACAGCATCACCTGGTCGAGCGCATGCCCGCCGCCGGTGATCACCTTGAAGCGGCGCGAGCCGATCACGACCTCGTCGCCATGCGAGATGCGGCGGTAGGAAGGCGGCAGCACCGAAACGCGCTTGAGATAGTCCTGGCCGCGGCCGAGCAGCTTTTCGGTGAGCGACTCGTCCATGCCGTGGCGGCGGAAGAACAGCCGCTGCGCTTCGCGCCGCTCTTCGGTGCCGCGGTTCTGGTGATAGACCGATTGCAGATATTCGACCTGCGACATCACCAGCGGACAGTTGAACCGCTCGACGATCCACCCGGCAAGGCCGACATGATCGGGGTGCGAGTGGGTGACGATGAGGCGGGTGATGTGGACGCCCTTCAGCGGCCCTTCGAACAGTCTTGTCCAGGCCTCGATCGTCTCCTCGTTGCCGAAGCCGGCATCGACCATCGCATAGCCGTCGCCATCGGCGAGCAGATAGATGTTCACATGGTTGAGGCGGAACGGCAGCTTCAGCCGTGCCCACAACACGCCGGGCCTGACTTCCACGACCTCTTCGGGGCCGGGATGCTGTTCCCAGGGATAGCGCAGGGCCTCGGCGGAGGACGGCACGGTGTCGGTTTTTGCGTTCATGCTATCCGCTTAAACCCAGCGCGGGCGGGGCGCCAGCCGAAAAAGAACCCGCGGCCCGTCCGCATGGCGGTCATTCCGCGCAGTTTTCCGTAGCCCGGATTACGGGCTCGATCCGGGCTAAGGGACGGCGTCCTTACGCCGCCCGCATGTTGTTGAGGAACGCGTCGATCTCTCCTCGCAGCATATCGGCTTCGCGGCGGAGGGCGTCCGATGCATTCAGCACCTCGGTCGCCGCGGCGCCGGCCTCGGCTGAAGCCGTGGAGACACCGACGATGTTGCTGGAGACCTCGCTGGTGCCGCCGGCCGCATGCTGGATGTTGCGGGCGATCTCGCGGGTCGCAGCGCCCTGTTCCTCGACCGCAGCCGCGATCGTCGTGGTGACGTTGTCGATCTCGCCGATGATCCGGCCGATGCCCTGGATGGCGCCGACGGCGGAGGTCGTGACCTGCTGCATGCTGGCGATCTGGGTGCGGATCTCCTCCGTCGCCTTCGCGGTCTGGCTGGCGAGGCTCTTCACTTCGGAGGCAACCACTGCAAAGCCGCGGCCTGCCTCGCCCGCGCGCGCCGCCTCGATGGTGGCGTTGAGCGCGAGCAGATTGGTCTGCGACGCAATCGTCTGGATCAGGTCGACCACGACGCTGATGCGGCTTGCGCTATCGGCAAGGCTCTGCACCGTGGCGTCGGTGGCGCCGGCCTCGTCAACCGCCTTCTTGGCGATCGCGGCCGAGGTGACGACCTGCTTGCTGATCTCCTCGATCGAGGACGACAGCTGCTCGGTGCCTGACGATACGGTCTGCACGTTGACCGAGGTCTCCTCCGCCGCGGAGGCGACTGCGTTCACCAGCGCGCTGGACTGATCCGCGGTGTTGGACATGCTCTGCGCAGTCGACTGCATCGAATTGGCCGATTGCGCGAGATTGTCGAGCGCGGTGCGCACCGCGCCCTCGAACTCCGCGATCTTTGCCTCCATATGCGCGGCACGCTCGGCCTTGACGACACGATCCTTGTCCTGCTCGCTCGCAAGCGCCCGGGCTTCGATCATGCTGTCGCGGAACACCGTCAGCGTTTCCTTCATCGCGCCGATCTCGTCGTTCTGACGGGAGCGGACGATCTCGGTGTCGAGGTCGCCGGCCGAGAGCAGCTGCATGGCGCGCTGAAGCTCACGGATGCGGCGCAGGATGTTGCGGCCGACATAGAGCCAGACGAACAGCGCCGAGCCGATCAGGGTGAGCCCGCCCAGGGCCAGCATTGCGGTGGTGGCGAGCGAGATCTCCTGGCGCGCCTGGAAGGTCGACGCATTGGTCTCCTTCTGCACGCCGTCGACGAGCTGCTGCACGCTGATGCCGAGACCGACATTGAGCTTGCGGGTCTCGTCCAGGATGGTCTGGCCGTAGTCGATCGCGTCGAGCTCCTTCTGGCGAATCTTGAACACGCCGGTCTTGCCCTCGCCGAACGTCTGCAATTTCTGCATTGCGACCTTCACCGCAGTGGTTGCGGGAGTGTCGGGCAGGTCCTCCAGGTTCCACTTGACGCGGTCGCGGACCGCCTTGAATTCGTGTTCGATCGTCTCCAGCGTATCGCTGGAGTTGGCGGACAAGGCGGCCATCATGTCAGCGGCCATCAGATTTCCGTTGGCAAGCACCGTGCTGATCTGACCGACGGAGCGGACGGCCTCCATGGCGTCGTCTGCCGACACGTTTGTCGATGCCAGGATTGCGCTCAGCCGTGTCTGGGTATCCAGCATTGCGGGGTTGGCTGCGCCGACGAAGGCGAGCTGCGCCTTGCGCAGCGCCTCATATTGCTTGTTATGCAGCGCAATCGTGTCGAGGCGCTCCTTCGCCGCCGACACCAGGCTCTTGGTGGCTTCATCGATGCTCTTGACGGTTTCGCCGAGCGCGCTGGCGACCTGCTTGTCGGCGCCGAGCTCGATGATCTCGCCGAGCTTGGCCATCGCGAGGTGCTGGATGTCCTTCACGTTCTTGGTGCGCTCGTTCAGCGCATCATCACTTGGAGATGCGAGCAGGCCCGGTCCTTGCGCTGCCAGCGTCGCGCTCTGCGAGGAGAGCTGCAGGCTCGCGGACAGGCGCGGGATGTCGCGACCGCTCAGATCCATCATGGTGGTGCCGAGATGGTTGAACACGAAGCCGGCGCCGGCGGCGATCACGAGGCCCATGCCCGCGATCACGGCAAAGGCCGCAAACAGGCTGCCGCGCAGGCCCCATTTCGGCATTTTGAAACGCGGCTTCAATCGGCCCAAGCTCAGACGGATCGCCATCGAAAATTCCCCCACGCCCGTAATCTCTTATTTTCGCTGCGCAGTATCCTCGGCGCGGGTTAAAAAATCGCAAGTTGCACAATTGCTTGGCACGCTTGGCAAGTTCCGCAGAGCGAAAAAGGAAGGGCCGGCAGCGGTGCCGGCCCTCGATAGCGAAGGGATTTTTTGAAGGCGCGATCAGTAGCGCGCGACCATCGGGCTCGCCCAGTTGAAGCGGTAGTTGAGGCCGGCCTTGAAGGTGTGGTCGTCGGTGGTGAAGTTGCCGGTGCCGACCAGCGGACCCGCGGTGAAGTGCGCGTCGCCGAAATTGTAATACTGGTACTCGGCCTTGGCCGACCAGTTCGGCGCGAACATGTACTCGAGGCCGGCGCCGACGGTGTAGCCGTTGCGGTGATCGCCGGCGATGATGAAGCCGGTCGGCACGCCGCCGATCGTCACCTTCTCGTTGTTGTCCGAATAGGCGTAGCCGCCCTTCACGTAGAGCAGGCCCGGGCCCCAGGTGTAGCCGACGCGGCCGGTGATCGAGCCGAGGCCGCGCTGGTCGTTGGTGTAGGCCACGCCGCCCGGGAACACTGCGCCGACATTGCCGGAGAGCCAGGAATACTGAGCTTCAGCACCGATCACCCAGCTCGGGTTGAACTGCCAGTCTGCACCAGCCTGCAGACCACCGAGGAAACGGCCGTTGCCGTTGTTGCCGGTGGAGAGGCCGTTGAAATTGTTGTCGCTGGAGAACGCGCCGCCGATATGCGCGCCGATATAGAAGCCGGTCCAGTTGTAGATCGGCGCGGCATAGGCCGGCGCAGCCTTGCTGTAATAGGGGCGGGCGCCGAGATCGGCACCGATCGCCGGCGCAGCCGCGCCCACCACGAGCAGCGCCACGGTCGCAAACAGAATCTTCTTCATAGTCCAAACTCCAGCACTTATGTTCCCGGCAGGCGCGCTTTCCGCGCCGTCGTTGGTTTTGCAGATAGCCGGCTTTTGACGAAAATGCTGTCACATGCATGGCACAACGACAGCCAACCTAAGTTATTGGGCGCTAAATGATTTTCGTGATTAATGCCAGCTTAAGAAGTGGTGAAGGAAGGCTTAATCCGGGAGCCTCTCGGTAACTTGTACGCGCTTCTTGTTAACCAAGACGCCGCAGCACCTCGTCGCGCATCTGCGCGCGAAAGGCCGCGCGCTTCGCCGGCCGGTCCTCCACGCGCACGTCGTGGCGATCGAAGATGTCGAACTTCTCCAGGATCGGATAGCGCTCGCTCGCCATCGCGAGCACGCGCAGCACCTTGGTCGCGGCCAGCGCCGGCCCGCTCACCTCCCAACGCCGGATCGTGTCGGCACCGCCCTTCTCCGGCAAGGCACACAGTTTCGCCATGTCGACCGCGGTGAGCTCGCGCTCGATGGCGTCGGAAAGGTCGGCGCGGAGTTGCTTCAATTCGGGGCCGGTCATGCTACTCGCATTCGGGAGACTGCTGAAGCCAATGCACTAATGCTGATTCGGGTCCATCCGAAGGCAGCCATGGTCGTTCGGCGTGCCG
Source organism: Bradyrhizobium sp. S3.3.6 (assembly GCF_040546905.1). Lineage (NCBI taxonomy): Bacteria > Pseudomonadati > Pseudomonadota > Alphaproteobacteria > Hyphomicrobiales > Nitrobacteraceae > Bradyrhizobium > Bradyrhizobium sp. S3.3.6. The sequence goes on along the minus strand of NZ_JBEPOT010000005.1, from coordinate 242,489 downwards.
GCCCAGGCGGCGCTGATTGTGCGGCGTCATGGCGCTACGGCACGTTTCCGCGCACACGGAGTTATGAACGGGGGCCTATGGGAATTCTTTGATGAATGAACATATGGCGCAGCAGGCGCGGAGCGAATGAAGGGATCAGTCATGACAACGACCAGGCTCGTCATAGCCGCACTCATCACGACCGGACTGCTTGCCGCGCCGTTCGCGGCTGAAGCGAAGAAGCACAGGTCGAGCCGACATTATGCCACGGGCGTGATGGCACCGACCAATAGCGGCCCCGGAGCGACTGCGGCGCAGCCGAGGACCTATTATGGGACATCCGGCCAGTCTGTCGGGACGGTGACGGCACCCTCGATCGGAACATATAACTGGCCGTCGGTCGGCGTCACCAACGCAGCCCCGACCTGGAGCAACACCAATCCGCCGATGCGATAGGGCCTGACTGCCGCGCGCGTCAGCGCTTCCGCGCCGCGCGTTGCCTGATCAAGCCCAGCAACGGGAGTATCATTTGAGAGCGGCGCTAGGTGCCTCTGCCGCCCTGTTGACCCATCACGCAGCGCCATCCCGCCAGCCGCTCGGCGGGATGCTGGTTCATCCATTCGGCAAGCTGCGGTGCGCCCATCATGCAGGACCGCATCGAGATCTCGGCGAGGTCAGACGTGGTGACAATCTGCTCGTGGCAATTTCCCGGAGTCGAGAGACTGCAGAGCACTGCGATGATCTTGATCACGAGAGGTTACTCACGCCGTCGCGGCCGATCGCCGCCTTGTCTTGCCGCTCGCTTACCGGATCAGCCGACGGGAAGATGCTGTCATAGATCGCGCGTGCTTCCTGGATGAGGCGAACGCGTTCGCGCTCGGATTTTGAAACGAACTGAATAACCTGGCCCATGTCGGCTCCAAATCTATCGGCAAATCCACCATGAGATGATGGAGATCATTCCAATTCGATGTAGGAGGCCGTCTCCAGCTTTGAAGCTGCGCGGGCGGTCACGAGGAATAAAAAGCGCGTGACTGCGCCGGCGCTGCGGATTCGGTTCGATTCGGTCCAATTGTCCGGAGCCGAACCGAATACCGTCCGAGTCACGCTGCCGGCGCGCGCTCCTTCTGCCCCGGCACCGCCGCGAGCAGCTCGCGCGTATAGGGATGCTCGGGCGCGGCGAAGAGCTGCGCGGTCGGCTTCAGCTCGACGATGACGCCACGCTGCATCACCGCTATGCGGTCGCAGATCTGGGCGGCGACGCGCAGATCGTGGGTGATGAACAGCATCGAGAGCCCAAGGCGCGCTTTGAGGTCTTCGAGCAGCCTCAGCACCTGCGCCTGCACCGAGACGTCGAGTGCGGAGACGGCTTCGTCGGCGACGATGATCTCGGGTTCGAGCGCGAGCGCGCGCGCAATGCCGATGCGCTGGCGCTGGCCGCCGGAGAATTCATGCGGATAGCGTTCGAGCGCCCCGGCGTCCAGGCCGACCATCTTGAGGAGATCGCGAGCGCGGTCGAATGCGGCCTTCGAATCGGCGCCGGCCGCGATCGGGCCGTCGGCGATGATGTGTCCGATCTTGCGGCGCGGGTTGAGCGAAGCGAACGGATCCTGAAAGATCATCTGGATGCGATGGCGTTCGGCGCGCAGCGCCTTGCCTGAGAGTTTCGTGAGATCGGTGTCGCCGATCCGCACCGTGCCGCGATCGGCCTCGATCAGCCGCATCACCAGCCGCGCCACCGACGATTTGCCGGAGCCGGACTCGCCAACGAGGCCGAGCGTCTCGCCCTTGAGGATGTTGAAGTTCACCGCGCGCGCGGCATCGACGCGACGGTCTTCGCGAAACCAGCCGCCCGAGGTGACGTAGGTCTTGTCGAGCCCGATCACTTCGACGGCTCGGGCCAGATCGTCGAGGGGCGCGCGCGCCGGCGGGTGCATCGACGGCACGGCGGCGAGCAGTGCCTTGGTGTAATCGTGCTGTGGCTCGTTGAAGACGGTCGCGGCGGGGCCTTCCTCCACGACCTTGCCATGCCGGAGCACCACGACCTGGTCGGCGATATCGGCGACGACACCAAAGTCATGAGTGATGAACATCACCGCCATGTTGCGGCTGCGCTGGAGATTGCGGATCAGTTTCAGGATCTGTGCCTGTGTCGTGACGTCGAGCGCGGTGGTCGGCTCGTCGGCGACCAGCACGGCCGGCTCGAGCGCGAGCGCCATCGCGATCATGGCGCGCTGGCGCTGGCCGCCGGAGAGCTGGTGCGGATAGGCGCGCACGATGCGTTCGGGGTCGGGCAGGCCGACCTCGCGCGCCAGCGACAGCGCCTTCGCGCGTCGCTCTCTCGGCGTGAGCAGACCGTGGGCCTCGAACATCTCCGCCATCTGATCGCCGATCCGCATCAAAGGATTGAGCGCGGTCATCGGCTCCTGAAAGATCATCGCGAGACGACGGCCGCGCAGGTCGCGCCACCTGTCATCGTCGAGCTTGAGCAGGTCGCGGCCTTCGAACTGGATCTCGCCGGAAGTGACGCTCACCGTATCCGGCAGCAGCCCCATCAGCGCATGCGCGCACATCGACTTGCCGGAGCCGGATTCGCCGACCACGCAGACGATCTTGCCGGGGCGCAAATCCAGCGAGACGCCGTCGACGGCGAAGGGACGCTCGGCGCCCTTGGGCAGCGCGATCCGCAGGTTCTTGATCGAGACGGCGGGAGGAGCGGTCATCATCAGCGTCCTTCCCGCGACAGGCGCGGATTGAGCGCGTCGTTGAGGCCTTCGCCAATCAGGTTCAGTCCCAACACGGAGATCAGGATCGCGACGCCGGGAAACACGGTGATCCACCAGGCCTGGCGGATCACGGTGCGGCCGGCGCCGACCATGTAGCCCCACGAGATCAGATTGGGATCGCCGAGGCCGAGAAAGGACAGCGAGGATTCCAGCAGGATTGCGGTCGCCACCATCAGCGAGGCCAGCACGATCACCGGCGACAGCGCGTTGGGCAGAATCTCGCGCAGGATGATCCAGGTGTTGCTCTGCCCGGTGACCACGGCGGCCTGGACATATTCGCGCGTGCGCAGCGACAGCACCTCGCCGCGGACAAGGCGCGCGACAGGCGGCCAGCTCACCACTGCGATCGAGGCCACGATCGAGTAGATCGACGGCTGCAGGATTGCCACCAGCACGATCGCGAGCGCGAAGCTCGGAATGGTCTGGAAGAACTCGGTGAAGCGCATCAGCGCGTCATCGACCTTGCCGCCGAAATAGCCGGCCATGGCGCCGATCGGCACGCCGACGACGAGTGCGACCAGCGTCGAGACGAGGCCGACCAGCAGCGAGACGCGTGCGCCAAAGATCATGCCGGCGAATACGTCGCGGCCAAGTGCGTCGGTGCCCAGCGGTACGGTCGCGAGCGTGAACGGCGGCAGGAACGGCCGTTGCACCATGCGCCAGGGCGAGTTCGGGAACAGCAACGGCCCGAACACCGCAACCGAGATCGCAAGCAGCAGGATGACGAGCCCGATGACGCCGCTCGGGCTCTTCAGCATCGATTTCCAGAACTGTTTCATGCGGCGAATTCGATGCGTGGGTCGACCAGGCGATAGACCAGGTCGGTGATGAGGTTGAAGATCAGCACCATGACCGAGCAGGTCACGAACACGCCGAGCAGCAGATTGTAGTCACGCTGCAGCAGCGCGTCGTACATCAGACGCCCGATGCCGGGCCAGGCGAACACGGTCTCCGTGATGACGGCGCCGCCGATCAGTGTGCCGGCATGGACGCCGGCGAGCGTGACGACGGGGAGCAGCGCGTTGCGCAGCACGTGACGGCGCTGGATCACGGCGTCGGAAAGGCCCTTGGCGCGCGCGGTCTTGACGAAGTCGAGCCGCTTCACCTCCAGCATCGAGGCGCGCGTCATGCGGGTATAGGTCGCCATGAAGAACAGGCCGAGCGTCATCGCCGGCATGATCAGGTGCTTTGCGACGTCGATGAGATGGGCGAGGCCGGTGAGGTTGGCGCCGACCGTCTCGTAACCGAAGCTCGGCAGCCAGTCGACCGCGACCGAGAACAGCAGGATTCCCATCAGCGCGACCCAGAAGATCGGCATGGCGTAGAAGATCAGCGCAAAGATGGTGATGGCGGTGTCGAGGAAGGTTCCGGCGAAGCGGGCGGCGAAAGTGCCGAACAGGACCCCGAGCGCGAGCGAGATCGCGAACGCGGTCAGCGTCAACAACAGCGTTGCCGGCAGCCGCTCCAGGATCAACTTCGACACCGGCGCCTGCTGGCGGAAGGAGAAGCCGAGGTCGAGGGTTGCGATGCCCTTGACGTAGATGAAGAGCTGCTCGGGCAGCGGCTTGTCGAGGCCGAATTTTTCCCGCAGCTGCTGGACGAAGACCTGGTCGCTGGCGCCGGCCTCGCCGGCCATCACGACCGCGGGGTCGCCGGGCGCAAGCCGGATCAGGAAGAAATTGAGGACGACGATCGCGAGCAGGACGATCACGCCCTTCACGACACGCTGAGCGACGAAAGAGAGCATCTAGAGAGTCATATCTTGTAACGTGACCTGGAGCCGCGGTGACGGTGGGCTCCCTCGCCCCGCGTGCGGGGAGAGGGTTGGGGTGAGGGGGACTCTCCGCGAGGGTATCAGCAGTTGGACTCGTGGAGACTCCCCCTCACCCGAATGTGCGCTATGCGCACATTCGACCTCTCCCCGCACGCGGGGAGAGGTGAAGAAGAGGGCAGGGCTCACTTGTCGAGCCATGCGTCCTTGAAGCCGTCATTGACCCCGATCCCGGTGGTGATCAGGTTCTTGACCTTGCAGCGCATGATGGTCGGGAATTGCAGCTCGAGCATCCAGGCCACCGGCACATCCTCGACCAGGATCTTCTGCGCCTTCTCGTAGATCTCCTTGCGCTTGGAGTCTGGCGTTGCGACCGCGCCATCGGCGAACAGCTTGTCGATCTCCGGATTGGAGTAGCCCTCGACATTGTTGAACACCTGGCCCTTGGCGATGGCGCTTGAGACGTAGTTGCGGCCGACGCCGAGTGCGGGATCGCCGTACTGGTAGAGATAGGTGAAGGCGATATCGTAATCCCAGTCGCCGATCTTCTGGTTGCCGCCGGCAACGTCGGTGGCGATCGTCTCGATGTTCATGCCGACGTCCATGAGATTCTGCTTCACGGCTTCACCCCAGCGCTGCCAGGTCTCGCCATAGGCGAGCGGCAGAATGCGGATCTTCTCGCCCTTGTAGCCGGCTTCCTTCAACAGCGCCTTGGCCTTGGCCGGATCGTACGGATATTTCGGCACGTCATCGGTGTAGTACTTGATGGTCGAGGCCGAGGGACCGGTTGCGACCTTGCCGAGCCCGTTCCAGATCACGTCCTTGGCGAAATCGCGGTCGATCGCATACATGATCGCCTGCCGCACCCGCTTGTCGGCGAGCGGTCCCTGGCGGTTGTTCAGCCACAGCCAGGCCAGCGGCGAGAAGAACTCCCAGCCCGCGCCGGTGACGCAAGTGTCCTTCAGCTTGGACAGCCGCGGCACGTCGAAATTCTCGACCGAGCCTCCGGGCAGCACGTCGACCTTGCCGGTCTCATAGGCCACCGAGCGCGCGGCGGCGTCGGGGATGATCTGCCAGTAGATCTCGTCGAGATAGGGTTTGCCCTTCTCGTAGTAATTCGGGTTCTTGACCAGCCGGATGAACGAGCCCTTCTGCCATTCCTTGAACATGAAGGGGCCGGTGCCGACCGGCGCGTTGTTGTAGGGATTGGTCTTCCAGTCGGTGCCGTCATAGAGATGCTTCGGCACCATCGGCATCGAGCCGACCTCGAAGATGCCGAGGAACGGGCCGAACGGCTGCTTCAGCGTGAAGACGACAGTATAATCGTCGGGCGCCTCGACCTTGTCGACCTGCGCGAGGTTGTTGCGGGCACGCGCATGGGTCTGCTTCAGCATCTCGACCGAGAACAGCACATCGGCCGCGGTGAAAGGCTTGCCGTCATGCCAGGTGACGCCCTTCCTGAGCTTGAAGGTGTAGGTCTTGGCGTCCTCGCTGACGCTCCAGCTCTCGGCGAGCTCCGGAACCGGCTCGAGCTTGGGGCTGTAGCGCAGCAAGCCCTCGAAGATGTTGCCCGATACCATCTGGGTCGGACCGTTCTGGATCATCGCAAGCATCAGGCCGGGCGGCTCGGGCTGGATCACGGCATTGATCGTGCCCCCCATTTTGGGCTCTTGCGCCAGCGCCGAGGCCGTGAGCCCGCAAGCCAGCAGGAGACCAAGCAACACTCGTTTCGACATGTCGTATCTTTCTCAAGCGAGACCAGCCGTAAACGCTTCGCAACGTCCTCGCGCGCGAAGCGACGGCCGGCCCATCCCAGTCCCCATCCACCATCGAGGCTCACATAGTCTCATTCGGCGCCGCAAGATGAAAGTCTCGACAGTGTTCGCACAAAAAATGTACAGCGCGTCCTGTTTTCACTTGATTCATGTTCTTGTCACGGAGACAAGTCGGCCATGGACAATGCCACACGCTCCGAACGATCCCGCAACGCTGCGCTCGAAGCGGCGATCAGGATCATTGCGCGCGACGGGCCCGGCCGGCTGACGCTCGATGCCATCGCGCGCGAGAGTGGTCTCAGCAAGGGCGGCGTGATGCACCAGTTCCGCACCAAGGAAGCTGTACTCAAGGCGCTGCTGGAGCGGCAGATGGAGCATTTCGAGGAATTCTCGACCGGCTATATGGCGAAGGTGAGCGCAACCTCGGCAAATCCCAATTTGGCGACCCAGCTCGCCACCGTGCGGGAAGCGGCCACGTCGCCGAATTCCGCCGCGCTGGCGCTCGTTGCGGCCATGGTCGAGAACCCCGGCCTGATGATGTTGCCGCGTGAGCGGGAGATGAAGAGAGTGGCGGCCATCAAGGCGGAGTCCGCCGATCCCGATCTCGCGCTGTTGCGCTGGGCTGCGGCCCGTGGACTGCTTTTGAGCTCGCTATTCGGCATGTCGCCGCTCAGCAAGGACGAGCATGATCGCCTGTTTGCGCGTCTGCTCGACGACGGGCAATGGGCCGGCGTCGAGCAGCCGGCCAAGGAACGGCAGACCAAGGAACAGCCGACCAAGGCACGCGCCGCAAAGTCCGGCGCAGCACCGGCGGCAAAGGCCGCAACCCCGCGCAAACGCGCCTGATTCATCATTAACAAATTCCAACCGGCCGCTGCCCAAAGCTGCGCCTGCGGCCAAATGTGCCAGGTGTCATCTTCGCAATTTACAAACCAACTGGTCGGTTTTATATATAACAACACTGAGGCGGCCCCAGGCTTCTGAACTGGCCCCGGACGATGCCTTGGGTTGGCAATGGTGAGCCCCGCAGCCGCGTCTGGCCCCACACGCGGCTGCGGTCGCCTTTGCCTTTCGACGAGCCGCAAAAGGAGTTTCTGCAATGGATCGCTCGATCGCCCTGCGCGGTCTGGCAACGCTGGTGCTTGGCGCGGCCGTCGCCGGCTGCGCCTCGGTTGCGCCCGTGCCCTATTCGGAGATGGCGTCCTCGGCCTACATGGCCCCGGACAAGTCGGATAGCTCCGGCCGCGTGCCCTACCGCTACTCCACACCGGTCGACTGGCACGCTTATCATAAAGTGATGCTCGATCCGGTCGTGGTCTACCGCGGCAAGGACCATCAGTTCGGCGACATCTCCGACAAGGACAAGGCGACACTCGCCGCCTACATGCAGAACTGCTTCGCAGATCGGCTGCGAGGCCGCTTCGCCGTGGTGCGTGAGCGCGGGCCGAACACGCTTCGGATCAGGCTCACGCTCACCGGCGCCGTCACCAACACGCCCGTGCTCGGCACGCTTTCGCGTTTCGACATGGCCGGCGCGATCTACAACGGCGTGCAGGCCGCGCGTGATGGCGAGGGAATGATGACCGGCTCGGTCATCTATGGCGTCGAGATCTTCGACGCCGCAACCTCGCGCCTGATCAGCGCCTACGTCACCAAGCAATACCCCGGCGCCTACGACATCAAGGCCAGCGTCGGCGCGCTCGCGGCCGCCACCGCCGGCCTTGATAAGGGCGCCGACGCGCTGATGGCACAACTCAACTGACGCTCAAACCCAGCCAACGAAAAGTGCCGCTGATGAACTTTCTCCTTCGCTTCGTGCTGCGCGTCGCCATCACCGTCGTGATGATGGTGCTCGGCGGCCGCGCCGGCGCCGTCACGCCCAATGATCCCAGCGGTACCTGGCTCGTCGAGGACGGTCGCGCGCGTATCAGGCTGGAGCGATGTGGACCGACGCGCGACCGCATCTGCGGCTTCATCGTCTGGATGAAGGAGCCGGCCGACAAGCGCGGGCAGCCTCACCGCGACAAGGAAAATCCCGACCCCGACAAGCGCCCCCGCGCGCTGCTCGGCCACCAGCTGATCATGGGCCTGCAGGCGACGTCCGATGGCCGGTTCGCCGGCGACATCTACAATGCCGAGGACGGCAAGTTCTATTCGGTCTCGCTCTGGCGCGAATCCGCCGACCGCCTCAAGCTCAAGGGCTGCCTGATCAAGTTGTTGTGCCAGACCCAGACCTGGCAGCAGACCCTCGACGTGCAGCCCGGCCAGCTGGTCGGCCTGACCGGCGACCTCAACGGCCCCCGCGCCGACAAGGAGTGGGCCGCCGCGCCCGCACCGAAGCCGATACAGGTCAAGACGGAAGCCAAAACGAAATAGCCGCGCGTCAGTCGCGCCGATCACCTCAACCCCGCGCGCCGAAATCCTTCCAGATAGTGCTCGCGATCCGCGTCATTGGCCCACGGCAGTTGCGTCGCGATCCAATGCAGTGAGATGTTGGGCTGGGTGCGGCGCAGCTCTCCCAGCGCCATATCCGCGAGCGCGCCGTCGCCGGTCATGCCGGCGGAAACGGCGAGCACGCGATAGGCGCCGGTGAGATCGCCGCGATGGCGGATCGCCTCGCGCGCGAGCGCGATCGCCTCGTCATACCGCCGCTCGGTGAAGCGCGCATAGCCGGCGATGCCGTAATAGATCGCCAGCGACGGATCGCGCGGCGAGAGCCTGATCGCCTTTTGCGCCGCCTCGAACGAGTCGCTAGGTCGTCCGGCATAGGACAGCGCCAGCGCGTAATAGCCCTGTGCCAGCGAGAAGTTCGGATTGAGCGCGAGCGCCTGCTCGAACTCGGACAGCGCGTCCGCAAGCCGGCTCGTCGAGAAGCAGACGCTGCCGAGCGCGGCATGGGCCCAGGCATTCTCGTGGTCGCAGCGCATCGCGGCGAGCGCGGCGCTCTCCGCGATCGGCGCCGTCGTGGCGAGCTCCGCCCAGCCCAGATGCACGCCGAACATGTGGCTCGCCGCCAGCACCGCCAGCGCCTGGCCGTAATCCGGATCGATCGCGATTGCGCGCTCGAGCAGCTTCTGCGCCGCGGCGTGGTCATGCGGCGTTATCCGCCAGTAATGCGACAGCGCCTGCATCAGCAGGTCCCAGGCATCCAGGCTCGATGGAGGCTTGCGATGCGTACGAAAATTCTCCGCGGCGTGGATCTGCGGCTCGATCGCCGCGACGATCCGCTCGGTGATCTCATCCTGCACGGCGAAGACGTCGACCAGCTCGCGGTCGTAGCGCTCGGCCCAGAGATGCCCGCCGGTGGTGGCATCGTTGAGCTGCGCGGTGATGCGCACGCGGTTGTCCACCTTGCGCACGCTGCCCTCGACGATGTAGCGAACGCCGAGCTCCTCGGCGATCTGCTTGATGTGGACCGCGCGCCCCTTGTAGGTGAAGGACGAGTTGCGGGCGATCACGATGAACCAGCGCTGCTTCGACAGCGCGGTGAGGATGTCCTCGCTGATTCCGTCGCCGAAATATTCCTGGGCGGGATCGCCGCTCATGTTCTCGAAGGCGAGCACCGCGATGCCCGGACGGTCGGCGGCAACGCGCGGGGAACCCGGTGCGACCTCGGCCGGAATAGGCTTTGCTGCCACATCTTCCCGAACTTCGCCGACGAAACGAAAGCCCTTGCGTGGAATCGTCTTGATCAGCCGCTGCGTCGCTCCATCGTCTCCCAGCGCCTTGCGCGCGGCGTTGATCCGGCTGTTCAGCGCGGAATCCGAGACGATGCGATCGCTCCAGATCTGGCTGATCAGGTCATCCTTGCTGACCACCCGCGCGCGTTCCGCGACCAGATAAAGCAGGAGATCGAACACTTGCGGCTGCAACGGAATGGCCGTCCCGCCGCAGGTCAGCTCCCGCAGGTTGCCGTCGAGCACATTGTTTTCAAAGAGAAATCGCACGTTTCTGTCGTCTCAAGCAAAAATCAAAGTCGTCTCAGGCGAAAATCAACCGTCCGCGAAAGTCAGGGCACGTCCGATGCGGCATGGTGCAGCGACCAATGAAGTGCCGATGTTTTGGCACAACGGAGCTGCTTATGACCCAAATTGATCATCAGGTTCATTCCCTGCACCCCGACGTTTCGGGCTCGAGAGTTTTCAAGTTCATCGCCTTTCTTTACGGAATTGCGGCGTATCTCGTGTTTTTCGTTACGATTGTCTACGCGATCGGCTTTGTGATGGGGCTGGTGGTGCCGAAGACCATCGACACCGGCACCGACACGCCGACGGCCGAAGCCGTGATCATCAATCTGCTGCTGATGACGCTGTTCGCCGTTCAACACAGCGTGATGGCGCGCCAGCGCTTCAAGGCGTGGTGGACCCGATTCGTCCCCAAGCCGGTCGAGCGCTCGACCTACGTGCTGTTCGCGAGCCTGTCATTGCTCCTCCTGTTCTGGCAGTGGCGACCGTTGCCGTCGGTCATATGGGACGTCGCCGATCCGGATCTTGCCGTGACGCTGGTCACGCTGTCGTTCGCAGGCTGGGTGCTGGTGTTCATCTCGACCTTCATCATCAATCATTTCGAATTGTTCGGATTGCATCAGGTGACCAACCATCTCGTCGGCAAGGAGGCCGCACCGCCGCGGTTCAAGACGCCGCTGCTCTACAAATTCGTCCGTCACCCGATCTATCTCGGCTTCATCATCGCCTTCTGGGCGGCACCGACCATGACCGCAGGCCATCTGCTGTTCGCGGCCGTGACCACGGCCTACATCTTCGTCGGCATCGCGCTGGAGGAGCACGATCTCGTCGATCTCTTTGGCGACGAATACCGGCAGTACAAACAACGGGTGTCGATGCTTATTCCCTGGCGCCGGTCAGTCTAGCCGCCGTGTGTTCCGTCGCGCGTCCGCCGATCGGAGGACGCGCGACAGGACTTCATTCGCTATCCAAGGATCTGAATCCCAATTTCCACCTCAGGAGACAACCAAGATGAAACATGTCGGACACTGCTTCTGCGGCGCGGTCACGGTCGAGGTCACGGGCGAACCAGCGGCGATGGGCTATTGTCACTGCCGTTCCTGCCGCTCGTGGTCGGGCGGACCGGTAAACGCTTTCAGCCTGTGGAAGCCGGAGGCCGTGCGCATCACCGAAGGCGCGCAGAACGTCGAGACCTTCGTCAAGACGCCGCTCAGCCAGCGCAAATATTGCGGGAAGTGCGGCGGTCATCTCATGACCAACCACCCGCCGCTCGATTTGATCGACGTCTTCACCGCCACCATCCCGACGCTCGCCTTCACGCCCGGCGTCCACGTCAACTATTCCGAGACGGTGCTGCCGATGCGCGACGGCCTGCCCAAGCTGAAGGATTTTCCCGCCGAGTTCGGCGGCAGCGGCGAGATGGTGCAGGAGTAGCGGGCCTTCTTCCCTTCTCCCCTTGTGGGAGAAGGTGGCGCGAAGCGCCGGATGAGGGGTTTTCTCCAATCGCGAGACTGCTCGTGAGGACAGAGACCCCTCACCCGGCTTCGATGCTACGCATCGAAGCCACCCTCTCCCACAAGGGGCGAGGGTGCACCGTCATTGTGGAGAGAAGGATCTACCTCATCCCCGCGCGCCGAAATCCTTCGAGATAATGCGCGCGGTCCTCTTCCCGCAGCATCGGCAGCTCCCGCGTGATCCAGGCGAGCGAGATGCCGGGCTGGGTGCGTCGCAATCCTTCCAGCGCGGAGGCGGCGAGTGCGGGATCGCCGGACATGCCGGCGGCCGCTGTCAGCACGCGATGCGCGCCGACGAAATCGGCCCGCTGCCGCATCGATTCCCGCGCCATCTGCATGGCGTCCTCGTAATTGCGGCCGATGAACTGGGCGTAGCCGGCAACGCCGCAATAGATCGCAGCAAGCGGATCGCGCGGGCTGAGCTGTAGCGCGCGGCGTGCAGCCGCATCGCCGTCCTGCCAGCGTCCGGCGTAGCATAGCGTGACGCCGTAGAAGGCGTGGGCCATCGCGAAATTCGGATTGAGCGTCAGCGTCAGCTCGAATTCCGCCAGCGCGTCGTCGAAGCGACGCCGGAACAGATAGGCATAGGCGAGACCGTGATGGGCCCAGGCGTCGTCGCGATCGGCCTCGACCGCGGCAAGCGCCGCGCGTTCGGCAACCGGGACAGTCGCGGCCATATCGGCCCAGCCCATATGCGCACCAAAAATGTGGCTGGTGGCGAGCAGGCCCAGCGCCTTGCCATAGGCGGGGTCGATCGCGATAGCCTGCTCGAGCAGCGCCTGCGCCGATGCATTGTCCTCGCGCGTGATGTGCCAGTAATGCGACAGCGCGCGCATCACGAAGTCCCAGGCGTCGAGGCTGCCCGGCGGCTTCTGCTGGGCGCGAAAATTTTCGGCGGCGTAGAGCTGCGGCTCGATCGCGGCGACGATGGCTTCGGTGATCTCGTCCTGTACGGCAAAGATGTCGGCAAGCTCGCGGTCGTAGCGCTCGGCCCAGAGATGGCCGCCGGTCGAGACATCGTTGAGCTGGGCGGAGATGCGCACGCGATCGCCGCTTCGCCGCACGCTGCCTTCGAGCACGTAGCGTACGCCGAGCTCGCGCGCGATCTCGTGGAGATGCACGGCGCGGCCCTTGTAGACGAAGGAGGAGTTGCGCGCGACGACGAAGAACCAGCGCAGCTTCGACAATGCGGTGATGATGTCTTCGCTGATGCCGTCGGAGAAATAGTCCTGCTCGCGGTCGCCGCTCATATTGGTAAAGGGCAGCACGGCGATCGCGGGGCGGTCGGGCAGCGCAGGTATCTCGTGCGACGTTGTGACGCTGCGGCGCGGTTCCATCGCTGCCGCGGCGGACTTGGTCTCGACGTCGCCGACGAAGCGAAAGCCCTTGCGCGCGATGGTGCGGATCAGCGCCTGGTTCGCGCCGCTGTCGCCGATCGCCTTGCGCGCGGCATTGATCCGGCTGGTCAATGTCGATTCGGAAACGCTGCGGCCGTGCCAGATCTTGTCGATCAGCTCGTCCTTGCTGACGACCCGGTCGCGGTTCTCCATCAGGTGGACCACGAGGTCGAAGACCTGCGGTTCCACGGACACGGGAACCTGCTCGCGACTCAGCTCGCGCCGGTCGGTATCGAGAAGGTGGTCCTGGAACAGAAACTGCACGTCGAAAACTCAGACCTCACAACGACATCAGGCAATAATGGAATCAAATGGGATTCGACTTGAAGTCTGTGAGTCCGCGGGAAGGTCAGTTCGGTTCACCGCGAGGCCAGATGGCTGCTATGCCATTTGCGCGGAGGAATGCAACCTGAGTTAGAAGGTGACCACTTAAAGTGTGGACAGGAATGCGACTCGCGTCGCCGTCATTGCGAGCGCAGCGAAGCAATCCAGAATCCCGCCGCGGCGACAGTGTGGATGACGGTGCTGAGACAGCGAGCGCGACATCTCACCAATGTGCTGGCTTTTGTCGGGACGACATTGGCCGTGTGTCCAACAGTGAATGTTCATTGCTCCGCTGGATATCCTGCGTAAGCTGTCGCCACATAAAACAAGCCAGCCGCAAAGAAACGCTCATGCCCGCTTTTCCCGCCTCGACCACCGTGCTCGACTCCGTGCTGTTTCGCGATGCCTTCGGCACGCCTGCGATGCGCGAGGTGTTTTCCGACGTCGCGCTGGTCGCGCGCTATGCCGAGATCGAGGTGGCGCTGGCGAAGGCGGAGGCGCGATGCGGCGTGATCCCGCAGGAGGCCGCCGACCAGATTGCGGCGCGGACCGATGTCGCTGCGCTCGACTTCGATCTGCTGCGGCAGGAGACCGACATCGTCGGTTACCCGATTCTCCCGTTGGTGCATCAGATTGTGAAGCAATGCGGCGAGGCCGGCCGCTATGTGCATTGGGGCGCGACCACGCAGGACATCATGGACACCGCCGTGGTGCTGCAATTGCGCGCGGGGCTGGAGATTGTCGAGCGCGATATCGCCGAGCTGCGCAAAATCCTGGCCGATCTCTCCAAGCGCCATCGCGACACGCCGATGGCCGGCCGCACCCACCTCCAGCAGGCGCTGCCGGTGACCTTCGGTTACAAGACCGCGATCTGGCTCGCGATGTTCGACCGCCACGCCGAGCGTCTTGAGCAATTGAAGCCGCGGGTTCTCGTCGGTCAGTTTGCCGGCGCCGCCGGCACGCTGGCCTCGCTGGGCGACAAGGGGTTCGAGGTGCAGGAGGCGCTCTGCGCCGAGCTGAAGCTCGGCGTTCCCGCCTCCACCTGGCATGTCGCGCGCGACGGCTTCGCCGAAGCCGTGAATTTCCTCGCGCTCGTCACCGGCTCGCTCGGCAAGATCGCGCTCGATATCATGATCATGGCCTCGACCGAGTTCGGCGAGGTCTATGAGCCCTTCGTCAAGGGGCGCGGTGCCTCCTCGACCATGCCGCAGAAGCGCAACCCGATCTCCTCGGAGCTGATGCTCGCCGCATCCAAGGCCGTACGTCAGCACGCCGGGTTGATGCTGGATGCCATGGTGCAGGATTTCGAGCGCGCCACCGGTCCGTGGCACGCCGAATGGATGGCGATCCCCGAAAGTTTCGTGCTGACCGCAGGCTCCCTTCATCAGGCGAAGTTCGCGCTCGCCGGCCTCATCGTGGACGAGGCAAAGATGAACGACAACCTCGCCCTTAGTCGCGGTCTGATTGTGGCCGAAGCGGTCATGATGGGGCTGGCGCCGCAGATCGGCCGGCAGGATGCGCACGACGTGGTCTATGACGCCTGCCTGCTCGCCAACGAGACGGCCATCAGCCTCGCCGACGCGCTGTCGGCCGATCCGCGCGTCGCAGCCCAGATCGATCGCGCGACCATCGAGGCCCTCACTTCGCCGAAAAATTACCTCGGTCTGGCGCCTGATATGGTCGACCGGGTGCTGAAATCGGCAACGCGTTGAAAACCAAGCTGCGTGAAACTCCGTATCTTCACGTCTCGCAAGACTCTCGCACACTTGTGTCTTGAGATGCTAGACTTAGATTGAACGAGAGATTCCGACAGGGGACCCGGCATGACCGATCAACGCGATTCCGTCACTTCCATCGATCCCGTGAAACTCGACCGGCTGGCCGAGGTGGCGGTGAAGGTGGGACTGGGCTTGCGGCCGGGACAAGACCTTCTCTTGACGGCGCCGGCGATCGCGCTGCCGCTGGTTCGCCGCATCGCTGCGCACGCCTACAAGGCCGGCGCCGGCATCGTGACGCCGATCCTCTCCGACGAGGAGATGACGCTGGCGCGCTATCGCCACGGCCACGACAACAGCTTTGATCGCGCCGCCAACTGGCTCTACGAGGGCATGGCGAAGGCGTTCTCGAACAACACTGCGCGTCTCGCCATTGTCGGCGACAATCCGATGCTGCTGTCGGGCGAAGATGCTTCCAAGGTCGCGCGCGCCAGCAAGGCCAATTCCATGGCGTATCAGCCGGCGCTGGAGAAGATCGTCAATTTCGACACCAACTGGAACATCATCGCCTATCCGAGCCCGTCCTGGGCGAAGCAGGTCTTCCCGAACGATCCCGAAGAGGTCGCGGTCGGCAAGCTCGCGGACGCGATCTTCGCGGCGTCCCGCGTCGATTGCGAGGACGCTACGGCCAATTGGGCGAGCCATAATGCGGTGCTGCGCGAGCGCACCAACTGGCTCAACGGCCTGCGCTTCCGCGCGCTGCAATATTCAGGGCCGGGCACCGACCTCACCATCGGCCTGGCTGATGGCCATGAATGGGAGGGCGGTGCCTCGCTCTCCAAGAACGGCATCAGCTGCAATGCCAACATTCCGACCGAAGAGGTCTTCACCACGCCGCATTGCCGGCGGGTCTATGGCCATGTCGTGAGCTCGAAGCCGCTGTCTTACCAGGGCACGCTGATCGACAACATCGCGGTGCGCTTCGAGGACGGCAGGATCGTCGACGCCAAGGCTTCGCGCGGCGCGGAGGTGCTGAACAAGGTGCTCGACACCGACGAGGGCGCACGCCGGCTCGGCGAAGTGGCGCTGGTGCCGCATTCCTCGCCGATCTCGCAGAGCGGGCTGTTGTTCTACAACACGCTGTTCGACGAGAACGCTGCGTCCCACATCGCGCTCGGCCAGTGCTACTCGAAGTGCTTCGTCAACGGCGCGCAGCTCACCCCGCAGCAGATCGCCGCGCAAGGTGGCAACCAGAGCCTGATCCATATCGACTGGATGATCGGCTCGGCCGAGACCGACATCGACGGCATTCTGGCCGACGGCAGCAAGGTCCCGGTGTTCCGCAAGGGCGAGTGGGCGAAGTAGGGCTTTCCGCTCACGCTGCCGCGTTGCGCAGCATCGGGTTGCTGTCGATGCTGAAGCGGTTGAACAGCGTCGTGAACGGGCTCCCGTCGGTGGCCCGCACGATGGCGTCGGAAGCCGCGACGGCCTCGTAGAGTGCGCCGACCGGATCGCTCGCCTCCGGCAGGTCGAGCGCGGAGCGGATCTCCTCTCTCGCCTCGTTGACGTCGTCCTCGTCGTCGAGTGTCGCCTCCAGCGCGTCCGCGGCACGCCGCATTTCCTGGAGATCGCCGCCGGCGGAGAATTTGAGGATGTCGAGCCAATAGGGGCGGGCGACGACGAGTTGGATGAACGCGTCGAAACTGTCTGCGATAACGCCCGCGCGTCCTTCCGATGAGACGTAGAGTACATTCTGCGGCGGCAGCAGTATGAAGGCGCCGCCTGAGCCGTCACTGCCGATCTGCCGGGGGCTTTCGACGCCGTCGATCGTGAACCAGGGCTCCTCGTCCGTCGCGAACGAGACATCGAGGCTGCCAAGCCAGGCGACGACCTCGCCTTGGGCAGTCAGAACCTCTGGGGTCAGGGGCATCGATGGGCTCCTTCCAAGTCGCTTCGCGCAATATGTCGCACCCCGGGAAAGATGGGTTCATGTGCACGAATTTGCACGGAAATCTCGACGTTAACCGCTTCGCATCTGCAACTTGCGGCTGATTATCGGGGCCTGCGTAAGGAAGAATTAAAAACTGGCTACTAGCGTCCCGAGGTCATTCGAAACAAGCCGGGATTTAAACCCGGTTAATCATATTCTACCTCCAGGGGAAGCAGATGTCGCGGGCATTGATTGAAATCGGTAGTTGCAATGTGGATCTGGAGCTGCGGCCGATCGAGCCGGCCTGGATCATCGAGGGCAACCCGGTCTCGCGCTCGCACACCCTGTCGACCAGCTCCGACGGCACCTCCTCGACCATCATCTGGTCCTGCACCGAAGGCCGTTTCAACTGGTACTATGATTTCGACGAGACGATCATGATCCTGGAAGGCTCGATCGTGCTCGAATGCGACGGCATGCCGCCGAAGCGCTACGGCGTCGGCGACGTCGTCTTCTTCCGCGATGGCGCGCATGCCAAATGGCATGTCGAAGGCCACGTCAAGAAGATCGCCTTCTGCCGCAAGACCAATCCGGCCGTGATCGGCTTCATGATCCGCGCCGTCAACAAGCTGAAGCGCATGTTCCTCTCGCCCGGCGAGCGCCGTCCCGCGACACTGATGGGCGCCGGCTAATCTCATTCAAGGACGCTTCCCAGCGGCCACGACGGAAGAGGGGGCGGGACCAACATCCCGGCCCCTCTTTCGCGTCATGACGGCAGTTCGAGCCGGTAGACGTCGGTCGCGGTCTGCGAGAACAGCGCCGTCTTCTCCGCTTCGCTCAGGGGTGCCGCGATGCGCTTGAACGCGTTGAAGATCACCTGATAGCTGCACTGGCCCTTGTCCGGCGGGAAATTGCTTTCGAACATCGCGCGCTTCGGCCCGAATGCCTCGATGCAGGTTTCGACATAAGGCTTCCACGCCGCGGCGAGTTCCTCGGATGACGGCGGTTTGGCGCGCAGATGGAAGTCGTAACCGAGCAGGCACATCGCGAGCCCGCCGAGCTTCACCACCACGTTCTCGCATTTCGCGATCTCCTGGATCGAGGCGCGCCACTGCGGAAACACCTCCTCGCGTCGTCCCGCAAAGCGGCCGACCCCGGCCGGCCCGCCGCAATGGTCGAGCACGATTTTGGTGTTCGGAAAGGCGCGCGCCAGCTCGGTCAACTCGCCGATCTGCGGATGAAACAGCCAGGCATCGAAGCTGAGGTTCAGGCGCGCAAGGCAGGCAAATCCCTTGCGGAAAGTCGGGTCCTGCAACAGTCCCTTCGGCCGGTTCGCATACATGCCGGCGACAACGGGGTCCTCGTCCCAGGCGGATGAATGCCGGATGCCGCGGAAGCGGCCATTGCCGGCGGCGATCTCCGCCTCCAGCACGGGCTTGGCCGCATCGCCGAGCAGCAGATTCACGTGGCTGACGATGCCGGCGCAGATCGCGGCCTTGCCGTAACCACCGCTCGCGCTCATCGCGGCGACGCCGTTGGCGAACTCGACTTCGCCCACGGGCCGAAACGCCTCGGGCCCATGCGCGCGATACATCGAGCGGCAGTCGACATAGACGGTGGCGATGATGTTGTGGCCGGAGGCGATGTCGGCGGCCATCTCTTCGATCAGATAGCGATGGCCGCGATTCCAGAGATGATGATGCGGATCGACGATCGGCCGCGAGGGATCAATGATCGCCTCCTGATATAGCGCGAGCCAGTCCTCGCGCGGCTCGACGAATAGCCCGCTGGTGTTGGCAGGCAGACCGCTTGCAGCCATCGACGTTCGCTCCCTCTGTTTTTTATGGCGGGAGCCTAGCACCTGATCTCGTCACGCAGCAGCGCGTGTTGCTCAGAGCACCATGGCAGCGGCGGAGGAGGTGCGCTCCCTCTCCCGCTTGCGGGAGAGGGTTGGGGAGAGGGTCTCTCCAGAGTGGGCCAGTCCCCCAGATAGTCGCTCACCCGGCGCTGTGCGGCGAGTTCGAGGCTTCATCGATGCGAAAATCGATCCGGCCTTAGTCCTTCCGCCGCGTCGCCCTTACGTCGACCACCAGCCTCCAATCGGCAGCGGTGGCAGGCTTGACCTCACCGAGCCAGTGGAAGGAATCAACGGTGATCTCGGCAAAACTCCAGCGCGTGAGGTCGCCGGCTTCGGTCGTGCCTTCCTGCACAATGTCCTCGCCGTGCGGGCGGCCGATCTGTTGGCGGAACACGCTCCGGCCCGGATCGAACCAGGAAATCCGCCAAGCGGAAATGGAGGGATCGTAGACCCGCAGCGTCGTGCCGTACCAATTGCCGGCGACCGGGAAGGCCGGCGCGCCCGCGGGGCGGGGAATGATCCAGACGTCCTGGACGGCGCGGCCCTCCAGCACCCAGCCAAAATGGATCTCGCCGGGTGCGATGTGTTTCGTTCCGTCTGCGCCGTGGGCGGTGATCTCGGCATCCCAATCACCGACGAAGCGGCCATAGAGCTGAAGCGCCGCCGCGTGATCGGGGTTGGGTCCGTCCGCGTGCAAAAATCTCGCAAAGTCGGTCATGTCGATCTCCTGTTGCAAGGAGATCAGCACTAACGCACCACAGCCGGCTTGGAGAAAATTGCGGCGTCAGATCCCGTCGAGGATGATCACCGTCGGCGTCGATGGCAGCGTATCCCGCGATATCCGCAACGAACGCTCGGTGCGGCGGTCGATCTCGAACTGTTGCCCGATCAGGCGCATGAACTCGTCGAGCGGGGTGGCGAAGCGGTGCATCGGCAGCACCACGGAGGCGCGCAAACGCTTGGTGATCTCCGAGACGCCGTCGAGCGACATGGTGTAGGTACCGTCGATCGGCACCATCACGATGTCGAGCCGCCCGATCTGGGCGAAATGGCTGTCGTCGAGCTTGTGGTGCAAATGGCCGAGATGGCCGATGCAGAGGCCCGCGACCTCGAAGATGAAGATCGAGTTGCCGTCGCGGATCATGTCCGTTCCGGAATCGTCGCCGAAATAGCGGCGGATGTCGGTGGTGACATTGCGGATGAAAGTATCGCCGATGCGTTCCGAAACGACCGCGGGCTTGCCGTCCTCGCCCCAGCCATGCAGCACGTGGGGAATGCGCTTGTCGGGATTGAGCGAATAGTGGGTGCTGTGGGCCCGGTTCATGGTGACGACGTCGGGCAGCCGGCCGACCTGATAGGCGCCGCTATAATCGGTCGCGATGCGCACCCCGCCCGGCGTGTCGATGAAATAGGTGGAGTGGCCGGCATAGGTGATCTCGACCTCGGCGGCGGCGGCTGCCTGCCGGAAGGCGACCGGCATGGCGCGAGGCGCGGCATTCGCCATCGCCAGGCACTCGCCGCGTTGAGGTGGCTGCTGGGCGAGGGCAGGTGAGAGACATGCGCTCAACAGCGCAAATGCCGCCGAAATGAGTTGCCACATTCCCAGTCCCCGATGACGTCTCGGGAAAGTCTAGCGTGCAATACAGCGTGTGGCCAATGGACTGCGATCAACAGCGCGTCAGTGTCGCACCTTCACTCCCGCCTTGGGCTGAACCTCCAGGTCATCGCCACCAGGCCCGCGGTGATCAGTCCGCTGACGATGCCGGCGGTCGGCAGCGTGAGCAGCAGCGCGGCGGTGGCGGCCCAGCCGATCGAGGAGAAGGCTTCGGCGAAGGTCGCAAGCCGCGAAGACGTCTGGCGGCGGCGGAACTGGCTGCGCCGGGCCTGGACACGGAACCAGAGCTGGATCGCGGTGGCGGAGGCCGCACTGATGATGATCGTGGCGGCCGTGATCGCAGCCTGGAACGGCGAGGCGAAAACCAGCGCCGCCACCAGCGGGCTGAAGATGACGGCGATCGCGATCAGCACCACTTCGATCTTGGCGCGGATGACGCTTGTGGGCGTCAGCGGCGCGGTCGCGACCAGGTCGGGCGCGTCCTCGCCGGAGATCGTCAGCCAGGCGAGCCCGCCGGCAAGCTGACCCGCGGCCATCACGATGACGGGCGAGATCAGCGTCAGCGCCGCAGAGCTGTCGGCAAAGCTGCGCCACAGCAGCAGCGCCGGCGGCACCAGATAGAGCAGCTGCATCAGGGTCTGCGAGATCAGCCAGGGATCGCGCCAGAGCAGCACGAACTCCTTGCGTCGCAGCGCCTGCTGGCGGGATCCGCCGCGGAACGGACGTTCCTTCGCGCGCTTGCGGCTGGATGTGCCATAGGCGGCAGCGTCGATCGCGGTGTCGGCGAAGCGGCCCGAGAACATCGCCATCACGCTTCCGAGCAGCACCAGGCCAAGCGCGAGGAGCAGCAGCAGCGCCTCGCCGTCGCCCATAGTCGCCCGCGCCGGCCACCACCAGATGCTGTCGATGTCGGGCGCGTGGGCGGCGAGCGTGCCCGACGTCAGGATGGTGAAGCGCGACAGCGTGCCGTAGGAGATGATCGCCGCGACCTGCAGCGCGATGACGAAGCCGGCGCCGATGATCGCGGCCAGGATCTGGGCCACGAAGCGCGTGCGCGCCGGGCCGATCAGGCGAAACAGCAGGATGGTGACGGCAATCGCGACCGCCGCAGCCGACAGACCCATCGCGATGACCACGCCGAAGGCCGCGAGCCAGCGCGGCCCGCCGCCGATCACCAGCACGTCGATGAACGGCGTCGAGAACAACAGCGCCATCACGGTGACGGTGAGCGCGATTGCGGCGATCCGCACCGAGAACAGATTGGCCAGTGTTGCCGGCGAGGACATGATGAGATCAAGATCGGCGCGGGCGTAAAATACTCGCGTCACCGATTCGATCGCTTGCGACAGCATCAAGGTCCAGGCCAGAAAGATCGTGGCCGAGATCACGATCAGCGAGGATTTGTCGAGCGGCAGTTGCAAATTGGCGAAGCGGCCGATCACGGCCCAGGCTGGCACGTGCAGCAGTGCGGCGAAGAACAGCAGGCCGATCACGGCGGCACGGGCGCGCCTGCGCCGGCCACCCGTCATCATGGCGAACCATTCGCGCCAGGCGAGCCGAAGCTCGTGACGGGCAAACCACGAAAGAGCGGTCGCCGAGCTCATGCGGCTTCCTGCAGCGTCACCAGTGCGATGAAGAGATCTTCGAGGCTGGTGTCGGCATGGCCGTTCTGCTGGCGCAATTCGGTGAGCGTGCCCTCGGCGACCAAGCGGCCCGCCGCGATCACGCCGATGCGGTCGGCCATGCGCTCGGCGACCTCCAGAATATGCGTGGTCATGATGATGGTGCAGCCGGCACGGACGCGCTCGCTCAACAGGCCCTTCACATGGCGGGCGGAGACGGCATCCAGCCCGGTCAGCGGCTCGTCGAGAATGATGAGGCGGGGATCGTGCACCAGCGCACCGGCAAGCGCCACCTTCTGGCGCATGCCCTTGGAAAATCCCTCGCAGCGTTCGTGCCGGTGCGGTTCGAGCCCGAGCGAGTTCAGGAGCTCCTCGGCGACTGGTTTCGAAACGGACGGCGCGATGCCCCAGAGGCCGGCGACGAATTCGAGATATTCGAGCGGGGTGAGCTTGTCATAGATCATGGGCTCGTCGGAGACCCAGGCCATCACCTGCTTGGCCGCGACGGGATTTTGAAGCGCATCGATGCCGAAGATCGAAACGCCGCCGTCATCGGGCCGCAGCAGGCCTGCAACCATGCGCAAAGTGGTGGTCTTGCCGGCGCCGTTGGGGCCGACCAGCGCATAGAATTCGCCGGCATGGATGGTGAGATCGAGGCTATCGACCGCCAAACGGTCAAAACGCTTCGTTAACCCCAAGACTTCGAGTGCCGAGCTGTCCGGCTTCATGACGGCCACACCATCCGGTTTTGCATCGGTCGCGACCATGACCCGAAGATATTTCGGCACGGTGAATCGCGCTGCCGCAAAATCCGGCATCCGCCTTGGACCAAGGCTTGGACTAAAGGCAAGTCACCGTTTGTTGACAGGGCTTGGCGGTTCAGGCTGAATTGGCGTCGGGACAAATGGCGGCTGACGCGGCGAAACGACTGCGCAGCCGCTGGACACAAGATGCGGCAAGGCGGTCGTCAAGAACCGCTGGTTGCATCGGGAGGACGCGGCGATGCTGGATTTCGTTCAGCAGCTGGTCAGCGGTGTTGCGCTCGGCTGTGTCTACGGCCTGATCGCACTCGGGTTCGTGCTCGTCTACAAGGCCACCGAGGTCGTCAATTTCGCCCAGGGCGATCTGATGATGCTGGGCGGCTTCTTCGCCTTCACCTTCATCGGCATGATGGGCCTGAACTACTGGATCGGCTTCGCCGGTGCGGTGGCCGCAATGGCGCTGTTCGGCATGCTGGCGGAGCGGATCGTGGTGCGGCCGATTCTCGGCTATCCGCAATTCTCCATCATCATGGCTACCATCGGCCTTGGCTACTTCCTGCGCTCGGTCGCCGGGATGATCTGGGGCACCGACGATTTCAAGATCGAGACGCCGTTCAGCCAGGGCGTACTGCGCATCGGCTCGCTGGTGCTCGCCCATGACAAGCTCTCGGTGATCGCAGCGACGATCATCTTGTGCGCGCTGCTCTGGCTGTTCTTCAACAAGACCACGCTCGGCACCGCGATGCGCGCAAGCTCCGAGAACATGCTGGCAGCTTACTACATGGGCATTCCGGTCAAGCGCGTGGTCTCGATCGTCTGGGCCATCAGCGCGGCGGTGGCGACCTGCGCCGGCGTGCTGCTGGCGCCGATCACCTTCATCCACTCCAATGTCGGCCTCGTGCTCGGCCTGAAGGCGTTTCCGGCCGCGGTGCTCGGCGGCTTCGGCTCGATCCCCGGCGCCGTCGTCGGCGGCGTGCTGATCGGCGTGATCGAGAGCATGGCCGGCTTCTATCTGGCGGAAGGCTGGAAGGACGTCGCGCCCTACATCGTGCTGCTGGCCGTGCTGCTGCTGAAGCCCGAAGGCCTGTTCGGCCTTCACGCCCGCAAGAAGGTCTGAGCGCATGCGCTTCCTGTTCAAGACCGACTATGAGGACGATATCAGGCTGTTCCCGCATTCCGGCTATGTGGTCTCCTATGGCCTCCTGCTCGCCGTGCTGCTGATCGCGCCTTACGTGCTCTCCAGCTATCTGATGAGCCAGCTCGTGTTCGTCTGCATCTATGCGACCGTCGGCGTGGCGCTGATGATCCTGACCGGCTTTACCGGGCAGGCCTCGCTCGGGCATGCAGCGTTCCTCGCGATCGGCGCCTACACGGCCGCTTACCTCCAGAAATATAATGTGCCGTTTCCAGTCTACTTCCTCGCCGCAGGCGTCCTGACCGGCTGTATCGGCGCGCTGGTCGGCTTTCCGGCGCTGCGACTGCAGGGCATCTATCTCGTCATCGCCACGATCTCCTTCGCTTTCATCGTCGAGGAGATTCTGGCGCGCTGGGAGAGCGTCACCAACGGCAATGAGGGCATGCGGGTCAAGGCGCTGTCGCTGCTCGGCGCGACGGTCTCGCGCGACAGTCCGACCTTCTATTTCCTCTGCCTCGCGGTGCTGGTGCTGACCATCGTCGGCACGCTCAATCTGCTGCGCTCGCCGACGGGGCGCGCCTTCGTCGCGATCCGGGACTCAGAGACCGCGGCGCGCAGCATGGGCGTCAACGTCGCGCTCTACAAAGTCAAATCCTTTGCTATCTCGGCGGCGATTACCGGCTTTGCCGGGGTGCTGTTCGCGCACAAGCTCTCCTTCATCTCGCCGGAGATGTTCACGCTGCAGCTCTCGATCGAGTTCATCATCGTGATCCTGATCGGAGGTACCTTCAGCCTGCACGGCGCCGTGCTGGGCGCGATCTTCATCGTTATGCTCGATCCGTTCCTGACCTACCTCAAGGACGACATGCCCGGCATCATCGCCGGTATCGCCGCGATGTTCGGCGCGGGCACGGCGACCGTGGCGAATGTCCAGTCCAAGGTCGCGGCCTTTGCCTCGCTGAACGGGCTGAAGGGCGCAATCTACGGCATCATCATCATGCTGTTCGTACTGTTCGAGCCGCTCGGCATCTACGGCCGCTGGCTCAAGATCAAGCTCTTTTTCCAGCTGTTCCCGCTCTACAAGCGCGCCACCTTCAAGCGGCAGAAGATTTACGTGAAGTCGGAGCGCAACCGATGAGCTATTTCCGCGCCGAGAACCTGTCGCTGCATTTCGGAGGCCTCAAGGCCGTCGATGCGGTCTCGTTCGCGGTCGAGAAGGGCGAGATCCTCTCGATCATCGGACCAAACGGTGCGGGCAAGAGCTCGATCTTCAATCTGATCTCGCGCATCTACCGGCCGACCTCGGGCCGCATCTTCTTCGAGGACCACGACATCACGGAAGAGCCGCCTTACGATATCGCAAGACTCGGCATCGCGCGCACCTTCCAGAACATCGAGCTGTTCGAGAATGCGACGGTGCTGTCCAACCTTCTGGTCGGGCGCCACCGCCATTCGACCACGCAGCTCTGGCAGGAATTGCTGTTCCTGCCGAGCGTGCGTGCCAACGAGAAGGTACACCGCCGCCGGGTCGAGCAGGTCATCGAGTTCCTCGATCTCGAGCCGTATCGTGACAAATTGATCTCGGGCCTGCCCTACGGCGTGCGCAAGGTGATTGAGCTCGCGCGCGCGCTCTGCTCGGAGCCGAAGCTGATCCTGCTCGACGAACCGTCCTCCGGCCTCAACGTCGAGGAGACCGACGACATGTCGTTCTGGATCCGCGACATGAAGAGCGAGCTCGGCGTCACCGTGCTGATGGTCGAGCACGACATGTCGCTGGTCAACCGCGTCTCGGACCGTGTCATAGCGCTGAACTACGGCCGCGTGCTGGCGATGGGCTCGCCCACTGACGTTCAGCAGCACCCCGATGTCGTCGCCGCGTATCTGGGAGCCTGATGCATGGATGCGACCCCGGCACCCGACACCATCCTGAAGCTCTCCAACATCGAGAGCTATTACGGGCCGATCATGGCGATCCGCGGCATCTCGCTCGAAGTGCCGCGCGGACGCATCGTCACGCTGCTGGGCGCCAACGGTGCCGGCAAGACCACGGTACTGAAGACCATCTCGGGCATTCTCGATCCGCAAAAGGGCTCGATCGAGTTCATGGGCAAGCCAATCCAGCGCATGGAGGCCGATCGCATCGTTCGCCTCGGCCTCAGTCATGTGCCGGAAGGGCGCGAGGTGTTCCCGTTCCTCTCGGTGCGCGAGAATTTGATGATGGGCGCCTATCCGCGCCGGGATAGCGACGGCGTCGCCGAGGATCTCGAGCGGGTCTACGGATACTTCCCACGGCTTAAGGAGCGCATCAACCAGCCGGCCGGCCAGCTCTCGGGCGGCGAGCAGCAGATGCTCGCGATCGGCCGCGCGCTGATGAACCGGCCGACGCTGTTGCTGCTCGACGAGCCGTCGCTCGGCCTGTCGCCGATCCTGGTGAGGGAGATCTTCACCATCATCCGCCGCGTCAACGAGGAGCAGGGCATGTCGATCCTGCTGGTCGAGCAGAATGCGCGCGTGGCGCTGGAGACGGCGCACTATGGTTACGTGCTGGAGATCGGGCGCGTCGTGATGAACGACAGCTGCGACCGCTTGATGCATTCCCAGGACATCCAGGAATTCTACCTTGGCGCCAAGGAAGCCGGCGCACGAGGCGAGCGGCGCTGGAAAAAGAAGAAGACCTGGCGATGATACCTGGCGATGAAACGTTTGCGTTAAGGCGACAACCGAGGAGACGCGCATGGCCCGACCGGCGGTGCTGACGGTCGCTGATACGATCGCGAGAAGTTTCCTGCGCGCAGCAGAGGTGCGCGGCGACAGGCCCGCGATCCGTGAGAAGACATTCGGCATCTGGCAGCCGACGAGCTGGCGCGAATGGCTGCAGATCTCCAAGGAGATCGCCTACGGCCTCCATGCGATCGGCTTCAAGCCGGGCGACGTCGGCTCCATCGTCGCCAACGCCGTGCCCGAATGGGTCCATGCCGACATGGGAATCCTGTGCGCCGGCGGTGTCTCCTCCGGCATCTATCCGACCGACGCGTCGGCCCAGGTCGAATATCTCCTCAACGATTCCGCGACGCGGGTGATCTTCGCCGAGGACGAGGAGCAGCTCGACAAGATCCTCGGCTGCCGCGCACGCTGCCCCAGCCTGCAACGGATCGTCGTGTTCGACATGGAGGGCCTCAGCGGCTTCTCCGACGACATGGTGATGTCGCTCGACGAGTTTCGCGCGCTCGGCCGCAACCACATGGTCGGCCGCGAGGCGCTGTGGCAGGAGATGATCAATTGCCGCAGCGCCGGCGATTTGGCCATCCTCGTCTATACGTCCGGCACGACAGGCCCGCCCAAGGGCGCCATGCATGCCAACCGCAGCGTCACGCACCAGATGCGGCATGCCAACGACTTCATTCCGGCGCGCGAGGACGAGGATCGGCTGATCTTCCTGCCGCTCTGCCACGTCGCCGAGCGCATCGGCGGCTATTACATCTCGGTCGCGCTCGGCTCGGTGATGAACTTTGCCGAGAGTCCGGAGACCGTGCCGGACAATCTGCGCGAGGTGCAGCCGACCGTGTTCCTCGCCGTGCCGCGCATCTGGGAGAAATTCTATTCGGTCATCACCATCGCGCTGAAGGACGCGACGCCGCTCCAGCAATGGGTCTATCGCCGCGCCATCGGGATCGGCTATCGCATGGTCGATTGCCGGATCGAGGGCAAGGCGCCGTCGCTGGTGCTGCATCTCGCCAACCTCGTCGCTTACCAGCTCGCCTTTCGCAACATCCGCCGCATGATCGGGCTCGACCGTTGCCGTATCGCCTTCACCGGCGCGGCGCCGATCGCACCGGATCTGATCCGCTGGTATCTCGCGCTCGGCATCGACATCCACGAGGTCTACGGCCAGACCGAGAATTGCGGGGTTGCGACCATGATGCCGGGGTCGCGCATCAAGCTCGGCTCGGTCGGCACGGCGGTGCCTTGGGGCGAGGTCGCGCTGTCGCCCGACGGCGAGATCCTGATCAAAGGCGACTTCCTGTTCATGGGCTATCTGAACCAGCCCGAGAAGACGGCCGAGACCATCGACCACCGCGGCTGGCTGCACACGGGCGACGTCGGCACGATCGACCATGAGGGCTTCGTCCGCATCACCGACCGGATGAAGGACATCATCATCACCTCCGGCGGCAAGAACATCACGCCGTCGGAGATCGAGAACCAGCTCAAATTCTCGCCCTACATCTCCGACGCCGTCGTGATCGGCGACAAGCGGCCCTATCTCACCTGCCTTGTGATGATCGACCAGGAGAATGTCGAGAAATTCGCCCAGGATCACGACATCCCTTTCACCAATTACGCCAGCCTGTGCCGGGCCAGCGAGATCCAGAACCTGATCTGGCACGAGATTGAAGGCGTCAACGCGAACGTCGCGCGCGCCGAGACCATCAAGAAATTCCACCTGATCGAACGCCAGCTCACCCCGGAGGACGAGGAGCTGACGCCAACCATGAAGCTGAAACGCAATTTCGTGAACAAGCGCTACGCCGCAGAGATCGACGCAATGTATCTCGCGCGCGCGGTGGCTTAGTGCGCAAAGAAAATCAGCGAAGGAATGATGGCCCCGCCCTTCGCATCATACGGGCCCAAGGAGAGGAGACGTCAATGTCGAAATCGTTGAAGGCGTTCGGCCTTGCTGTGGGCGCGCTCGCGCTCACCTGTCAGCCGTCCCTAGCGCAAACCAAGGTCACCAATGAGGGCATCTCGGCGGGCGAGATCGTCATCGGCACTCATCAGGATTTGTCGGGCCCGATCAAGGTCTGGGGCGTGCCGGTCTCCAACGGCATGAAGATGGCGGTCGAGGAGATCAATGCGGCCGGCGGCATCCAGGGGCGCAAGATCAAGATGATCCTTGAAGACAATGGCTACGATCCGAAGAAGGCGGTGCTCGCCTCGCAGAAAATGGTCGAGCGCGACAAGATCTTCGCGATGATCGGTCCGATGGGCTCGCCGACGGTGCTCGCCGCGCAGGACATCCTGTTCGACGCCGGCGTGCCCCAGCTGTTTCCGCTGACGGCTGCCGAGTTCACCTTCAAGTTCGATCCGGCCAAGCCGCAGGAGCGGCTCAAGTTCAATAACCTGCTGCCTTACGTCGAGAGCACCCGCGCCGCGCTGAAATACATGGTGGAGTGGAAAGGTTTTCAGAAGCCCTGCATCATGCATCAGGACGACGAGTACGGAAAGAATGTGCTCGACGGCTTCAACCAGCAGCTTGCTGCGATGAAGATGCAGCCCGCCTCGATCACGAGCTACAAGCGCGGCGCGTCCGATTTCAGCGCGCAAGTGGCCAAGATGAAGTCCGACGGCTGCGATCTCGTCGTGCTCGGCACCGTGATCCGCGAGACCATCGGCGCGATGGGTGAAGCCAGGAAGCTCGGCTGGGACGTCACCTTCCTCGGCGCCACGCCGACCAACGTGCTGGAGGTCCCGACGCTGGGCAAGGAGGCGGTCGAGGGACTCTATGCGGCCTCGGGCTTCGAGATTCCCTATGAGGACACTGCCAAGGGCAAGGTCCACGACTGGCTGATCAACTACAAGAAGATGTTCAACACCGACGCCAACACGCAGGCGATCATCGGCTACAACGCGGTGATGACGTTTGCGTTCTATGCCGACAAGGCCGGCAAGGATCTGACTGGACAGAAGATGCTGGACTCGCTCGAGTCCGGTGACAAATTCCTCGACATCTTCAACTCACCGCCGACCAAATTCTCCAAGACCGACCACCTCGCCAACACCATCACCCAGGTGCAGCAGGTCAAGGGTGGCCGCTGGGTGCTGGTGAAGGACAATCTGATGTTTTGATCTCTCGCCTCTCTCCGCTTGCGGGGAGAGGCCGGAATTTGCGAGAGCAAATTCCGGGTGAGGGGGCTCTCTCCGCGAGTCCAGCTCTCACCGTGATCGCGGAGGCAGCCCCTCACCCCGGCCCTCTCCCCGCCAAGAGCGGGGAGAGGGAGAGGAAAGCAACTACGATCCCCCGCCCGCAGTGCCCGAGTTCACCGGCGCCAGCTCGTCCTCGCGGCAACGCCAGCCGTCGGCAGCTTTCACGAAGGCAAAGGTCCGCTGGATCCTCAGGCGGCGCGTGACATTGAACGCTGCTGCGGAGCGCTCCTTGTTGGTGGCTCCTGCTTGCGGACGGCCGGTGCTGGCGTCCCAGCAGGTGCCGGTGCAGGTCGAGGCGACCTTGCTACAGGTGGTGAACGGCGCCAGCACGACCATCTCGATCTCGCCCGTGACCTGCGCCTCCTGACCGGTCACCTGGCTGTCGATGGCGTCGACGCGGTTGATGCGGAGGAAATTGCCGCACGAATTGGCGGCGTGGATGCGCGCGGCGCAGAAATCGACGGCATCGGTGTCGGGCTCCCTGGCTGCGACCTGCCGGCCGAACACCTTCTTCGGATCGCCCCTGGCGGCCGCGATCTCGTCGGTCCTGCGCTTCAGATGGTCGGCGAGGCAATCTTCCGCGGAGCCAAGCTCCTGAGGTGGCACGTTCTCCTTCCCGACCAGATTGCACTTGCGATCGCGCTCTCGCGTCCAGCGACCGTATTCGGCGAAGGCAAAGCGCGCCGCGGTCGGGTCCAGCTTGCCGATCAGGCCAAGCACCTGGCTGTTGAGCTCGGTCTCGGTGAGCGCCAGCGATGGATCCGCGCAGATCAGCGCTCCGGCGGCGGTGTTGGCCGCAAGGCAGTCGAAATCCGGATCTCGCACGATCGCGGCCCGTTCCTCCGTCACCTTGAGAAGGCAGGCCTTCACCCGGTCGAAATCGTCGGCGTGGATCGCGGTCTGGCCGACGATGCCGCAACCGAGATTGCGCTGGCGGATCCAGATCGCATTCTCCTCGATTGCAGGCAGGCGATCGGGCAGGCGGGCGAGCCGCGCCTCGATGGCGGCGTTGAGCTTCTCGGCGGCGACAGACAGTTCGGCATCACCGCAGAACAATTGATTGCCGGGGTCGCGGATCTGCTGGCAGTTATTCCCAGCAAACAGCGGCAGCCTGTCGGCAACGGAGCGGTCGGATGGGCCGGATTGCGCAAAGCCTGGCGCGACCGGCAATGCCAGCATTGCCGGCAACGCCAGCCGTGCAAGCACACTCAGCACGATCAACCGCATTCCAATTGCCCCCAGCCTGGCCAAGTCCATGCTAGCGTCTCGGATCGTGCGGCGAAATGGGTTTGTGGCGGGGAGTTACAGCAAGATCAGCGCGCGTCGGCCTCGGCCGACACCATCGACACCCGCTGACTCTCGCCCCGCACGGGTTCGCCGGCATATTTCAGCACGGCGGATTGGGAGAGCACATAGAGCGGCTGGTAGTTGCGCGCGTCGTCATCCTCGACCATCGCCATGCGGCGGTTGTCCAGCATCAGCCAGTGGCCGTCGAGCTTTGCCGAGGCAACCGCATGGCCTTCACCGTTGCGGGTGTCGCGCACCACAACGAGGCGGAGGTCCTCCGCGGCGACGCCGGCAAGCCGCAGCGCGGCCAGCTTGGCGATGGCGTAATCCTCGCAATCGCCGGCGCCGCGCTGGAAGGTCTCGAGCGGCGAGCTCCAGATGTCCTCGGCACCATCATTTTCGGAGCGGATGGCGAGGTTGATGGCGCGGTTGGTCTCGCCGATCAACGCGCGGCCGTCGCGGGTGCGGGCCTGATCGATGATGGAGAGCAGCTTCAGCGCCGCGGGCGAGGCGCAATTGTCGCGGTCGCCATCGCACAGCGCGAGCTGCACCATGTCGTCGTCGAGCTTCTCCTTCAACGCGAACCATTTCTGCCGCAGGCCACCGGTGGAAATGGCGAAGGCGAACACGCCGAACGGCTCGGCAGATTTGCGCACGAGCACGCCTGCGCCGGGCGACAGCAATGTGCCGGCACGAAGGTCGGCAGCCGACCCGAGCAGGATCAATCCGCACAGGACAACGATAGCGCGCCAGGCGCGCGAGCGAGCAGCGGTCTCCATCTGACATCCCCTTATCCGGGCTTCGCCAGGTCCCCCTCGACCTTGACGTGCCGGGCTTGTTGCTTTCGCGGAGATAGTGCGAGCTGGGCCGTTTTGTTCTGCTTAACGCGCTTGGGCGGGACGCCAAAACCAAGGGGCAGGCTGAACCGGGCCTGCCCAACTTGCGTAAAATTTTACGATTTGCCGGCTAAGAGGAGCCTCGCTACCGCGAAATCGATTAAACTGCAGGCAGAAGTTGTGGGTGGCCCGATTCTGCACCTATGGCTAACGACCCGCTATTTCACGGGCTCTGTTAGTTGGATCACAGATTTAACTCCGTATTTGCCGCAGGATGTTGCGGGGCACCACGAAGAAAAGATGACACAAGTATCTGGCGCCGGATCTGTACGACCGATTACTTTGGACGACTGGAAATGTGCGCAATAAGCCGGATTCGACCTCAAAATATTCGAAAAAATACTTCGTCTTATCCATCGATGTCGCCGTAGGCATAGTCGTCGGCAGCCAAGTGATGCGAAATCACACAAGCAATAGATGGTTTCGCTAAGGACTTGGTAATGCTATGCAAGCTTAGGCGCTCGATACTTACTTAGATTTTAACCCTTTTTACGGTGCCCGATTGAATTACGCTGGCAAATTTGACGGCGCGCTCTCCTTGGATAGCCAGGGTTCCCGTTCGCCCGCCTCCCATCACGTCGATTCCTTTACCGCCAAATCCTTTACCGCCACGGGGCATGGCCACGTGCCCGAAGGCGCGGTCGTCATTCCCGACCCCAACCTGATCTTCAACGGCGAGTTCAAGCGTACAGGTGTTGATCTCGTGCTGTCGCACGACGGCCATGAGTTCGTCGTTCACGATTATTTCAGGGGCGACAAGCGCGCGGCGATCGCCTCGCCCGACGGCGCCCATCTCACCGGCGACATCGTCAACGCGCTTACGGGTCACGTCCAGTATGCGCAGGCCGCGCCCGGTGCCGCCGCGGCGCAGGTCATCGGCCACGTCACCAAGCTGACCGGCAGCGCGACCGCGATCCGCAACGGCGTCTCGGTCATCCTGAACAACGGCGACAACGTCGAGAAGGGCGACGTGGTCTCGACCGGTTCGGATTCGACGCTTGGCGTCACCTTCATCGACGGCACCGTGTTCGGCCTGTCCTCCAACGCGCGGATGGTGCTGAACGAGATGGTCTACGACCCCAACGGGTCGAACAATTCCTCGCTGCTCAGCCTCGTCGCGGGCACCATCACCTTCGTTGCCGGCGAGACCGCCAAGCACGGCGACATGAAGATCGACACGCCGGTCGCCACCATGGGCATTCGTGGCACGGCGGTGCTGACCGAGATCAATTTCGTCGTCCCCTCGGGCGGCGGCGATCCGCAGCCGCAGGCGAACTTCCAGGTGCTGGTCGAGCCGAACGGCACCACCGGTTCCTACATCCTGTTCGACAAGCTGACGCTGCTGCCGATCGCGACGGTCAACCAGGCCGGCCAGATGATCCAGATCAGCGGCGGCAACGTCTCAATCACCAACGGGCTGCTGTCGCCGGACGTGCAGAAGCTGATCACGGACGTGTTCACGCTGAAGTTCACGGACAACAACACCAACACCAAGCTGACCACGAACTTCACCGACAGCATCACGCAGAACGGCAACATCGTATTTATCAAGACGGACACCGGTGCGACAGCGACCGCGACCTTCACCAACACGGTCAACAATGGTAGCGGCTCTGGGCAAGGCGGGACGGACAAGGGGGCCGATCGTTTTCCCGGGCCGCCACAGGCGCGCAGCCTCGATGCCAACGGCAATGTCACGTCATCGTTCTCGCTGAAAGAGCACGCGAACGCGACCGCCGATCACGCAGACACAACCGGCGACACCGTGGGTGCTGACACGGTGTCCGGCCGGATTACTTTCGTCGATCTCAATCTCGGCGACCGGCCGACGGTTTCGGTGAATCTCGCTCAAGCGCCGAACTTCGTTTACGAGAACGCTGGCCAGCAGGATGTCACCGGCTCGCTCACCGCACTGCAGAAGCAGGACATCGCAGCGACGCAGATCCAGATCGGCGTCGTCGCCGACGGGGCCAACAACAACAACGGTTCCGCGGTCTGGACCTACACGATGCCCGACCACGTCTTCGACTTCCTGGCCGCCGGCGAGACGTTGACGCTGACCTACATGGTGCGCATCGACAACAATTTCTCGGTCAACCCTGAAACCACGTTTATCCCGATCACCATTTCGATCACGGGCACCAACGACAAGCCCACCATCGCGACGTCTGGTGGAACCGTCATCGAGAAGGTCGGGACCGGCAACGAGGCTCTGGACACTATCACGGGCGCCGTCACCTTCACCGACGTCGATTTGACAGATCGGCCGATCGTGAGCGCGGCGCTCTCGTCCGCCCATCCGTTCAAATATCTCGACGCGCATGGCAACGATGTCACGGCGACGTTGACGCCTGAGCAGAAAGCCGCGATCGCTGCCGTCGAGGTTCCGCTCAGCGTGGTGCAGGGCGCGGGAAATGCCAATAACGGCTCGGCCACCTGGACCTACAGCGTCACTGACCACCTTTTCGATTTCCTCGCAGACGGCGAGACGTTGGTCCTCAATTACGTGATCCAGGTCGATGACGGGCACGGTGGCGTCGTCAGCACGCCGATCACCGTCTCCATCAATGGCGCTGACGTCAGCGTCGAGGGCACCAACGACGTGCCGACGATCGTCGGGGCATTAACGACTGTGACCGGTGCGGTGAAGGAAGATGCGGCGGCTACGCTATTGGCGGGCGGCACCATTACCTTCAACGATCCCGACCTCACCGACACGCACACCGCGGGTTTCGTTCTGAAGTCCACGACGTCAAGCGCGCATCTGCCCGGTTTCAGCGACGGCACCTCGCAGATCGGCGCGTTCGCCCTCACCGCGGTGAGCGAGAGCCCCGGTGTCAGCACGGTCGGCTCCCTGGGGTGGAGCTTCACGCTCGATGACAGCAATCCGGTGCTGCAGTCGCTGGCCGAAGGCCAGACCATTACCCAGATCTACACCGTCACCGTCGACGATCATCACGGAGGAACGGTCACCCAGGACGTCACGGTCACGATCACTGGCACCAACGACGTTCCCACCATCACGAGCAGCAACGCCGACGCAACGGGCGGCGTCACCGAGGACGCCGCTACGCCGACGCTGTCGAGCGGCGGCACGCTGGCGATCCAGGATCTCGACCTGATCGACACCCACACGGCGGCGGCGGTGTTCAAGTCGTCGGCATCGAGCGCGCATCTGCCGGGCTTCACTGAGGGCGCCACGAACATCGGCACCTTCACGATCGACCCGTCGGTGACCGAGTCCAGCAGCGACACCAACAATGGCGCGACGCTGGGCTGGCACTTCAGCCTCGCGGACAACGACCCGGTGCTGCAGTCGCTGGCCCAGGGCGAGACCATTACCCAGGTCTACACCGTCACCTTCACCGACAATCACGGTGCGACGGTGACCCAGGACGTCACCGTCACCATCACCGGCACCAACGACACGCCGACCATCACCAGCAATGCTGCGGCCGCGGCGGGCTCGGTGACCGAGGATGCCGCTACGCCGACGCTGTCGACCGGCGGCACGCTGGCGATCCAGGATCTCGACCTGATCGACACCCACACGGCGCAGGCGGTGTTCAAGTCGTCGGCATCGAGCGCGCATCTGCCAGGCTTCACCGAGGGCGCCACGAACATCGGCACCTTCACGATCGACCCGTCGGTGACCGAGTCCAGCACCGACACCAGCAACGGTGCGACGCTGGGCTGGCACTTCAGCCTCGCGGACAACGACCCGGTGCTGCAGTCGCTGGCCGAAGGGCAGGCCATCACCCAGGTCTACACCGTCACCTTCACCGACAATCACGGTGCGACGGTCAGTCAGGACGTGACGGTCACCATCATCGGCACCAACGACACGCCGACCATCACGAGCAGCAACGCCGACGCAACGGGCGGCGTCACCGAGGATGCCGCTACGCCGACGCTGTCGACCGGCGGCACGCTGGCGATCCAGGATCTCGACCTGATCGACACCCACACGGCGGCGGCGGTGTTCAAGTCGTCGGCATCGAGCGCGCATCTGCCGGGCTTCACCGAAGGCACCACGAACATCGGCACCTTCACGATCGACCCCTCGGTCACCGAGTCCAGCAGCGACACCAACAATGGCGCGACGCTGGGCTGGCACTTCAGCCTCGCCGACAACGACCCGGTGCTGCAGTCGCTGGCCGAAGGGCAGACTATCACCCAGGTCTACACCGTCACCTTCACCGACAATCAGGGTGCGACGGTCAGCAAAGACGTCACGGTCACGATCACAGGCACCAATGACGTTCCGACCGTTACGAATAGCGAGGCGGCGGCAAAGGGCGCGGTGACCGAAGATACGGGGTTGACGCTGCTGGTTGGCGGGACACTGGCGATCCAGGACCTCGACCTGATCGATACCCATACGGCAACGGCAGCGTTCAAGTCGGCGACATCGGATGCGCATCTGCCTGGCTTCAGCGACGGTACCTCGCTCGGCACCTTCACGATCGACTCGGCGGTGACCGAGTTCAGCACCGACGCCGACAACAGTGCGACACTGGGCTGGCACTTCAGCCTCGCCGACAATAGCGCAGTGCTGCAATCGCTGGCCCAGGGCCAGTCGATCACCGAGGTCTACACCGTCACCATCACGGACGATCATGGCGCGCACGTCTCGCAGGACGTCACCGTCACGATCAACGGCGCCAACGACGCGCCGACGATCACGAGCGGCGAGGCAGCGGCAGAGGGCGCGGTGACCGAGGATGATAGCGCGACGCTGTCGATCGACGGCACGCTTGCGATCCAGGACCTCGACCTGATCGACACACACACAGCGGAGGCCGTGTTCAAGTCGTCGACATCGAGCGCGCATCTGCCCGGCTTCAGCGACGGTACTTCGCTCGGCACTTTCACGATC
Source organism: Bradyrhizobium sp. S3.3.6 (assembly GCF_040546905.1). Classification (NCBI taxonomy): domain Bacteria; kingdom Pseudomonadati; phylum Pseudomonadota; class Alphaproteobacteria; order Hyphomicrobiales; family Nitrobacteraceae; genus Bradyrhizobium; species Bradyrhizobium sp. S3.3.6. The sequence goes on along the minus strand of NZ_JBEPOT010000005.1, from coordinate 205,355 downwards.
GACTCTTCGGTGACCGAGTTCAGCACCGACACCGACAACAGCGCGACGCTGGGCTGGCACTTTAGTCTCAACAACAATAGCGCCGTGCTGCAATCGCTGGCCCAGGGCCAGTCGATCACCGAGGTCTATACCGTCACCTTCACGGACGATCATGGCGCGCACGTCTCGCAGGACGTCACCGTCACGATCAACGGCGCCAACGACGCGCCGACCATCACGAGCAGCGAGGCGGCAGCAAAGGGCGCGGTGACCGAGGATGCGAGCGCGACGCTGTCGATCGACGGCACGCTTGCGATCCAGGACATCGACCTGATCGATACGCACACTGCGGCGGCGGTGTTCAAGTCGTCGTCCGTCAGCTCGGCGCTGCCGGACTTTGACAGCAACTCGCATATCGGCAGCTTCACGATCGATCCGTCGGTGACCGAATCGAATAGCGACGCCAGCAATGGCGCGACGCTGGGTTGGCATTTCTCGCTCGACGACAGCGACCCGACGCTGCAGTCGCTCGCCCAGGGCCAGACTATCACTCAGGTCTACACCGTCGCCTTCACCGACAATCACGGCGCGCACGTCTCGCAGGACGTCACCGTCACCATCACAGGTACAAACGACGCGCCGACATTGGCCGACGTCACCGCTGGAGCGCTCACGGACACGGCTGCGACCGACACCTTCTCCGATCTCACCGGCACGCTGGCCGGGGCCGATGTGGATAACGGTGAAACGGCGACGCTGGTCTATTCGGCGGTCGGCGCCGACAATCATGGCTCCGTGGCGGGCCATTACGGCTCGCTGACGGTGAACGCCGACGGCACGTACGACTACGCCCCCGACGCGGCCGCGATCAACGCGCTGTCGGCCGGACCCTATGCCGATACGTTTACGGTCCAGACCGCGGACGCGCATGGCGCGACCGGCACGGCGACATTCACCGTGAACGTGACCGGTGCCAACGACGTGCCGACGATCTCGAACGCGACGCTCGATGCGGTCAGCGAGGATGCTGTGGCCCCGGCCGGATCCACCGTGGGCGCGCTTTTCACAACCGGTTTCCACGACGCTGATGCCGGTGCGAACCTCAAGGCTGTCGCAGTTACCGCCGACCATGCCGACGAATCGCAGGGCGTCTGGCAATACGAAGTTGCCGGCAGCAATCAGTGGATCGACATCTCCGGCGTCAGCGACACCAGCGCCCTTGTGCTCGCCACCGACGCGCTGATCCGTTTCGTGCCGGCCGCAAACTACAGCGGCGTGCCTGGCGGTCTCGATGTGCATGCGCTGGACGACACGTATAATGGTGGCAGCAGCGGCCTTAGCCCGGTTTCGATCGACATCGCCGCGGTTGGCTCCAGCGTGTCCACCACGGCGGCCACGCTCAACACCGAAGTCGCACCGGTCGCCGATCCGCCGGCGTTCGAGGCGCTGGCGGTGAATTACCTTGCCGACAGCCTGACCGGCATCAGCATTGACAACTCCCATTGGAACGTCGTGCTGCCGTCGGTGCCCGGCACCGACGACGATGCGTCGGTCACGCCGACCGCCAATGGCGTGGTCCTGCACGATCACGGCTACCTGGAGACGACCTCCGGCTTTACCCCGACGGCCGCCACGCCGCTGCATGCCAGCCTGAGCTTCAGCCTCGACGACGGGGTCGGTCCCTATGTCGCGGTCACCGATGGCACCGACGGGACGACCGGCACGTACGGCTCACCGGCCAACGGTCTGTCCTTCATGTTCGGCTGGGGCAATGGCCTGATTATCACCAACAACGCCACGGGCGCGAACGTCAACCTCTCGGCGAGCCTCAGCCAGGGCACCGTCTACGACGCGACCATTACCGACGACGGCTCACATCAGACCGTGGTGATCGTCGATCACAGCACGGGCCAGACCGTCGGCACCTACACATCCGATTTCACCGACTATGCCGCCGGCAATCTCGTCACCATCACCAACCGTGAGGCCAACGACGGCCAGCACGACGCGACCGTCAGCAATGTCACGATCTCCAATGCTTTCGAGGGCGAACACGGCACGGCGATCGCTCTTCCGAGCCTCACCGCCGTCATCGATACCGACGGGTCGGAGCACATGGCGCTCGACCTGTCCGGCTTCCCGGACGGAACGACGTTCTCGGTCGGGCAGGCCGGAATCGGCGACGAAGCTGGCCACTGGCTGGTCAGTGCGTCGGATATCGCCTCGCTTGGCACGTCCGCGCTGACCCTGACGACGCCGACCGATTACGCTGGCGAGTTCAGCCTGCATGTGAGCGGCACCGTGGTCGATCGGGCGACCGGCCTCTCAGGGCCGCTGAGCGACACCGAGACGTTCACCAACGATGTCGCCGTCAAGGTCGACGGCGCGACTGCCGGCGGGCCTGTCATCGACACCGACCATTTCTACGTCTCGCATGATCGAGAACTCGGCACAGACACCATCACCAATCTCTCGGTCACCGACTCCGATTCCGGCGCGTCGACGGACGAGTTTAAGGTCACGGCAGTCACCGTGCATGCGCCGGGCAGCAGTGTCGATCTGTCACCGAGTTGCGGCACGCTCGACGACATCAATACGGCCTTCGAGAACGGTGTCACCTACAGTGCCGGCGAAACGCCGCCGGACGCCGACCAGATCACGCTGACGGTGACGGACAAGACCACCGGTCTCTCCGACACCGTCAACTTCATCTTCAACGAGGGCGACGCCAGCCATGGCGTCACGCTGAACGGCACCAGCGGCAAGGACGTCATCTTCGCGACGACGACCGGCGACACGCTGTCCGGTGGCGGCGGCAAGGACCAGTTCGTCTTCACGCCGGGCTCGGCCGGGTATGACGACGAGGGGCATCCCGTGGCCGACTACGCGCACACCATCACCGATTTCATCGAAGGCGTGGACAGGATCGACCTGCGCCAGTTCTCGGGCGTCAGCTCCATCGGCAACCTCAGCATCACCCAGCAGAACGGCGAAACGTTGGTTGCGTGGCAGCAGCAGATCGGCGCGGGCGATAGTTCGGTCACCGAGCATGAGCAGCTGTTGCTGAAGAGCATGACCGCGACACTCAAGGCCAGCGATTTCATCTTCCATATCACCTGACGGGTGCCGCCTCCGGCGTGCGGCCGGCTTGCGGGCGATGAACGCACAGCTTGACCGCGGCAAAAAATCCATAATCCTTCGCCCTGAGGAATAGCCAATCGCGCGCCGAGGCCCCATGATCGGCCCCGAGTTACGTGATGCGCGGCAGGAAGCTCGACTGACATGAAACGTCTCAAAATCCTGCGACGGTGGTTCGCGCGAAAGTTCGGCTTTGCGCGGCTGGTGTGCCTTGCGCTGCTGATCGTCTTTGCGGGCTTGCGCGTCTGGGATCCGCCGCCGGTCCAGGAATTGCGGCTGCGCACCTTCGACCTGTTCCAGCTGGTCGACCCCCGTCACAAGACGGTGCGGCCGGTCACCATCGTCGACATCGACGACAGGAGCCTCGCCAGGTTCGGCCAATGGCCGTGGTCGCGCACGCGGATCGCGGACATGATCATCAACCTCACCAACAGCGGTGCGGTGGCGATCGGCTTCGACGTTGTGTTTTCCGAGCCCGACCGGCTCAATCCGGACCTGGTCGCCAACCAGATGCGCTATCTGGACGACGCCACACGGATGAAGCTGCGTGAGCTGCCGAGCAACGACCAGATCCTCTCGGAAGCGATCAAGCACTCGAAAGTCGTCCTGGGCGAAACCGGACTGCCGGAGGTCGGATCCGAGCTCGACAAGACGCTTCCCTTCACCGGTGTCGCGACTGTGGGCGAAGAGAATGCCGAAAAATGGTTGTTCGAATTCCCCGGCCTGCTGCGCAACGTGGCCGTCATCGAGAAAGTTGCCGCCGGTCGTGGCCTGTTCTCCATCAAGACCGAGCGCGACGGCTTTATCCGCCGCGTGCCGATGATCATGCGCGCCCAGGGCACCATCATGCCCTCGCTCAGCCTGGAGATCCTGCGGGTCGTCACGGGAACGCCGACGCTGCTGGTTCGCACCGACAAGACCGGCATCCGCGCCATCCGCCTTAAGGGCGTCGAGATCCCGACCGACAAGAACGGACAGCTCTGGGTGCACTACGCCCGCCGCGATCCCTCGATCTATGTTTCGGCAGCCGATGTGCTCGATAACACCGTGCCGCCGAGCAAGATCGCCGGCAAGCTGGTGCTGATCGGCACCTCCGCGGCCGGGCTGAACGACATCAAGACCACGCCGGTATCCTCGACCATGCCGGGTGTCGAGATCCACGCCCAGGTGCTCGAAAGCGTGCTGAGCCGTGCCATCATCTCCCAGCCGAGCTACGCGCTCGGCGTCGAGCTGCTCGCCGCACTGGTCATCGGCATCCTCGTCATCATCTTCACGCCGAATCTCGGCCCCGTCCGGCTGGTGCTCGCGGGCGCGGCGTTTGCCGCGGTCCTGATCGGCACCTCCTGGTTCTTCTACTGGCAACGCCGCTACCTCATCGATTTCACCTATCCGCTGCTGTCGACCACCGCGATCTACCTGACCTTCATCTTCTCGAGCTTCGTGCGCGAGCAGCGGCAGCGCGTGCAGATCCGCGGCATCTTCGCGCAATACATGTCGCCCGTGCTGGTCGAGCAGCTCGCGCAATCGCCGGAGAAAGTCGTGCTCGGCGGCGAGGAGCGCGAGCTGACGATCATGTTTTCCGACGTGCGCGGCTTCACCTCCATCTCGGAAAGCTACAAGCACGATCCGCAGGGCCTGATCACGCTGATGAACCGCTTCCTGACGCCGCTCACCGACGTGATCATCGAAGAGAAGGGTTACGTCGACAAATACATGGGCGATGCCATCATGGCATTCTGGAATGCGCCGCTCGACGATGCCGAGCACCAGGTCAACGCCTGCGAGGCCGCGATCCAGATGCTCGAGAAGATCGACGTGGTCAACAAGGAGCGCGAGCAAGAAGCGGCCGAGGGCGGCCACGTCTATATCCCGCTCAACGTGGGCATCGGTCTCAACACCGGCATCGGCGTGGTCGGCAACATGGGCTCCGACCTGAAGAAGAACTATTCGGTACTCGGCGACAGCGTGAACCTGGCGTCACGCCTGGAAGGCCAGACCAAGGAATACGGCTTTCCGATCATCGTCGGCTCCCGCACGGCGCTCGCCGCCAAGGACAAGTTCGCAATCCTCGAGCTCGACTTCATCATGGTCAAGGGCAAGAGCGAGCCGGAGGTGATCTATGCCATCGCCGGCCGCGAGGACGTGATGCAGTCGGCCGCGTTCCAGCGCCTGCGCAACATCACCATCGAGATGCTCGGCTGCTACCGCAACCGCGACTGGCACGGCGCACTCGAGGCCATCGAGCGCGGCCGCCGCAGCGAGGACGCCGACACGCTGGAAAAGCTGTTCAAGCTGTACGAGGCGCGCATCAAGGATTTCAAGATCGATCCGCCGCCGGAAGGCTGGACGGGAGCGTTTGCGCTGCTGACGAAGTAGCAACCAGCATCACCGCTCTCGTAGGGTGGGCAAAGGCGCGTAGCGCCGTGCCCACCATCGCTTTCACCGCGGCAAGATGGTGGGCACGCTTCGCTTTGCCCACCCTACGGCAGCTGTGCTTGACGCCGCCTCACTCCACCCCGATCGTCGTCAGGTCCTGGAACCAGTGCTGCGCCTGGACGAACTGCTTCACTTTCGGCGACAGCGCGTGCGGGTTGGTGTCGTGGACGACCCAGACCAGCGCGGCATCGTCGACGATCAGCGCATGCGCCTGCGCGATCAGCTCGTCCTGTCTGGCCGTGTCGAAGGTCTGCTTGGCCTCGTTGATCAGCGCGTCGACCTCAGGGTTCTTGTAGCCGCCCCAGTTGACGCCGACCGGTGCGATCTGGTCGGAGGCGAAGAAGCGGACGATGGCGTAGAGCGGGTCCGAGGTGACATAGGCGATGTTGTTGGCGGTGATGCCGGCGTTGATCTCGTCGGCCGCGCCCTTGCGCCAGTGCGTATAGAGCGTCTCGAGCTCGACCACCTTGAAGTCGATGTCGATGCCGATCTCCTTGAAGCTTTGCTGCAGGAACTCGTTCATCGGCAGCGACAGCATCTGGCCGGTGCCGCCCTGCGCGATGATGAAGGTGGCTTTCAGCGGCTTCGCCTTGGAGTAGCCGGCCTCCTCGACCAGCTTCTTGGCAGCCGCAAGATCATACTTGATGTCGAAGCTCGGCTTGCCGAACCACGGGCTCGACGGATCGACCTGGCCCTTGGCGGGTTTGGCCAGCCCATTCATCAGGCCGACGACCTCGTCGCGGTTGATCGCGAGGTTGAGCGCCTTGCGCAAGCGGATGTCGGTCCAGGGCGAGCCCGGCAGCACGCTCAGATGATAATTCCACACATGCGGCGTGACGTTGTCGACGATCTTCATGCCGGCCGCTTTCAGCTGCGGCACGGCATCGGGCGCCGGCGTTTCGATCAGGTCGACTTGCCCTGCGAGCAGCGCGTTGGTGCGGGTCAGCGCTTCCGGCATCGGCACCAGCACGATCTTGTCGACCTTGGGAATGCGCTTCGTGTTCCAATAGTCCGGATTCTTGCTGAGCTCGGCGAGCTCGCGCGGCACCAGTTTTGTCAATTTGAACGGGCCGGTGCCGGAGGGCTGGCTGGCGAACTTGTCCCAATCCTTGCCGAGCTTCTCGTATTGCGCGGGGCTCGAGACCAGGAACCACAGCATCTGATAGGGGAAGAAGGAATCGACCTTCTTGGTGGTGATCTCCACGGTGAAATCGTCGATCCTGGCGTAGCTCGCGACCGAAGGCAGCCGCGTCTTCACCTGCGCGCTCTGCCGCTTGTCGAATTGCGGCGCCTTGTCGTTGAGCACCTTGTCGAGATTCCAGATCACCGCATCGGCGTTGAATTCGCTGCCGTCGTGAAACTTGACGCCCTTGCGGAGCGCGAAGCGCCATTTGGTCTTGTCGGCATCGTCGACCTTCCATTCCGTCGCGAGTCCCGGCACCAGCTTGCCGGGACGGTCGGCAACATCCATTTCCCACGCAACCAGCGGATCGTAGATCGTATAGGCGGTGAACTGATAGGCGCCGGCGCCGCGATCGGGCTGACCCGTTGTCAGCGGAATATCCGCCATGGAGATGCCGTAGCGCACCACCGTTTCAGCGCGCGCCGGGATTGCGAATGACGCCAGCACAAGCACGGCGAGACAAGTCGATAATCGGATACGCATGGCCCAAAGCTCCAAGGGAAAATTCATGGGAGAATTCGGAGCCAAACGTGCAATCTTGATGCCAGAATAGGCAGTGCGATGCCTCCATGGCTGCTCGATCACAAGGACTTGTCGTCGCAGGGGCAATTTGCAGAATAAGTTTCCCCATTGGCATAGCCATTGCATACGTTTGCATCAAAATTAATCATCGATGGCCGCAAAAGGACTGAGGCAATGCTTATCAAGACCACCACCCGCGCAGCGCTGATTGCGGCGCTGGCCCTGGCGACTGCGGCCGCGTGGCCGCGCGCGGCGAGTGCCGAAACGGTGCTGCGCATCGGCATGACGGCTGCCGATATTCCGCGCACGCTCGGTCAGCCCGATCAGGGTTTTGAAGGCAATCGCTTCACCGGCGTCACCATGTATGACGCGCTCACGGGCTGGGATCTCTCCTCCGCCGACAAGGCCAGCGTGGTGATCCCCGGCCTCGCCACCGAGTGGAAGGTCGACGATGCCGACAAGACCAAATGGACCTTCAAGCTGCGCCCCGGCGTCACCTTCCATGACGGCACGCCGTTCAATGCCGACGCGGTGGTCTGGAACGTCGACAAGGTCCTGAAGCAGGACGCGCCGCAATTCGACCCGAGCCAGGTCGGCGCCACCGCTACGCGCATGCCGACGCTCGTATCCGCCAGGAAGATCGACGACATGACGGTCGAGCTCACCACCAAGGAGCCCGACAGCTTCCTGCCGATCAACCTCACCAACCTGTTCATGGCGAGCCCGGCGAAGTGGCAGCACTTCTATGACAAGGCCGAAGGCGCCGATGCCAAGGCGAAGTCGCAGGCCGCCTGGACTGCCTTTGCCAAGGACGCTGCAGGCACCGGCCCGTGGAAGATGGCGAGCTTCACGCCGCGCGAGCGGCTCGAGATGGTGAAGAACGTGGACTATTGGGACAAGGCCCGCGTGCCCAAGATCGACAAGATGGTGCTCGTGCCGATGCCGGAAGCCAATGCGCGCACTGCGGCGCTGCTCTCCGGACAGGTCGACTGGGTCGAGGCACCGGCGCCGGATGCGCTGCCCGAGCTCAAGCAGCGCGGCTTCAAGCTCTACGCCAACGAGCAGCCGCATGTCTGGCCGTGGCAGTTCTCGCGCGTAGAGGGCTCGCCCTGGGACGACATTCGCGTCCGCAAGGCCGCCAATCTCTGCGTCGATCGTGAAGGCCTCAGGGACGGGCTGCTTGCGGGTCTCATGGTGCCGGCGACCGGCACCTTCGAGCCCGGTCATCCCTGGCGCGGCAAGCCGACCTTCGAGATCAAGTATGACAAGCCGGCAGCGCAAAAGCTGATGCAGGAGGCAGGCTTCGGTCCGAACAAGAAGCTGGCAGTCAAGATCCAGACCTCGACCTCCGGCTCGGGCCAGATGCAGCCGCTGCCGATGAACGAATATCTCCAGCAGGCACTTGGCGAATGCTATTTCGACGTGCAGCTCGACGTCATCGAGTGGAACACGCTGTTCTCCAATTGGCGGCGCGGTGTCAAGGATCCCAGCGCCAATGGCTCGAACGCGACCAACGTCACCTATGCGGCGATGGACCCGTTCTTCGCGCTGGTGCGTTTCCTGCAGTCGTCGATGGCGCCGCCGGTCTCGAACAATTGGGGTTTTATCAACAATCCCAAGTTCGACGAGCTGGTGAAGAAGGCGCGGCAGACGTTTGATCCAGCCGCGCGTGACGCCGCGCTCGCCGAGCTGCACGCAGCCTCCGTCGACGATGCAGCCTTCCTCTACGTCGCCCACGACGTCGGCCCGCGCGCCATGAGCCCGAAAGTGACAGGTGTGATCCAGCCGAAGAGCTGGTTCATCGACTTCTCGCCGATCTCGATGACGCCGTGAGATGATCACTCTATCTATCCGTCATGCCCGGGCTTGACCCGGGCATCCACGTCTTTCTTGCTTCGTCTTTCTAAAGAGAAGAACGTGGATGGCCGGGACAAGCCCGGCCATGACGGCATCTACGCGCCAACCTGAGTAAACCCGACGTGCTCGCCTACATCGCCAGACGCATCGTCTATGTCATCCCGATCGTCATCAGCGTGGCGCTGGTGTGCTTTCTGCTCGTGCACATCACGCCGGGCGATCCGCTGGTCGCGGTGCTGCCGGCCGATGCCTCGCAGGAGCTCGCCGCGCAGCTGCGCGCCGCCTACGGTTTTGACCGGCCGCTGCCGGTGCAGTTCGGCCTGTGGCTGCTGCGCGCGCTGCATGGCGACCTCGGCAATTCCATTGCGACCGGCCGCCCCGTGCTCGCCGAGGTCATGCGCGCGGTCGGCAACACCGTCACGCTTGCGATTGCGGCCGCCATCATCGGCTTCACCATGGGCATCCTGCTCGGCCTGATCGCCGGCTATTTCCGCGAGACCTGGATCGACAAGCTCGCGACCTCCTTTGCCATCGCCGGCGTCTCGGTGCCGCATTACTGGCTCGGCATGGTGCTCGTCATCATCTTCTCGGTGGAGCTGAACTGGCTGCCCGCGGTCGGCGCCGGGCCGAACGGCTCTAGCTCCTGGGCCTGGGATTGGGCGCACCTGAAATATCTCGTGCTGCCGGCGATCACGACCTCGGTGATTCCGATGGGCATCGTCACCCGCACCGTGCGCGCGCTCACCGGCGATATCCTTTCGCAGGATTTCGTCGAGGCATTGCGCGCCAAAGGCCTGCACGAAACCGGCGTGTTCCGCCACGTCATCAAGAATGCCGCGCCGACCGCGCTCGCCGTGATGGGACTTCAGCTTGGCTACATGCTTGGTGGCTCGATCCTGATCGAGACCGTGTTCTCCTGGCCGGGCTCGGGCTTTCTGCTCAACTCCGCGATCTTCCAGCGCGACCTGCCGCTGTTGCAGGGCACGATCCTGGTGCTGGCGCTGTTCTTCGTCTTCCTCAACCTGCTGGTCGACATCGCGCAAGCCGCGATCGATCCGCGCATCAAGCGGGGCTAGCGGGATGAGCGAGCTTCCGTTGTCCGCTATCGCAGACGCCGCGCTCCAGGCTGCGCCTGCCACCAAGGCGCGCGGCTACTGGGCGACCGTCGGCCGGCGCATCCTGCGCGACAAGGTCAGCATGGCCTGCGCGCTGGTGTTGCTGCTGATCTTCGTCTCCGCCATTCTCGCGCCCTGGCTTGGACTCGAAGATCCCTACAAGGGCTCGATGATCCGCCGCCTGCGCCACATCGGCACGGCAGGCTATCCGCTCGGCACCGACGAGCTCGGCCGCGACATGCTGGCCCGGTTGATCTATGGCGGGCGGCTGTCGCTGGTGATCGGCATTTTGCCTGTCATCCTCGCCTTTGGCATCGGGACTTCGCTCGGGCTTGTCGCCGGCTATGTCGGCGGCAAGCTCAACACCGCGATCATGCGCACGATCGACGTGTTCTACGCCTTCCCCTCCGTGCTGCTGGCGATCGCGATCTCCGGCGCGCTCGGCGCCGGCATCCTCAATTCCATCGTGTCGTTGACCGTCGTGTTCGTGCCGCAGATCACCCGTGTCGCCGAAAGCGTCACCACCGGCGTGCGCAACATGGATTTCGTGGAAGCCGCGCGCGCCTCCGGCGCTGGGCCCTTCACCATCATGCGCGTGCACATCCTCGGCAACGTGCTGGGCTCGATCTTCGTCTATGCCACCAGCCTGATCTCGGTCTCGATGATTTTGGCGGCAGGCTTATCCTTCCTCGGCCTCGGTACAAAACCGCCGGAGCCGGAATGGGGCCTGATGCTGAACACGCTCCGCACCGCGATCTACGTCAATCCCTGGGTTGCGGCATTGCCCGGCGCGATGATCTTCGCGGTCTCGATCTGCTTCAATCTGCTTTCGGACGGCCTGCGCAGCGCCATGGACATCAGGAACTGAGATGATGATGCAGAAGAGCAATGGCGCGGCATGGGAGGTCGTCATGCCCGGGCTTGTCCCGGGCACCCACGTTCTTCGTCCCGTGTGGCAAGGCGTGGATGGCCGGGACAAGCCCGGCCATGACGGCGTGGAGGCTTTAGTACGGGCCATATGTGATGGCCTTGCTCCGACGGGGAGAGGCAGGAGGCCGCGGGCATGAGCGACACCAGCACCTCCGTTGCCATGCTGGAGCCGGTCGAGGACGTCGGCGGCGTCGCGCAGCCGTTGCTCCAGGTCAATGGCCTGACCAAGCATTTTCCGGTACGTGGTGGGCTGTTCGCCGCGAAACGTACCGTGCGCGCCGTCGACAATGTCTCCTTCTCCATCGCCAAGGGCGAGACCGTCGGCATCGTCGGCGAGTCCGGCTGCGGCAAGTCGACCACCGCGCGCCTCTTGATGCACCTGATGCCGCGCGATGCCGGCGACATCATCTATGACGGCATGTCCGTCGGGCAGTCGCTGTCGCTGCGCGAGCTGCGCCGCGGCATGCAGATGGTGTTCCAGGATTCCTACGCCTCGCTCAATCCGCGCCTGACCATCGAGGAATCGATCGCGTTCGGCCCCAAGGTCCATGGCATGGCCGATGGCACCGCGCGTGCGCTGGCGCGTGAGCTGCTCGGCAAAGTCGGCCTGGTGCCCGCAAATTTCGCCAACCGCTATCCGCACGAGATCTCCGGCGGCCAGCGCCAGCGCGTCAACATCGCCCGCGCGCTCGCGCTCTCGCCGCGGCTCGTGATTCTGGATGAAGCCGTCTCCGCGCTCGACAAATCCGTCGAGGCGCAGGTGCTTAACCTGCTGGCCGATCTCAAGCGCGAGTTCGGCCTGACCTATCTCTTCATCAGCCACGACCTCAACGTCGTCCGCTACATCAGCGACCGCGTGCTGGTGATGTATCTCGGCGAGGTGGTCGAGCTCGGCCCCGTCGACCAGGTCTGGGACGCGCCCGCGCATCCCTATACGCGCGCGCTGCTGGCCGCGATGCCGTCCTCCGATCCTGATAGGCGCACCGAGCAGCCGCCGATCACGGGCGATCCACCCAATCCGATCGATCCGCCCGCGGGCTGCCGCTTCCACACCCGTTGTGCGTTTGCGGAGCCGCTCTGCGCAAATGCTGCACCAAAGCTCACCGCGCTGGATAATATGGGCCACGAGGCCGCGTGCTACATGGCGATTCCGGGTTCAGGCCATAGCCGCGCGCCCTGAGAGGAAACCGCATGACGAGACCGACGACAAAAGAGATCCAGGCGACGGCACAAGTCGCCGGTATTCCCGTGAACGACGAGATCGCGACGCGCATCTCCAATTCCATTGGACCGGCCTTCGAAGGCTTTGCCGCCATCGCCGGCACGTTGCCGTTCGACCTCGAGCCCGCGCTCTATCCGCTCGCGCAGACGCAGAAGGTGTCGAAATGAGCACCGAGCCTGCCTTGATGACGCTCACCGAGGTCGCGCGCGCGATCGCGATGAAGCAGGTGTCCTCGCATGAGGTGACGCGCGCGCTGCTGCATCGCATCGCGCAGTGGCAGCCGCATCTCAACGCCTTCATGTCGATCGAGTCCGAAGCCGCGTTGAAGGCGGCCGATGCCGCCGACGCCGCGCTCGCCAAAGGCGAGCTCCGAGGTCCCTTGCATGGCGTTCCGCTCGCGCACAAGGACATGTATTACGACGCAGGCCACGTCTCGACCTGCGGCTCGCTGATCCGTCGCGATTTCGTGCCGACCGTGACGTCCACCGCCTTGCAGCGATTGAAGGACGCCGGCCAGATTCGCCTCGGCACGCTGCATCTGGCCGAGTTCGCCTATGGCCCGACCGGCCACAACGCCCATTACGGGCCGGTGCGCAATCCCTGGAACGTCGCGCATATCACCGGCGGCTCCTCGTCGGGCTCCGGCTCGTCGGTCGCCGCGCGGCTGACTTATGCGGCGCTGGGCTCCGACACCGGCGGCTCGATCCGCATGCCCGCGCATTTCTGCGGCGTCACGGGATTGAAGACCACCGTCGGCCGCGTCAGCCGCGCCGGAGCGATGCCGCTGTCGCAATCGCTCGACACGGTCGGCCCGCTCGCGCGCACCACTGAGGACTGCGCGCTGCTGCTGGCGCTGATGGCCGGTCCCGCCCCCGAGGATTCGACCGCAAGCCACGAGCCGCTGTCGGACTATGTCGCGGCAACCAAAGGCTCGCTGAAGGGCCTCAAGATCGGCGTGCCCGCGTCGTTCTATGTCGACGATCTCGATAGCGAGGTGGCGCGCGTGCTGGACGAGACCATCGCGGTGCTCAAGCGCGAGGGCGCCGAGATCGTCACGGTCGAGCTGCCCGACCAGCGGCAATTGTCCGCGGCGAGCCAGCTCGTGCTCGCGGCGGAAGCCGCCGCCTTCCACAAGCGCTGGATGATCGAACGTCCGCAGGATTATGGCTCGCAGGTGCTGATGCGGCTGCAGAACGGTCTCGCCGTGCCCGCCATCACCTATCTCGAGGCGATGCGCTGGCGCGGCCCGGCACTCGCCACCCACAATGCCGCGGCCGCAGGCGTGGATGCGATCATCGCACCGGCATCTCCGGTGCCTGCACCGACCATCGAGGAGAGCGACGTCGGCGGCGGCCCGAATGCGCCGGCGCTGTTGCAGCGGCTGACGCTGTTCACCCGTCCAGTGAATTTTCTGGGCTTGCCGTCGCTCACCATTCCCTCCGGCTTCACCAGGAGTGGCCTGCCTGTAGGCATGCAGCTGATCGGCCGCTCCTTCGATGAAGCGACCTTGCTCACCATCGGCGCCGCCTTCCAGCGCGTCACCGACTATCACGACCGGGTACCCAAGCTGCCGTCATGACAAAGCTCGTCGAGATCTCAGGCCTCAACATCCGCTTCACCGGCGAGCGCACGGTCTATGCCGTGAACGATCTCAATCTCTCGCTCGGCGACGGCGAGGTGCTGGGCCTGCTCGGCGAATCCGGTTCGGGCAAGAGCGTGACCCTGCGCGCGTTGATGCGGCTGTTGCCGAAGAAGCGCACGCAGATTTCCGGCAAGGTCGACGTCATGGGCCGCGACGTGCTCGCGATGAACGACGAGGAGCTGTCGTCGTTCCGCGGCCAGACCGTCTCGATGATCTTTCAGGAGCCGGCACTCGCGCTCGACCCGGTCTACACCATCGGCGCGCAGATCGCCGAGAGCGTCGTGCGCCACGAGGGCAAGTCGTATGCGGAGGGCACGGCGCGCGCACTTGAGATGCTCGAGGTCGTGCGCATCCCGTCTGCCAAGCGGCGGCTCGATGCCTATCCGCACGAAATGTCCGGCGGCATGCGCCAGCGTGCGATGATCGCGCTGGCGCTCGCCTGCCGTCCGAAGATTTTGCTCGCGGACGAGCCGACCACGGCGCTTGATGCCACCGTGCAGATCCAGATCCTGCTGCTGCTGCGCGAGCTGCAACGCGAGTTCGGCATGTCCGTCATCTTCGTCACCCACGACATTGGTGTTGCCATCGAGATCTGCGACCGCGTCGCGGTGATGTATGCCGGCCAGATCGTGGAGCAGGGCAGCCTGCGCGACATCGTCCGCTCCCCGGTCCATCCCTATGCCAAGGGCCTGCTCGCCTCGACCATCCACGGCGCCAAGCGGGGGCAGCGCCTCGAGACCATCCCCGGCACCCCGCCATCGCTGGCCGAAATGCCCCACAACTGCTCCTTCGCCCCCCGCTGCGCCGTGGCGCAGCCGCGCTGCATCGCGCAATTGCCTGCGAATGTGGAGGTTGCGCCGGGCCGAGCGGCACGGTGCGTGCTGGCGGAGGCGGTGGCCGCGACGTAGCAAGCTGTTGCTCCGGCCGTAGTCGACTGGCCGACAGAGTATTCGTGGCGAACTGAAGCGGACGGGGGAATTGTCTATGAATGCCGCATCATGCGGCATGCGCGTCGCACGGATTGGTTTCGCGTGCGCGATGCGATGGATTGCCGCATCAATAGGCAAATGTACTCACGCGTCGACAACGAGATCGCTTGCGTGGATTTCGCTACCACCGATCGTGCTGAGGTCGTTCCTCTGTGGCACCATGCTTTTGGTCTCTGCGCTGAATCGAGAAAATTTTAGGAAGATCGCACGAGGATACGTTGCCCAACGGCATCGCATGAAGTCAATTTTGAGTTTCTTCACGATGCGCGTTGCCGCCCCTCTGGCTCTCGCCCAGATTGTTCTCTAGATCAGCCAGACGAATCGGTGACGAAGCTTCCGAGCGGGTAGGGCAACGACGCGATCATGATGAATGCCATGTGGGGCGCGACTGCGGCAGGAACCTGCATCGGCCCTATCTGGAGCGTCCGGCGTAAGCAGGTGATGTCCCACATGGGATGCCGCTCCTTTATCTTATCTCGCTGAAGTTCGCCGGCCTGTCAGACGCAGGCGACACAACCTTGGGGAATACGCTTCCGTTTGGCCGACGTTGGTCGCGCAGCGGAGGCGAAAATACATGCAACAAGATGATCGCAGGCCGTCGAGCGCAGCAAGGCTCCTGGAACCAGTTCCCCTGCCACGCGAGCCCCGGGATGTCAGGGATAGAGCGCCGGCGCCGCCGCGGCTGTTCTCGACCCGGCCCTATCCTGCGCCGGAACAGTTTGACGTCTGGAAAACGCGCATGGCCTCGTTGCTCGATGTCGCGCCACCGGAAGGCCACGATCCCGCACGGGGATTCGAGGTCGAATACCTGACCTGCAACATGGCAGATGTCGTGTTTACGTCCGGACGGTTTACGGCTCAAACCTTCGCGCGCGTTTTCGCGCCATCCCCGGTCGATATCTGGTGGTTGTTCCGTGTGCGCTCGGGAGAAGCCTGGTTCGAGACCGGCGAGCGGCAAATCCATGCCGGGCCTGGAGCGATGTTCATCATTTCGCTCGACGACGACTTCCGCGGCCGCATCTCGGATTATGAGGGTCTGGTGATTGGCTTGCGGCGGGACGCATTCGAGCGCGTGGCGGAGCAGATCGACAGCGTTTGCAACACCATCCTGACCGGCAATCTGATCGAGCTGCTGGCCGATTATCTGGATCGGCTCGAAATGCGTGTCATCCAGATGTCATCTGACGAGTTGAGGCAGGCTGGACGCGCGACGGCGAGCATGATCGCCGCATGTATCGAGCTGTCCGGCACCAGGCTGGAGCAGGGGCGAGGCGCCATCGAATCGATCCTGTTCGAGCGCGCCCGCGAGTATATTGAGGCGCATCTGGGCGAGTTTGACCTCACGCCGAATCGCGTGGCGGAACAATTGCGGGTCTCGCGCTCGAACCTCTACCGTGCCTTCGAAAGCGCCGGCGGGGTGGCCGGCTACATCATGCGCAGGCGTCTGCGTGCCGCGCATGCGGAACTGGTCGCAAGCGCGGACAAACGGGTGCAGGAGATCGCCTATCGCCACGGCTTCAAGCAGGCGTCGGATTTCACGCGCGCCTTCCGACGTGAATTCGGCGTCAGCCCGCGCGTGGCGCGCGAACGGGCGCGCGCCGGATCAATTGCGGGTTGAATTGTGATGAGATCGCGCGGGTTCCGTGCTGATCGTTCAACTTGTGAGACGATCTGCCAGCTATTTGGACGCGCTGCCGAGTGACGTTGACCCAATTGTGTCTATCCTTTTCTACCATGACGACTCGGGGGCAACTTGATGGCAGCCGGGCGAGCGCTGGGTGGCAAGATGCGCTCGTCTGCTCTGATGCATCATCGGCCAGGACCGGACTTGATCGCGCCGTGCGCCATCATTTCCACACGTCCATATGGGTGTCCGACAGATCCGCGCTTCGGTGCGGTCTTCGGCGCCGCGCCCCCCGCGTTTGGAC
The DNA here is from genome assembly GCF_040546905.1 of Bradyrhizobium sp. S3.3.6. Classification (NCBI taxonomy): domain Bacteria; kingdom Pseudomonadati; phylum Pseudomonadota; class Alphaproteobacteria; order Hyphomicrobiales; family Nitrobacteraceae; genus Bradyrhizobium; species Bradyrhizobium sp. S3.3.6. Next base: position 188,414 of record NZ_JBEPOT010000005.1, on the reverse strand, counting down.
GAGCTGTCACAAAAGGGGCACATCATGGCTGTCGCGCAGATTCCAACCGCACCGCTGAAGCGCCAGGATCGCACCGGCTTCGTGCGGAGTTGGATCGCGTCGGGCGACGCGGGCAGCACTTCGCTGCGGCGCCGGCTGCTGTCGGTGCTGCGTCGGGCGCACCGGGCGCTTGGCATGAAGCGCGATCGGCTGGGGCTTGGATCGCTCGGCCTCTGCGGTGGCTTGGCCGCGACGCTCGGCGCGATCGCGGTGATGGTTGCTGTGACATCGACCGCCAGCGCCGGGTCCGTGCAGCTTGGCGGCGGAACCGCGAGTGGCACCGATTCCGTGTCGATCGGGACCAGCTCCAGCGCCACCAACTCCTGGGCCATAGCGGTCGGCGAAACCTCCAGCTCGACAGGACAATACACGGTGGCAATCGGCCGGGGAGCGTCGGCTGCGGGTGTCGGCGGCGCGATGGCGCTGGGCGCGGGCGCGACCGCGAGCAACATCAATTCGGTCGCGCTTGGCGTTAACGCCAAGGCCAATGCGGCAGGCGCCAGCGCCCTGGGCACCAATTCACAGGCCACCGGAGGCAACTCCACCGCGGTCGGTGTCGGCGCCACAGCCAGCAACAATTATGCGTTCGCGACGGGCTATGGATCCGTTGCCAGCGACCAGTACACGAACGCCATAGGCTATCAATCCAGTGCCGGCGGCCTGCGCGGCATCGCGCTTGGATATCAGGCAACCCAGAGCGGAATCGATTCCATCGCCCAAGGTACCATCGCCAACGCAAGCAAGCAGAATGCCATCGCGATCGGCTTCCAGTCGATCGCGTCCGAGATCAACTCCATCAATATTGGCGCACGCACCGTTGCGGGAACGGGTGCCACGGCCCAGGGCGCCATCGCCCTTGGCACGGATGTGCAGGCATCTCAGCAAAGAACCGTTGCCATAGGTGTCCTGGCCAAAGCGACGGGAACTGGCGCCACGGCGATGGGCAACACAGCCAGTGCCTGGGGCAACCAGTCCATCGCGTTCGGCGTGGGTGCGCAGGCAGGCGTCCAGGCCAACACGGCCCTGCCCAACAGCATCGCGATCGGCACCAATGCGCTCTCTGCCGGCGATTTCGCTGTCGCGATCGGCGCTGCCTCAAATGCGAGTGCCTCCGCTGGCACAGCGGTTGGCAACGCGGCAGTTGCCAGCGGCCAGAACGCCTCCTCATTCGGGTCTGGAGCGAGCGCGGCAGGAGACAATTCGCTTGCGGCCGGCGTTAGCGCCAACGCCGGCGGAGCCGGCAGCACCGCACTCGGCATCGGCGCCAATGCGTCGGCGGCCAGCGCTATTGCCATCGGCAACAATGCCGCGGCCAGTTCCGCCAACGCGGTCGCCCTGGGCACCAATGCTTTGGCGACCGGCGGCCAGGCGGTCTCCATCGGCGCGAACAACGTCGCCTATGGCAACGGCGCCGTGACGATCGGCGATCCGAGTTACGCCAGCGGCACGGGCGCCTTCACCGGCGGTGCAAACAACATCGCCAATAGTGACGGCACCGCGACCGCCACCGCCGCCAATCAGGCCGCCGGCGCCGTCGCGATCGGCAACAACAACAAGGCGATCGGTCAGGGCTCCGTGGCGCTGGGCAACGGCTCCACGGCGGGCGCGGCCGGTCTTGCGGGCAATATCGCGCTGGGTGACGGCGCAACGGCGGCGGCAAAATCCGGCGATGTCGCGCTCGGCTCCGGCAGCGTCACCGCTGTGGCGGTCGGCACGCCGAACACCGTGATCAACGGCACCACCTACAGCTTCGCCGGCACGACGCCGAACTCGACGGTCAGCGTCGGTGCGCTTGGCGCCGAGCGCACCATCACCAATGTCGCGGCGGGCCGGATCAGTAACTCTTCGACCGACGCGATCAACGGCTCGCAGCTCTGGGCCACCAACCAGGCCGTCGACGGCCTCGCCACCACCGTCAACAACATCAACACCGGTGGCGGCATCAAGTATTTCCACGCCAATTCGACGCTGGCGGATTCGTCCGCGGCGGGGACCAACTCGGTTGCGATCGGACCGGTCTCGACCGCCACCGGCAGCGGCTCGGTGTCGATCGGCAACGGCGCGACCGCCGCGAACGCCAACGATATCGCGCTCGGCTCGGGCAGCCAGACCACCACGGCGGTCGGCACGCCCGGCGTCAACATCGGCGGCACCAATTACGCCTTCGCCGGCACCAATCCACTCTCGACCGTCAGCGTCGGTTCGGTCGGCAACGAGCGCACCATCACCAACGTCGCGGCGGGGCGGATCAGCAACGGCTCGACCGACGCGATCAACGGCTCGCAGCTATGGGCCGCTACCTCCGCGATCGACAGCCTCTCGACCGTCGTCAGCAACGGCCTGACGCATTATTATGGTGTCAACGACGGCGGCACCCAGCAGGCCAACTACAACAATAACGGCGCGACTGGGACCAACTCGATGGCGGCCGGCGTTGCGGCGTCGGCGAGCGCTGCGGGAGCGACTGCGCTGGGCTTCAATACCCAGGCCACGGTCGCCGATGGCGTGGCGATCGGCTCGGGCTCGATATCCAACCGCGCGGTCGCGCCGACTTCCGGCACGATCGGCGGCACCATCATCCCCTACAACACCACCGATCTCGCACTGCTCGGCGCGGTTTCGGTCGGCAATGCGACGAGCTATCGACAGATCACTGACGTGGCCGACGGCACCCAGAGCAGCGACGCCGTCACCGTGCGGCAGCTGACCGGTGCACTGACCTCGTTCGCGACCACGACTACGAAATATTTCCACGCCAACTCGACGCTCGCCGACTCGCTGGCGGTCGGCAACAATTCGGTCGCGGTGGGGCCGCAGACCGTGGTCAATGGCGACAACGGCATCGGCATGGGCTTCGGCGCGACCGTGCAGCAGACCGCACCCGGCGGCATCGCGATCGGCCAGAATTCGCTGTCCAGCTTCGCCGATTCGATTGCGTTCGGAACCAATGCGCAGGCCAACGGCGTCCAATCGGTGTCGATCGGCGCGGGATCCCAGACGTCCAACCCGACCAGCGTTGCGCTCGGTCCGAACGCCAAGGCGACGGCGCAGGCCGGGGACGTCGCGCTCGGCGCCAATTCGACCACATCGACGGTGGTCAAGACCACGAGCACGACGATCGGCGGCACCACCTACAATTTCGCCGGCACGGCGCCAACATCGACCGTCAGCGTCGGCGGCGCCGGTTCGGAGCGCTCCGTCACCAACGTCGCGGCCGGACAGATCACCTCGACCTCGACCGACGCGATCAACGGCTCGCAGCTCTGGGCCACCAACGTCGCGCTGGACGGCCTTTACACCACCGTCAGCAACATCAGCAGCGGCGGTGGTGGCGTCAAATATTTCCACGCCAATTCGACGGCGGCGGATTCCACTGCGACCGGTGCCGAGAGCGTCGCGATCGGCCCGCAGTCGGTCGCAAGCGGCGCCAATGCGATCTCGATGGGCAACGGCTCCGCCGCATCGGCGGACAATTCGGTCGCGATTGGCGTCGGCGCCAAGGCGACGCAGGCCAACTCGCTGGCGCTCGGTGCGAACGCGACCACCACGGCCAATCTGAGCGATGCGGCCTATACGCCCGTTGTCGGCAAGAGCGTTGCGGGGGTGGCGACCGGCGAAGTGTCGGTCGGCTCGTCCGGGGCCGAACGCCGCGTCACCAATGTTGCCGCAGGCTCGGCCGCGACCGACGCGGTCAACGTCAGCCAGCTCCAGGCGGTGGCGTCGAGCTCGATCCGCTACGACACCGACGGCGCCGGCAACACCACCAACAAGCTGACGCTGAACAGCGGCAGCGGCGCGCCGGTGACGATCAGCAATGTGGCGGCGGGTGTCGCCGGCACCGATGCGGTCAACCTCAACCAGCTCAACAGCGCCTTCGAGCAGCTCAACGGCCGGATCGGCGAGGTACGGCAGGACGCCTGGCGTGCGGCCGCGATCGGCATGGCCGCCGCGTCGCTGCGTTATGACGACCGCCCCGGCAAGGTGAGCGCATCGGCGGGTGGCGGCATCTGGCGCAGCCAGGGCGCGCTGGCCTTCGGCATTGGCTACACCAGCGAGAACGGCCGGCTGCGCAGCAACGCGGCGGCGACCACCGCCGGGGGCGACTGGGGCGTCAGCGCCGGCGTGAGCCTGACGCTCAATTGACCCTGACCTCGACGCGGCGGCTGGCGTGCCTGGCTCTGGTGATCTGGCTTCAGGCGGCGGTGAGCGCATCCGCGCAGCCCGCACCGCCATCGGCTTACGCCGTGAAGCCTTCGGATGTCGTGGTGCCGGAGGGTGAGACGCTCGGCGAGTTCAGGCGGATGATTCAGCCGTTCAGGAACTGGACCTTGATTTGCGACGAGAGCCTCAAATCCAGGCGTCGCGTCTGCAACGTTACGCAATCAATCGTCAACGCGCAGGGCACGGTCGCCTTCAATTGGTCGCTGATTGCGACCGCCGACGGCAAGCCGCTGATGACGATGCGCATTCCCGCAGCTGCGGGGGTCGGCACGCATGTCGAGCTCGCGATGGGCGATAGCCCGGACCGAATCGTCGCCCAGACCGATCACTGCGACGCCAATTTCTGCTTCGCCACGGTTGCGATCGGCGACGTGCTCAGGCGCCACATCCGCGCGGCGACGCTGTGCCGTGTGTCCTTTCAGCTTCCGCAAGGAGGGCCGATCGTACTGGAGGCGCCGCTCGATGGGTTGTCCGGCGTATTGGCGAAACTGAAATGATACAAGGAGGATGAATACGCCGATGCGACTGAAAATGCCGACCCTGATTTTCGTGGCTGTCGTCATGGCAGCGCTCGGTGCGGCCGCTGTGGTGGGATATGCCCAGCAGGTCCAGCCTGCCGAGGCGCAGCCTATACCGTTGCAGCCCGGAGCTCCGGCGCCGGCCAAGAAGCCCGCCGCTAAGCCGCAACCACGCAAGCCGCGTCCGCAGGAGACGCAGACGGCGCCGGCTGCCGCAGCATCCGCTCCGCCGCAGCAGGCGGGGCAGCAACCGACCGTGTTCGACGATCATGCGCGGCAGGGCAACATCGTGACATGCGCCAATCTATTTGGGACGCTCGGCCGCGGTGTCGCGACGAACTCCAACTACACCGCGCAGTCGCAGTGGGACGCCAAGGCCGGCAATTCGCATTCGGTACAGGCGCTGGTCGCGCTTGCGCCCGACCAGGCCACCCAGGGCAATACCAATCAGCGGGCCGCTGGTGTCGTGTTTGCTGCACCGGTCGGCGCGTCCTGCGAAGGCAATCTGGTGCGGGTGACGCCCCGGATGGAGAGCTGCTCGATCGTTGCCGCCGAGCTCGCCAAGCTCAACGGTCAGAACGGCGCGCTCGGTGGTCTCGCGACGATCGCGCTGCCGAACGGCGCGCAGGTGGTGCTCGTTCCTTTCGGCAACGCCTGTGTCGCGGTAACGACACTGCGCGTGACCGGGTAGCCGCCACCAAATCGGGTCACGTGCCGATGTCAGGGAGCGGTTGCTCCTCACGACGAAAATCAGTCGCGTCGGCACGGGGTTACGGCGATCCACCGGGGCCATTTCGGCCGCACTCATTCTACTGTGCATGGGGTTGTTTTCGCGATTCCTGTCTGAGCGGTCCCTCCGGGAACACTATTCAGACCCCATTCATCCCGGTTCCGGTTCCATGACCCCGTTCACGGAGAGGGACTTCAACTTATGTATATTTCTGGCCAAAGCCTCATCGTCATCCTGTTTGTCGGCCTGGTTGCCGGCTGGCTCGCCGGCAAGGTCGTGCGAGGAAGCGGGTTCGGCATCATCGGTGACATCGTGATCGGCATCGCCGGTGCGTTCGTCGCGACGTTCCTGTTCCCGAAGCTCGGCATCCATCTCGGCGTCGGGCTGGTCTCGGAGATCATCTATTCCGCCATCGGCGCCATCATCCTGCTGCTGGTGGTGCGGCTGGTGCGCGGCGGCGGCCGGTTCTAGCGCCACAGGTTCAGCCGATCGGAACTTTGCGCCTCTCCCCAGGCTGGGGAGAGGCGCTTGTGTTTGCTATAAAAAGCCGCAAAGACTGTGAAATACCGGACTTGCGGATTGGGCCGTCCCGGGTAGATGTGGCGAGGCTCGGATTAATTCGATTGCACTGCATGCGGGGAGAACCCGATATTAATCCGGGGCGCGTACGCCTCGATTTGTTTTTGTAATCAGGACTCTGGAAATCAGGGGGGTTGCCCCATTACCCGAAAGAGATCAGATTGATGGCAGCCGTTCCCGGCCTCCGCCGTTCAGAGCTCGGTGACGCGCTGCGTGCCTGCCGCACGGCGTTCATCGGCGTCGGTTTCATGAGCTGCATGATCAACCTGCTCTATCTGACCGGGTCGATCTTCATGCTGGAGGTCTACGACCGGGTGCTGCCGAGCCGCAGCATTCCAACCCTCGTCGGCCTGATCGTACTCGCCGGCGGTCTCTATATGGCGCAGGGCGTGCTCGACATGATCCGCAGCCGCATCCTGGGACGGGTCGGAACCGCGCTCGACGAGGCCCTGAACAAACGCGTGTTCGACACCATCGTACGCCTGCCGCTGCTGGTGGGCAGCCGCAACGAGGGGCTGCAGCCGCTGCGCGACCTCGACAATGTCCGCTCGTTCCTCGGCGGCATGGGCCCGAGCGCGTTCTTCGACCTGCCCTGGCTGCCGCTCTATCTCGCCATCTGCTTCGCCTTCCACGTCATGATCGGCGTGACCGCCTTGGTCGGCGCCATCATCCTGGTCGGGCTGACGCTGGTCACCGAGTTCCTGTCCCGCCAGCCGGCGAAGGATGCGATGGGCCTTGCCGCCCAGCGCAACGATCTCGCCCAGTCGAGCCGCCGCAATGCCGAGGTGCTGGTGTCGATGGGCATGGCCGGCCGGCTGAACGCGCGCTGGAGCGAGGCCAACGAAAAATACCTCGCCGGCAATCAGCGTGCGAGCGACGTCGCCGGCGGCCTGGGCGCCGTCGCAAAAGTGCTGCGCATGATGCTGCAATCGGCGGTGCTCGCGGTCGGCGCCTATCTCGTCATCCATCAGGAGGCGACCGCCGGCATCATCATTGCGGGCTCGATCCTCTCGGCCCGCGCGCTGGCGCCGGTCGATCTCGCGATCGCGCATTGGAAATCCTTCGTCGCAGCACGCCAGAGTTGGCACCGCCTCAGCCGCCTCCTGGAACAGATGCCGGCGCAGGCGACGCCGACCCAGTTGCAGGCACCCACCAGCCGCCTCTCGGTCGAAGGCGTGGCGATGGTTGCTCCAGGCGACCAGCGCCTTATCGTCCAGGACGTCAATTTTGTGCTCGAAGCCGGCAACGGCCTCGGCGTGATCGGGCCGAGCGGCTCCGGCAAATCCTCGCTGATCCGCGCACTCGTCGGCGTCTGGTATCCGGTCCGCGGCAAGGTCCGGCTTGACGGCGCGGCGCTCGACCAATGGTCGTCCGACGTGCTCGGCCGTCACATCGGCTATCTGCCGCAGGACGTCGAGCTGTTCGGCGGCACCATCGCGCAGAACATCGGCCGTTTTGATCCGGAGGCGACGTCCGACGGCATCATCTCCGCGGCCAAGGAAGCCGGCGTACACGAGATGATCATCAAGATGCGCGAGGGCTACAATACGCAAGTCGGCGAGCAGGGCACGTCGCTGTCCGCAGGCCAGGCGCAGCGCGTGGCGCTGGCGCGCGCGCTCTACGGCAATCCGTTCCTGATCGTGCTGGACGAGCCGAACTCCAATCTCGACACCGAAGGCGACGAGGCGCTGACCCGCGCGATCCGCAGCGCGCGCGAGCGCGGCGCCATCGTCATCGTGGTGGCGCACCGGCCCATCGGCGTCGAGGCGGTCGACCAGGTACTAGTCCTTCGCGACGGCCGCATGCAGGCCTTCGGTCCGAAGGAGAAAGTGCTCGCCCAGGTGCTCCAGCCCCGCGTCGCGCCGCCGGCGCCGATCAAGATCGTCAGCGAAGGCGGAGTGGCCAAACCATGAGCACGATGACGGTCGGCGGGACAAAGCCCGCCGCGACCAGGACGGTGCGGGAGTCGATCCGGTTTCACCTGATCCTCGGAATCTCGATCGTGCTGGTCCTGGCCATCGGCCTCGGCGGTTGGGCCTCCATGGTGCAGATCTCCGGCGCGTTGATCGCGCCGGGCCAGATCGTGGTCGAATCCAACGTCAAGAAGGTGCAGCACCCGACCGGCGGCGTGGTCGGCGAGGTGCGCGCCCGCGACGGCGACGTGGTCAAGGCCGGCGACGTCGTGGTGCGGCTCGACGACACCGTCACCAAGGCCAACCTCGCCATCGTCACCAAGAATCTCGACGCCGCGCTGGCCCGTGCGGCACGGCTGCAGGCCGAGCAGCGCGGTCTCGACAAGATCGAATTCCCGCCATCGCTGCTCGATCGCGGCGACGATCCCGACGTCAAGGCGCTGCTCTCTGCCGAAACCAAGTTGTTCGACGTCCGTGTCAACGGCCGTGCCGGCCAGAAGGCCCAGCTCCGCGAGCGCATCCAGCAGCTCAACGAGGAGATTGAGGGTCTTTCCGCGCAGGAGAAAGCCAAGGACAAAGAGATCTCGCTGGTGCAGCAGGAGCTGATCGGCGTGCGCGATCTCTATGACAAGCACCTGGTGCAGATCTCGCGCCTGACCACGCTCGAGCGCGACTCGGCCCGCCTCAACGGCGAGCGCGCGCAGTACATCGCCTCACGGGCGCAGGCCAAAGGCAAGATCACCGAGACCGAGCTTCAGATCATCCAGGTCGACAAGGACATGGTGAGCGAGGTCTCCAAGGATCTGCGCGAGACCAACGACAAGAGCGGCGAGCTGATCGAGCGCAAGGTCGCGGCCGAAGACCAGCTCCGTCGTGTCGACATTCGCGCGCCGCAGGACGGCATGGTGCTGCAATCGACGGTGCACACCGTCGGCGGCGTCGTCACTGCCGGCGATGCGCTCATGCTGATCGTGCCGCAGGCCGACGACCTCCAGGTCGAGGCGAAGGTCAACCCGGTCGATATCGACAAGCTCCAGATCGGCCAGAAGACGCTGCTGCGCCTCTCCGCCTTCAACCAGCGCACCACGCCCGAGCTCACCGGCGTCGTCAGCCGCGTCTCGCCCGACGTGACCACCGACCAGCGCACCGGCCAGAGCTATTATACCATCCGCGTCTCGCTGTCGGCGGAAGAGGTCGCCAAGCTCGGCGACTCCAAGCTGATCCCCGGCATGCCGGTGGAAGCTTTCGTCCAGACCGGCGATCGCACCATGCTGTCGTACCTCTTGAAGCCGTTGCACGATCAGTTCATGCGGGCGTTCCGCGAGAAGTGACGCGCGAAAGCGCGTCATCCCGGAGCGCGCTTGGCGCGCATCCGGGATCTCGAGCGGCAGTCTCGGTCTCGTAGGGTGGGCAAAGGCGCAACGCGCCGTGCCCACCATTTTCACGCAGCAATGATGATGGTGGGCACGCTTCGCTTTGCCCACCCTACGAGACTGCAATCTTGCTATAATGCGGCATGCGCCAAACAACCCCGCGTCGAACCATGCAGACCCCGCCCTCCATCACCACAAAATCCTTCACCGACGCCGGCCCTGCCGTCGCCCGTCTCGAAGAGATCTACGAGCGCAACACAAAGTTCCTGCGCGACCGGTTCGAAGCCTATGTCTCAGGCGAGGCGATCACGATGCGGGTGCGCGCCTATTATCCTTTCGTCCGCCTCACCACCGCGACGTATGCGCGGCTGGACTCGCGTCTCTCGTATGGCTTCGTCGCCAGACCCGGCGTGCACGAGACCAGCGTGACGCGGCCGGATCTGTTCCGCGCTTATCTCACCGAGCAGATCGGCCTCCTGATCCAGAACCACGGCGTTCCTGTCGAGATCGGCGAGTCCAATGAGCCGATCCCGATCCACTTCGCCTATCGCCGCGACATCAATATCGAAGCCGCCATCAGCACCAGCGAGAATTCGCCGGTCACGCGCTCGCTGCGCGATGCGTTCGACGTGCCTGATCTCGCCGCCATGGACGATTCGATCGCCGACGGCACTTTCGAGCTTCAGCCGGGTGCGCCCGAGCCGCTGTCGCTGTTCCGCGCTGCCCGCGTCGACTACTCGCTGCGCCGGCTCTATCACTACACCGGCACCGATCCTGAGCATTTCCAGAACTTTGTCATTTTCACCAACTACCAGTTCTATGTCGATGCCTTCGCGCAGATGTGTCAGCAGCGGCTTCAGTCCGGCGAGGCCGGGCTCGAAGCCTTTGTTGCGCCGGGCAACGTCATCACGCGTGCTGGCGGGGCGACCACCGGAGACGCGCCCACGCGCACGCCACAGATGCCGGCCTTCCATCTGGTCGCGCCCGATTATCGCGGCATCACCCTGATCAACATCGGCACCGGTCCGTCCAACGCGCGCAACGTCACCGATCACGTCGCGGTGCTGCGGCCGCATGCCTGGCTGATGCTCGGGCATTGCGCCGGCTTGCGCAACACCCAGCGGCTCGGCGACTACGTGCTGGCGCATGGCTATGTGCGCGAGGACCACGTGCTCGATCGCGAGCTGCCGCTGTGGGTGCCGATCCCGGCACTGGCCGAGATGCAAGTCGCTCTGGAGCAGGCGGTCGAGGACGTCACCGGCCTGGAAGGTTTCGAGCTCAAGCGCCTGATGCGCACGGGCACGGTCGCCAGCGTCGACAACCGCAATTGGGAGATATCAGGGCCCGAGGTCATTCGCCGCATGTCGCAATCGCGCGCAGTCGCGCTCGACATGGAATCGGCCGCGATCGCGGCCAACGGTTACCGCTTCCGCGTGCCCTATGGCACGCTGCTCTGCGTCTCCGACAAGCCGCTGCATGGCGAGATCAAGCTCGCCGGCATGGCCAGCGAATTCTACCGCCGCCGCGTCGGCCAGCATCTTGAGATCGGTCTCAAGGCGCTGGAACGACTGAAGCAGCAGGAGTCGGAGCGCTTGCATTCGCGCAAGCTGCGCAGCTTTGCCGAAGTCGCGTTTCAGTAGAGCGCTTATCAGTAGAGCGCTTAGCTCTCCTGGAAGGACAGGGGAGCTGTCTTACGAGCGTCGACGTCTCCGTTAACACTGCGCCACGGAATATCGAAGCCAACGCAGGGTTATCAATTGGTCCGGGGCCGCTTGGATCGAGACAGGAGACAGAAATGATCGGAACGATGATCAGGTTCGTTACTCTGGGAACGTTTGCGGCACTGCTGGCTTCCCCGGCATATGCCGCAGGAGGTGGTGGAGGGGGCGGTGGCGGAGGCGGCGGAGGCGGAGGCATGGATCCTTTTGCGAGCACCTATTCAGCTCCGAGCACAGCCCAACCGACCTATCCGAAGCGGCCGGGAACAAAGGCCACACAAAAGAACAGGAAACCCAACAACCAGTCCAGCATCGACGATCCCGCATTCGCGACCGGCTACCGCGTGGCTTATGACACCATCTACGAGCGCAATGACTATGCGAGCGCGATCGCGCAATTGAAATCGCTTGGCCATGACGACCATCCGAACGTCGCCAACCTCATCGGCTACTCCTACCGCAAGCTTGGCGACTACGAGCAGTCGCAGGTCTGGTACGAGCGCGCGTTGAAGGCGGATCCGAACCACGTCCTGACGTGGCAGTATTACGGGCTGTGGCAGCTCGAGCGAGGCAACCGCGAGCAGGCGCTCTATCATCTGAGCCGGATTGCAGCCATCTGCGGGACGGACTGCGAGGAGTACAAATCGTTGGCCACGGCGCTGGAGAAGCCGACCGGGACTGCGCTCGTCTATTAGAGAGCCGCGGTTCTTCTTGCGGCCAAGGTGACAAGCCGCCGGATTTTTTGCATTGTCCCGTTCGGGGGTGCGAACGGGACAATTGGATGCCGCTGGCGCGCGACAGGATCATCGGCCACGACCTCGAACGTCTGGCTTTCCGCTTCACCATGACGAATGACGGCGACGTCGTGCATTGCCAGATCAGCGATGCCGCGATGGACGAGCTTGCGGGCATGCAGGGTACCGAAAGCAGCGCCCGCCAGGCGCAGTTCATGTCGCTGCGCGAGACGATCGAGCGGCTGGCCTCAGAGCTTTACGACGAGGCACCGCGATTCAAGGGCTATGTGGTGCGGATTTTTACGCGGCATTTGGGAAGGTGAGGTCGCTTACTCCGGTGTCATCGCTCGCGAAGGCGGGCGATCCAGTACTCCGAGACCGTCGTGATTGAATCGATGGGCCGCGGAGTACTGGATGCCCCGCCTTCGCGGGCATGACAGCGGTGCTTGTGGCGATACTGTTCAATTCTCACTCGCACGGCTAGGCAGCTATCCCTCCAGCTTCTTCAGCAACAACTTCAGCGCCGTCGCCGCGAACAGCTGCATGTTGGCGAACCGGTCGCTGCTGCCCGTCTCCAGCGTCATCACCTCAGCTGCCGGCCCCGCGACCGCCATGCAGCTATGGCCGGCAGCGTCGCCATAGCGGTTGCCGGTGGGGCCGGCTGCGCCGGTCTCGGACAGGCCCCAGTCGGAGCTGAAGCGGCCGCGCATCTGTTCGGCCAGAAGTTTCGCGTAGGGCTCCGAGGAGGAACGAAAGCCCTTCATTCCTTCGTCCGAAATATCCATCAGTACGCGCCTGGCGTCGCGGGTGTAGACCACTGCGCCGCCGAGGAAATAGGCGGAGGCGCCGGGCACCGCGAGCAGGCTCGCTGCGATCAGGCCGCCGGTCGAGGATTCCGCGACCGCAATGGTCTGCTTGCGCGCGATCAGTTTGCCTGCGACCTGTTCCGCAATGCCGACGAGCTCTTTCATCCCTATCATCCCTTATTCCTTCGCAACCGAGCCCGGCCTTCCTAGCATATGACAGAAGCCTTGGCCGAGTTGCGGGCGGAGGGCAGGCCTGCTTGAATGGCGGACAAGGCGAAGCGGCCAAGCGCCGCCCGCAACAGGACACGACGAGGAAACGTGAGAAGAGAGGCGTCATGGCGTCCCTGATCGCCGGCGGGGTGGATTGCGACGTGCATCCGGCCGTGCCGCATCTGACCAGCCTGCTGCCGTACCTGAACGACTATTGGCGCGATCAGGTGACGACGCGCGGCATGGTCGATCTCGTCTCGCAATCCTACCCGAAAAACTCGCCGATCGTGGCGCGGCCCGATTGGCGTCCCGAGAATGGCAAGCCGGGCGAAAGCCTGGAGGACATGCAGCGGCATGTGCTCGATCCGTTCCGGCTGACGTATGCCATCTGCAACCCGCTTTACGGCGTGCAGATGGTGTTCTCGGAAGATTTGCAGGCCGCGTTCTGCCGCGCGCTGAACGAATGGCTCGCGAAGGAATGGCTCGATCGCGATTCCCGGCTGCGCGGCTCGATCGTGATCCCGACGCAAAGCGTCGAGAAGGCAGTCGCCGAGATCGAGCGCTGCGCGCAGGACAAGCGCTTCGTGCAGGTGCTGATGCTGGTGATGGGCGACACGCCGCTCGGCAAGCGCGCGCTGTGGCCGATCTATGAGGCGGCGGAACGACACGACCTTCCGGTCGGGATCCACGCCGGTTCCGCCTATCACAATCCGCCGACCGCGGTGGGGTGGGGTTCCTATCACATCGAGGATTATGTCGGTCAGGCCCAGGCGTTTCAGACCCAGCTCACCAGCCTGATCGTCGAGGGCGTTTTCGCCAAATATCCGCGGCTGAAGATGGTGATGCTGGAGTCCGGCGTCTCCTGGATCTCGCCCTTTCTCTGGCGCCTGCACAAGTTCTGGCGCGGGGTACGGATGGAGACGCCCTGGGTCGATCGTGCGCCGCTGGAAATTGTGCGCAGCAACATCCGCTTCTCGTTACAGCCATTTGATGCGCCGCCGGACGAAGCGACATTAATTCGCCTGTTTGAGCATATGCAGTCCGACGAATTGGTCCTATTCTCCACCGACTATCCGCACTGGCAGTTCGATGGCCTGGACGCGCTGCCTCAAGGTCTGTCCCCCGATCTCGTGCGCAAGATCATGATCGACAATCCGCATGCAACCTATCCCCGCCTGACGTGAGCCCGCTGCCAAAGGAGGCAAGGCGATGAATATCCAGTTCCGCGAGAGCCTAGAGGCCGCTTCCCCCCCGACGACGAAGACCGCGATAGCCGACTGCGACATCCATCCGGCGCGCGCGACCCGGACCGAGCTCTATCCCTATCTGGCCAAACGCTGGCAGCATCACCTCGAGATCTACGGTGTTCATGCCTATCAGGGCATGATGGAAGGCCCGCCCTATCCGAAGGCGCAGCCCAATGCCTCGCGCCGCGATGCCTATCCGCCGGAGGGCGGCCCGCAGGGCTCCTCGCTGTCCTTCATGCAGAAGCAACTGCTCGATCCCAACAACGTGCAACTCGGCGTGCTCAATCCGCTCAATACCGGGCAAGGCATCCGCAATCACGACCTCTCGGCCGCGCTCTGCTCGGCCATCAACGACTGGCAGATCGACAAATGGACCAGCAAGGACAAGCGGCTGAAGGCGTCGATCGTCGTCGGCAATGAGGATGGCCTGTCGGCCGCTGCCGAGATTCGCGAGCGCGCCGGTGACAAGAACTTTGTGCAGGTGCTGCTGCTCAGCCGCAATGTCGAGCCGCTCGGTCAGCGCCGCTACTGGCCGATCTATCAGGCCGCGGAAGAGGCCGGCCTTCCCGTCGGCGTTCACGCGTTCGGTTTCGGCGGCAACCCGATCACGCCATCGGGCTGGCCGTCCTATTACATCGAGGAGATGGTGGGCCACTCGCAGTGCCAGCAATCGGCACTGGCCAGCCTCGTGCTGGAAGGCGTGTTCGAGCGCTTCCCGAAACTAAAGATGGTGATGATCGAAGCCGGCTTTGGCTGGGCACCGTCACTGGCCTGGCGGCTCGATAAGGCGTGGCAGCGGCTGCGCAGCGAGGTGCCGCACGTAAAACGGCCGCCGTCGGAATATATCCGCGAGCAGGTGTGGTGGACCACGCAGCCGATGGAAGATCCGGAGCGGCGCGAGGATCTGCTCGACGTCATCAACTGGCTCGGTTGGGACCGGCTGCTGTTCGCGACCGACTATCCGCATTGGGATTATGACGAGCCGTCGCGTGTCTTACCGGCGGGCGTCAGCGACACCAACCGCGAGGCGTTCTATCTGGGCAATGCCCGGAAGCTCTACGGAATCAGTTGATGGCGAGGCATGTGATTGCCGCGGTCGATGAGCTTCCGCCGGGCACGCGAAAATTCCTGGAGATCGAGGGACGGCCGATCGCGGTCTTCAACGTCAAGGGCGAGTATTTCGGCCTGATGAACCGCTGCCCGCATCAGGGCGCGGCGCTGTGCGAGGGCCCGCTGATCGGGCTCGCGCAGTCCAGGGATCCCGGCGAGATCGAATATACGAAACTCGGCGAGATCATCCGCTGCCCCTGGCACGGCTGGGAGTTCGACATCCGCACCGGCCAATCCTATTGCGACCCCCGCCGCTTCCGCGCGAAGGCCTATCCGGCCCATGTCGAGCCCGGTGCGAGCGTGGTGAAGGGGCCGTATGTCGCCGAGACGATCACGGTGAAGGTCGAGAGCGATTACGTGGTGGTGGAGCTGTAGCCCCCACTGTCATTCCGGGGCGGTCCGTAGGACCGAGCCCGGAATCCATCGTGCGTCAGGAATGCTCGGAGAAATGGATTCCGGGCTCGCGCTACGCGCGCCCCGGAATGACCATCAATGACCCGCCACCGGCTCCGCCGCCGTATCATACGTCGTCACCGCCTGGCGGCCGCCGCGATAGACGATCGACGCGGCAATGATACCAAGCGCGGCCGCAAACATCAGCCAAAGACCGGGCGATGCCTTGTTGCCGGTGTAGTCGATCAGCAAGGTCGAGGCGAACGGCGTGAAGGTACCGAACAGCGCGGCGGCGAGCGCGAAGGCGAGCGAGAAGCAGGTGGTGCGGACGTGTGCCGGCACGATCTCGACGAGAGCACCGAGCATCGTGCCGCTGTACATGCCGAAATAGAACGAGAACATCATCTCGACCGCGAGCAGCTTGCCGAAGGTCGGCGCCGCCACCAGCCAGCTCAGTGCCGGATAGGCGGTGAGCAGCGCCAGTGTGGCGATGCCGAGCAGCACCGGCTTGCGGCCGATCCGGTCGGACAGCGCGCCGCCGACCGGATTCCAGATGAAATTCGTGACTGCGACCAGCAACGTGACCAGCAGCGCATCCTGCGACGACAGCTTCAGCACGGTCTTGCCGAAGGTCGGCGTGTACACGGTGACGAAGTAGAACGTCGTCGTGGTCAGGACCGCGATCATCATGCCGAGGATGACGATGCGCCAGTTGGCGAGCGCGGAGGCGAACACCTCGTTCGCCGTCGGATGCTTCTTCATGGCGAGGAAGGCGGGCGTTTCCTCCAGCGTGCGCCGCAGGAAGAAGATCAGCGGAATGATCATGCAACCGACGAAGAAGGGAATGCGCCAGCCCCAGGCTGCGACCGTGTCAGCCGGCATCACCTCGGAGAGGAGATAGCCGAGGATCGACGCCACGAAGATCGCGACCTGCTGGCTCGAGGACTGGAACGAGGTGTAGAAGCCGCGGTTGCCGGGCGTGGAGATTTCCGCGAGGTAGACCGACACGCCGCCGAGCTCGACGCCGGCGGAGAAGCCCTGCAGCAGGCGTCCGACCAGGACGATCACAGGCGCTGCGATGCCGATCGTGGCGTAGCTCGGGCAGAATGCGATCACGACCGTGCCGATGGCCATGATAGCGAGCGTGACGATCAGGCCCTGACGGCGGCCGATGCGGTCGATGTAGGCGCCGAGCACGATCGCGCCAACCGGGCGCATCAGCGCGCCGAGCCAGAACACGCCAAAGGTGTTGAGCAGTGACGCGGTCTCGTTGGTGGAGGGGAAGAACGCCTTGCCGATCGCGGCGGCATAGAAGCCGAACAGGAAGAAGTCGAACTGTTCGAGGAAATTGCCGCTCGTTGCGCGCAGAATCGCGCCGATGCGCGATTTGATCTCGGGCGGATTGGTTGATGCTGCTGGTCCAGCCATTGACGTTACTCCCCTGGAAGACGTGGCCGGACCGGAACTCATTTTCACGGCAAGGCGACAGATCGTTGCTGTGACAATCTGTCTTACCCCATCTCGCGCGAGGCGTTGCGAGTCAACTGAATTTGCTGCGGAAGCTGATGATTTTTCAGGCTTTATTCTGCGTTGCAGCGATCATCCACTGACGAAACGCGGCGAGCTTCGGCGCCTCGCGGCGGCCCTCCGGTGAGACCAGATAGAAGCCCGCGTCCGCCGGCAGCGCGATCTTGAAGGGGACTACGAGCCGGCCCTTGGCGATGTCGTCGCTGACATAGGAGGTCCGCCCCATCGCCACGCCGATGCCGTCGATCGCGGCCTGGATGGTCATGAAGATCATGTCGAAGGTGATGCCGGGCTGCCTGGCGATGTCGGCCGGGAGGCCCGCCGCCGTCAGCCACAGCCGCCAGTCGTCGCTGTTGGCGTTGGATGTGTGCAGCAGGGGATAACCCCGCAAATCCTCCGGCTGGCGCAGCGGCTTGTCGCCGCGCAGCAGCGAGGGGCTGCACACCGGGAACAGCTCGTCCGCCATCAGCCAGTCGGCGCGCAGGCCCGGCCATTGGCCGCGGCCATAACGGATTGCGGCGTCGACATCGTCGCGCTGGAAATCGACGAGGCTGGTCGAGGTGGTGATGTGCACGTCGATGCCGGGATGTGCCTCCTGGAAATCGGTCAGCCGCGGCAGCAGCCATTTTGCCGCCAGCGAGGCCAGTGTCGAGACCGTCAGCACCTTGTCGTCGTCCTTGCGCAGCAGCCGGTCGGTCGCAAGCCGGAGGTCGTTGAATGCGGCACGGACGCCGGGCAGGTAGTCGCGCGCCTCCGGCGTCAGCGCCAGCGCGCGGTTCTGCCGGATGAACAGGCGGATGCCGAGCTCGTCCTCGAGCCGGCGGATCTGATGGCTGATCGCGGTCTGTGTCACGTTCAGCTCGCTTGCCGCCAGCGTGAAGCTGAGATGGCGCGCGGCGGCCTCAAACGCCCGCAATCCGTTCAGGGAGGGCAATCTGGCAGTCATTTGGCAGCATGATGCATGAGCTTATTTCATGCGAAGGGGTACAAATTGTCGTTTGTCGAAGCACGCGCGCAGGAGGATATTCGGTACAAATTTAGCTCGAGGAGCTGAAAATGTCTACCTGCACTGACAATTCGATGACAAATCATCATGCGCCTGGGCTGCTCTACCAGATCGGCGAAACACTCCATGTCTGGCACGAGCGTTACCGGACCCGTCGCGAACTGAGCAACTGGACCGCCCGCGATCTCCACGACGTCGGCCTGTCCTGGAGCGATATCGCCTTTGAGGCTGAGAAACCCTTCTGGCGGGCCTGATAGGCCGCCAGCCCGGCGCCGCCTGATCAACAGGGGCGCCGGCGGTTCCTCCTTCTCTAGGACACATGTCATGAGCACCCTCCGGCTTGAAGATCTGAAGCAATATTCGGACGCGCTGCGCACCCGGCAGGGCGACGCAATCAACGTGCGCTACGTCGAGCCGCGCGACACCGAGGAACTCCAGCACTATTTCCGCTCGCTCTCGACCCGCTCCCGCTACAACCGCTTCTTCGGCGCGCTCAGCGAACTGCCGAAGGGGCTGCTGAATGACTTCCTTCAGGTCGGCGAGCGCGAACGATTTACCGTGGTCGTGACCAGGATGGTCGACGGCTTCGAGACCATCGTTGCCGAGGCGCGCTACGCCTTGCATGTCGAGACCTCGACGCTGGAGTTCGGCCTCTCGGTCGACGATCGCTGGCAGGGCCACGGCATTGCCACCGCGCTTCTGAAGAACCTCGAATGCCGCGCCGCCTCGCTTGGCGCCGAGCACATCTTCGGCGATACGCTGCGCTCCAACCAGACCATGATCTCGCTCGCGCGCAAATCCGGCTTCGCCTTCGTCAGTCATCCTGACGACTGGAAGCTGGTGCGTTTCGACAAGGAGATCCACGTCGCGCCGAAGGACATTCCCTGCGCCAGCTGGCGTCTCGCCGCACTTTCCCGTCAGGCCGATAGCCCCTCAGCCTCGGCCTGACACCACTCCGGGCCCGGCTCAAGTCAAATCTGAGCCGGGCTTTTTTTTGCCCCTCACGCAAAACGCGTCGCTGTGATTGAGGCGCCTACTTCCCCGTGAACACCGCCTTGCGCTTCTCGATGAACGCCTGCACCGCCTCCTTGTGATCGGCGGTCGTGGTGAGGCGGATCAGGCGCTCGGCCTCGTGATCGCGGGCGGTTTCGAAATCGAACAGCAGGGCCTCGTCGAGATTGTCCTTCATGTAGCGCAGCGCCAGCCGCGGACCTTCGGCGAGCGATTTTGCCAGGGCGAAGGCCTCGGCTTGCAGCTTGTCGTCAGGCACGACGCGGTTGACGAGGCCGATGGCCTCGGCGCGCGCGGCGTCGACGCGATCGCCGGTGAACAGCAGCTCGCGCGCCCGCGCGGTGCCGACCAGCCGCGTCAACAGCCAGGCGATGCCGTAATCGCCGGAGAGCGCGATGCGGGCATAGCCGGTGGCGACGAAGGCCGATTGTGCGGCGATGCGGACGTCGCAGGCCATGGCCAGCGCAAGCCCGGCGCCGACCGCGGGGCCAGGGAGTGCGGCGATGGTCGGCTTGCGCACCGACACCAGCGCGCCGGTGAGCAGCCGCTGCCGCTCCTGCAGATCGGCGACGCGGTCCTCAAGCGACATTTCCTGCTTTTTGGGATCACGATGCGCGCCCATGCCCTTGACGTCGCCGCCGGCACAGAAGGCTTCGCCGGCGCCGGTAATGAGCAGCGCGCCGACATCGGGGTTCTCGCCGCAGGTCCGGATCATCGTGCGCAGCGCCGGCGTCAGCGTGTCCGACAGCGAGTTGCGCGCCTCCGGCCGGTTCAGCGTAATGACGGCGACGCGGTCGCGAATGACGCAGAGCAGTTCATTGGTGCCGGTGTCGACGGTGGTTTCCGTGGTCATGGTCGCTCCCTACTCTTGTAGGGTGGGCAAAGCGAAGCGTGCCCACCATTTGTTGTTCTCGTTATCGATGGTGGGCACGGCGCTACGCGCCTTTGCCCACCCTACGGCAACTCGATTCAAAACTTCTCCACCCAGGGCCGCAGCTCCAGCTCCCAGCTCCAGGCGCTGCGCGGCTGCTGCAGCACGTTCCAGTAGCTCTCCGCGATCGCATCGGGATCGAGCATCGAATCCGGCTTGTCGGCCGGCTCGGTGCGCGCAGCGCTCTTGATGCCGCCGTCGATGACGAAATGCGCGACATGGATGCCTTGCGGCGACAATTCGCGCGCCATGCTCTGCGCCAGCCCGCGCAGCGCGAACTTGCCCATCGCGAACGGAGCGGATTGCGCGTAGCCCTTGACGCTGGCCGAAGCACCGGTGAACAGGATCGCGCCATGCTTGCTTGGTACCATGCGCCTGGCCGCCTGCTGCGCCACCAGGAAGCCGCCATAGGCGCTGACCGCGATCGCATTCGCGACATCCGCCGGGACGAGATCGACAAAAGTGCCACGCGCGCGGCCAGAGGCATTGTAGACGACGAGATCCGGCGTGCCGATCTCGCGCTCGACCAGACCGAACAGGCGCTCGACCTCCTCAGGCTCTGTGGCGTTGCAGGCATAGGCCTTCGCGCCGGTCTGGCTGCAGAGCGCGCCTAACTTCTCGATCTTTCGCGCGGCAAGCGCGACGCGAATGCCTTGCGCGGACAGCAGCCGTGCCAGCGAGGCGCTCAGGCCTTCGCCGGCGCCGACGATGAGGGCGATCTTGTATTTCGGATGTTCCATGGCGTGATCTCTCGGGGACGGGACGCCGCTGATCTATGCATCCGCTGCGCGGACAACCAGCCGGCTCGATCACAATTCCGCAGAGCGAATTGCTCCTTCACGGCGATCATGCCTCCCTGACAATTTGCGGCTTTATCGCGTCTCGCGATGGGAGCATGATCGACATCATCCCAAGCGGCAAGCGATAAGAATTTGGCGCCGGGCGGAAACGAAGAGGACGATCATGCACAAGCCGGCCACAGCGCAGCCAAATAATGTCACGGCCGCACCATCCGGCCTGCTGGCGCCCGATACCACTGGCATGAATTTCTACCGCGCCGATCAGGCGCTGACGGACCTCCTGCGCATCCATTTGCCGGAGACGCTATTCCGCCACATCGAGCCGCATCTCGATCGCCTCGGTGAGCTCGCCGGCGGCCATCTCGACGATTGTGCGCGGCTCGCCGACCGACACACGCCGCTGCTGCACCAGCGCGACAAGTTCGGCCGCGACGTGCAGTGGATCGAATATCACCCGGCCTATCGCGAGCTGGAGAACGCTGCCTTCGGCGAATTCGGTATCCACGCGCTGTCGATCCGCAAGGGCATCATGGGCTGGCCGGACAAATATCCTGTGGTGGCCAAGCACGCCTTCACCTTCCTGTTCAACCAGGCCGAATTCGGCATGGGCTGCCCGATCAACGTCACAGACGGCTGTGCAAAGCTGCTGGCGAATTTCGGCAGCGACGCGCTGAAAGCAAAATATCTGGACGGCCTAACCTCGACCGACATGAGCAAGCTGACGCAAGGCGGCCAGTTCATGACCGAGAAGGAAGGCGGCTCCGATGTCGGCACGCTGACCACGCGCGCGGTGCAGGAGGGCGACCATTGGCGCCTCACCGGCGAAAAATGGTTCTGCTCGAATGCAGACGCGAAAGTCGTGATGCTGCTGGCGCGCCCCGAAGGCGCCGGCCCCGGCACGCGCGGTGTCGGCCTGTTCCTGATGCCGCGCTTCCTCGACGACGGCTCGCAGAACCACTACCGGATCGTGCGTCTCAAGGACAAGCTCGGCACCCGCTCGATGGCCTCCGGCGAGATCAAGCTCGAAGGCGCGATTGCGTACGCGGTCGGCAAGCTCGACCGCGGTTTTGTGCAGATGGCCGAGATGGTGAACTCGTCGCGGCTTTCAAACGGCGTTAAATCGGCCGCGCTGATGCGCCGCGCCTACCATGACGCGCTTGCCGTGGCGAAGAACCGCGTGGTGTTCGGCAACCGCATCATCGACCTGCCGCTCGGCCGACGGCAGATGCTGAAAATCATGCTGCCGGTCGAGCAGGCGCTGTCGATGAGCTTTCTCACCGCCGATGCGCTCGATCGTGCGGAAGCCGGCAGCCAGGATGCGGCGGCGCTGCTGCGCATTCTGACCCCGACCCTGAAATTCCGCGCTACGCGCGATGCGCGAAAAGTCTGCGGCGATGCGCTCGAGATGCGCGGCGGCATCGGCTATATCGAGGAATTCGCCACGCCGCGCCTGCTGCGCGATGCGCATCTCGGCTCCGTCTGGGAAGGCACCGGCAACATCGTCGCCATCGATGCGCTGAGGCGTGCCGTTGGCCGCCACGGCGCAGAATCCGCGCTCGCTGCCGATCTGCATACCCGCCTCGACGACAGCGCCTCGGTGCCGCAGGCCTGGCGCGACAATTTGCGCGGCCTCGTCGAGCGCGCCGTCGGCTTCGCGCGCGAGGTCGCAGGCAAGTCAGAGAACGAGGCCGACGCGCGGCGCGCAACGAGCCTGCTCTATCACGTCGCAAGCGCCGTTGCGCTCGCCTGGGAGGCGCACCGCATCCACGACATGCGCGGCGACGCGCGCCGGCTGCTGCTGTCGCGGCTGGTGATCGACCATCGCGTCGTGCCGGGCGATCCGTTCCGGCTGACGGAAAATGCCACGCAGGCCAAGATCGCAGCACTTCTGCTCGGTGACCGCGACGCCGGCATGAGCGAGGTTGGCGAACTGGTTCTGGCAGCGTAGGCTGCGGGCCACGATCAAATCAAAAAACGCGATAGGGAGTGCTCGATGAAGGCCGCCGTCCTCCATGAAGTCAACAAGCCGCTGGTCATCGAGGATGTCAGCCTGCCGAAGCCCGGCCCACGCGAAGTTCTGATCCGCACGTCAGTCGCCGGGCTCTGCCACTCCGATCTGCACTTCATGGAAGGCCTCTACCCGCATCCGCTGCCCGCGGTGCTCGGACACGAGTCCGCCGGCATTGTCGAGCAGGTCGGCTCCGACGTCACCTATGTGAAGCCGGGCGACCACGTCGTCACGTGCCTATCCGTGTTCTGCGGCACCTGCGACAATTGCGCCACGGGGCGCACGGTGCTCTGCACTGACACCACGGTGAAGCTGCTGCCGGGCGTCTCCAATCGCATGCAATGGTCGAAGCCCGAGAAGCTGCACCAGTTCCTCAACCTCTCCTCCTTCGCCGAGCAGATGCTGGTGCACGAGAACGCGATCGTCAAAATCCGCAAGGAGATGCCGCTCGATCTCGCCGCGCTGATTGGCTGCGGTGTCATCACCGGCTACGGCGCGGTGGTGAACACGGCGAAGGTGACGGCCGGCGAAACCGTCGCCGTGATCGGCTGCGGCGGTGTCGGCATGGCCGCGATCAACGGTGCGCAGATCGCCGGTGCCGGCCGCATCATCGCCATCGACACCAATCCGGCAAAGCTCCAGCTTGCGACCAAGCTGGGCGCCACCGACATCATCAATCCCGCCGATGGCGACGTCGTGAAGCAGGTCCGCGACCTCACCAATGGCGGCGTGCATCATTCCTTCGAGGTGCTCGGCCGCAAGGAAACCGCGGAGCAGGCGTTCGGCATGCTCGCTTCCGGCGGCACCGCCACGATCGTCGGCATGATCCCGTTCGGCCAGAAGATCGAGCTGCACGGTTTCGACTTCCTGCGCGAACGCCGGATCCAGGGCTCGTCAATGGGCTCGAACCATTTCCGCGTCGACATGCCGCGTCTGGTCGATTTCTACCTGCGCGGCCGGCTGCACCTGGAGGACTGGATCTCGGCCAAGCTGAAGCTGTCCGAGATCAACGAAGGTTTTGCCAACATGAAAGCCGGCAAGACGCTGCGGAGCGTGATTGTGTTTGATAGCTAGCGCCGATTACGCTGTCATCGCCCGGCTTGACCGGGCGATCCAGTATTCCAGAGACCGTCGTTGCTAAACCGAGACGCCGCGGCGTACTGGATGCCCCCGCCTTCGCGGGGCATGACGGCGGAGAGTGGGGCGGCGATGCGGGCCGCTCACCGCGACACGTGCGCAGACACCGCGAGCCACTTGCCGTTCTTCTTCGCCCAGCAATCGGTGTAGCGCCCGGTCGCCTGCTGACCATCCGCGGTGGTGTAGCTCGTTGCCGCGTGAATGATCGCGAAGTCGCCCATGATGCGGATGATGACGTCAAACGCATGCAGATCGCGGATCGCGACCGGCCGCGCGGTCTGCTCCAGGAAGCCGGTGCGGTCGACCAGCGTCTTGTCCGGATTGGAGCAGTAAAACTCCGGCGCCAGGATCTCGTCGAAGCGTTTGACGTCGCAGTTCTGCACAGATGCGACATAGTCACGGTTGAGTGCGGTGAGCAGTTCGAGGTCCTGGCTCATGATATTTATCCGTCCTCAGTTATCTACTCCGTCATTGCGAGAGCGGCGAAGCAATCCAGAAATGTTTCCGCAGATGCGGACGGGATTGCTTCGTCGCAAGGGCTCCTCGCAATGACGCGGCGGCATCAATCATCAAACATCTTCGGCGGCACGAACCCGCCGAACTCGCGCTCGATCAGCTCGGCCAGCTTCAGCGGCGTGCGGTCCTCGAGCCATGGGCCGACGATCTGGACGCCGACCGGCAGCCCATCCGGCGCGAAGCCGGTCGGGATCGCGGTCGAGGGCAGGCCGGGCAGCGTGGCGATGCCGGGCCAGGCGAGCTGGTCGGGATAGACGTGCTCCTTGCCGTCGATTGTGATGCGGCGGGTTTCCTGATCAGGCGAATGGTCGTGGGGATAGGCGGCGGTCGGCATCACCGGACAGATCACGGCGTCGAACGTCTTGAACAGCTCGCGCCATTGCGCGCGCAACCGGGTGCGTCCGCCGTTCGCCATCTGCCAGTCGCGATGGCTGAGCGCGATGCCGCGCAGCCGCTCGGCGGCGAGGCTGTTGTCGCCCTCGGGCAGCGCGGCTGCCGCCGCCTTGGCGCCGGCATAGATGTCTGGCGCAAAACTTGCAGCGAGGAACGACATCAGCATGCGCATATACAGCCGCGACGAGGCCGCGAAATCCGGCAGCAGCGGACTGCTGCGTTCGATCTTGACGCCTGATTTGGCGAGGTTATCGGCGAGCGTGTTGATGGTGCCGCGCACGGCGGTGCCGGTCGGCAGCACCGGATCGGTGTCGATCACCAACACGCGGAAATCCCTGAAGGCGATGTGCCGTGCCGCCGGCAATTCGAGCCGATAGGCGAAGCCTGCATCGATCGGATCGGGCCCGGCCATCACGTCGAGCACCAGCGACAGATCGGCGGCGCTGCGTGCCATCGGGCCGATCACCGAGAGGTCACGCTCGAATGGCAACGGTGGCAGCGGCGGCGGCGTGTGGCCACGCATGGCGACGAGGTTGAAGGTCGGCTTGTGTGCGTAGACGCCGCAATGGAAGGCCGGCACGCGCAGCGAGCCGCCGATATCGGAGCCGATGGAGAGCGGGCCGTAGCCTGCGGCGAGGGCCGCCGAGGAGCCGCCGGACGAACCGCCCGGCGTGCGGCCGAGGTCGTAGGGGTTGTTGGTGGTGCCGTAGATGTCGTTGTAGCTTTGCCAGTCGCCGAGGCCGAGCGGCACGTTGGTCTTGCCGACGATGACAGTGCCAGCGTCCTTCACCCGCGTCACCGGCAGCGCGTCTTCCTTGGCAATGAAGTCCTTCTGCGCGGAAATGCCCCAGGTCGTCGGCAGGCCGGCGATGTTGTAGGATTCCTTCACCGTCATCGGCAGGCCGAGCAGCGGCTTGCGCTCGCCGCGGGCCAGGGCCGCATCCGCATCACGCGCGGCGCTCAGCGCGCGGTCGAAATCGCGGACGCAGATCGCGTTGACCTTGCCGTCGTGACGTTCGATGCGGTCGATCGCGTCCTGCGTGAGCTCGACGGCGGAGACCTTCTTCGCCGCCAATGCGGCCGACAGCTCGACCGCGCTCTTGTAACTCCATTCCGATTTCGCCACGACATGCTCCTGCGCTTCACTGAAGGGATGATGCGCAGTTTGGCCGAACGCCGCAACCGCCGTTTGATCGCGATTGCCATGCGAGGGAATGCCGAGGCTGCTATGCCGCCCCGATCAAGATCCCCACCGCCAGCACGATGGCACCGCCGAGCACGATCTGGAACACGGCCTGGAGGAACGGCGTATCCATGTAGCGCGCGCGGATGAAGGCGATCGCCCAGAGTTCGAAGAACACGACGATGCCGGCGATCGCGGTCGCGATCCAGAATGCGTTGGGCCATGCGTCCGGCACGAGATAGGGCATGGTGTGGCCGAGCCCGCCGAGCGTCGTCATCGCGCCGCAGGTGATGCCGCGCAGCCAGGGCGAGCCCCGGCCCGTCAGCGAGCCGTCGTCGGACAGCGCTTCGGCAAATCCCATGCTGATGCCGGCGCCGATCGAGGCGGCGAGGCCAACCAGGAACGTCTGCCAGTTCTGGTGCGTGGCGAAGGCCGCCGCGAACAGCGGCGCCAGCGTCGAGACCGAGCCGTCCATCAAGCCGGCGAGGCCCGGCTGCACATATTGCAGCACGAACATCCGCCGCCGCGTGCGGTCTTCCTCGGCGCGCACGCCGGGCTTGAGGATCTGGTCCGCCAGCTTTGCCGCGGTCTCTTCATGACCTTTCTCGGCTTCGGCGAGATCGCCGAGCAGGCGGCGCACCCCGGTATCCTGCGCCTGTTCGGCCGCCTTCACGTAAAACCGCTCAGCCTGCATCTCCATGGTCTCGACCTCCTTGCGGATGGTGTCGAGCGAGAGGTTCTTGGTGAGCCAGACCGGGCGGCGGCGCAGGAATCCCTTGACGTCCTCGCGGCGGATCGGAGGCAAATGAGGACCGAAGCGCTGCTCGTACATCTCCAGCAGCATGTGGCGATGGCCGCGCTCCTCTTCCGCCATCTCCTCGAAGATCTTGGCCGTATCCGGATAGCGTTCCCGGAGATCCTCGGCGAAGGACATGTAAATGCGGCTGTCCTCCTCCTCTGAGGAGATCGCGACCGCAAGCACCTCGCGCTCGGTCAGATCGGCAAAATTCTTCACGACGGCCTGTCCCATTAGTTTAGAACTATTCTAAACTATATAATGCGACGCGGTTCCCGGGTCAAATCATGCGGCGCGGGCCTTTTCGAGGAAGTCGAGCAGCAGCCGGCTGACCTCGGCCGGCTGCTCCTGCTGCACCCAATGGCCGGCACCGTCGACGAGATGGCAACCGAGCATCTTCGTGCAGCCGCGCCCCTGCATTGCCTCGAACACGCCGGGGCGCTGATAAGTGCCCCAATCCTGCTTGCCCGAGATGAAGCACGCGGGCACGTCGATGCTGCGGCCCGAGAACAGCTGCATCTCGTTGTTGAGCAAGCCTGACGTGCCGTAGCGATACCATTGCAGGCCGCCCTGGAATCCGGTGCGGGCATATTCGGCGCTGTAATAGGCGAGGTCGCTGTCTGGCAGCCATTGATTGGCGGCGATCGCGGCCGGCGACGGCATCTCCTTCGCGACCGTCTCGGCCATGGTCTCACCGAGGTTCATCACGTAATAGGTCGGCAGCTTGGCAAGCTCGCCTGCCGACCATGATTTCAGCGGATATGGCTTGTTGTCGATCCAGTCCGCGCTCTTGTGATGATAATAGGCGCGCAGAAAATCATGCACGCCTTGCGGCGCGTGCTGCATGTCGGCGTTGGCGGCGCGCGTCGCATAGTACCATTGATAGTGGATGCGCGGGCGCGGCAGCGCGGCGAGTTCGCGATGCACGGGATCTTCGACCGGTGGCTTCGCGGGACTATCGACCGTGTCGAAGGGCAACGCCGGCGCTCCGCCGAACGGCGCGCTCATCAACGTCACCGAACGAAACACGTCGGGCCGGATCAGCGCGCACCACGCCGCGACCGGGCTGCCGAAATCGTGTCCGGCGAGATCGACCTGCTTGTAGCCGAACGCCGACACCAGCGTGAGCGCATCGCGCGCGAGGTTGAGAAGAGAGAACGGGGTGAGATCGCCGTCGTAATCCGCGGTCCAGCCGGTCGTGCGGCCATAGCCGCGCTGGTCGGGCGCGAGCACGTGATAGCCGGCCTCGCTGAGCGCCGGCATCACCTTGCGCCAGGAGAACGCGAGCTCGGGAAACCCGTGCAGCAGCAGGATGCAGGGACGGCCCCTGGTCTCGAATCCGGCCTCGAGCACATGCATCCGCAAGCCGTTGATGCCGTCGACATACCGCGAGCGGATGCCGGCGGGGAGGGGAATGTCTGGAAGTGCTGTCATTGCTTTCTCCACGCGGGTGGAATCGTAGGGTGGGCAAAGGCGCGCACCTCGCGCGCCGTGCTCACCATTCCCTGGCGCATTTGGCATGGTGGGCACGCTTTGCTTTGCCCACCATACGATTGCGGCGTTCCGCTACACCGCCGCACACACGAAGCCGCTACCCTTGCGCCTGATCTTCCCCACCGACGGCGAGGGAAAATGCGCGGTGCAGCACAGCGTGTCGGTGTCGCAATAGCGTTCCAAGAAGCTTCGCCGCGTCGTGGCCGCCTTGGCCGGGTCGACGTCGAACCTGATCGACAGCTCCGGATAGATTGTCTGCAGCGGCGAGTGCATGAGATCGCCGGAGAATACCGCGTCGTCCTTGCCACGGCCCATCGCGACGGCGATATGCCCCGGCGTGTGGCCCGGCGTCGGCACGATGCGGACGTGATCGCCGATCTGGTGATCGTTGCTGACCAGCTCGTGGCGCTTGGCCTCGACCACCGGCAGCACGCTGTCGGCAAAGGGCGGAATCTCCGTCTTCGCATTCTCCGCGAACCAATGGTCGTACTCCTGCTTGGCGAACACATAGCGCGCTTTGGGGAACGTCGGCACCCAGCGGCCGTTCTCCAGCCGCGTGTTCCAGCCGACGTGGTCGACGTGCAGATGGGTGCACATCACGAAGTCGATGTCGTCGACGGAGACGCCCGCCGCGGCGAGCCCGCGTTGATAGTTGTCGTCGGTCTTCATGTTCCATGCCGGCCGCTGTGGCCGCGGCTTGTCGTTGCCGATGCAGCTGTCGACCAGAATGGTGTGATGCGGCGTCTTGATCACATAAGACTGGAAACACAGGATCAGCGTGTCCCGGTCGTCGAGCGCCTTGGCTTGCCGCATCCACGCCCGGTTCTCGGCCAGCACCTCCGGCGTCAGGCCGGGCATGAAGTCCAGCGCCGGGAAGAAGGGCGCTTCCTGCTCGATGACGCGATGGATGGTGAGATCGCCGACGGTGAATTTCAGGCTCATGCTCGCTTCCCTTGTTCGCTTCCCTTATTCGTTTCTCTTGCACTCAGCGTGCGTCGCGCACGGATGGAATGACGATGTTGGAGAGGATGTCGATCGCGGCGAGCCCTTCCTTGGGCTGGCCGTATTGGGCAGCGGTGGTCATCATGACGAGATCTAGCTCGGGCACGATGAAGATGCGCTGGCCGCCCCAGCCGAAGGCGGCAACCCATTTGATTTCCTTGCTGCCGGCCAGCGAGCGGCCCATCCACCATTGATAGCCGTAGAACAGCGTGCCGCCGAAATAGCCGATCGCCTGGAAGCGCGGCGTGATCGATTGCGCGATCCAGTCGGCCGAGACAACTTGTTGGCCGTTCCACTGGCCGCGATTGAGCACGAGCTGGCCGATCTTCGCCGCATCGCGCGGCCGCAAGCGCAGGCCCGCGGCCGCTGCAATCTTGCCGTTCTTATAGGCTTTCCACTCGAGATCGGTGATTCCGAGCGGCTGGAACAGCACCTCGCGCGCAAACGTCTCCAGCGGCTTGCCCGAGACGCGCTCGAGGATGTTGCCGAGCAGTTCAGTTCCGCCGCCATTATAGGTCCAGAGCACATCCGGCGGTGCAGCGAGTGGCTTTGCGAGCACATAGCCGATCGGATCGGCTTCAAACGTGAGATGCGGCTCGTCGTTGTTCGGATCGGTCCAGGCCCGCGCTTCGTCCCATTTCATCCCCGAGGACATCGTCAGCAGATGGCGCAGCTTAATGGCCTCCCAGCCCGGCTGCTTCATCGCCTGACGGTCGGGGAAGAATTTGAGCACAGGCTCATCAAGGCCTTCGATCAGCTTGCGATCGATCGCAATGCCGACGAGCGTCGAAACGACACTCTTCGATGCCGAACGCATGTCGTGCTTCGTCGTCGCGGTGAATTCGTGCTGGCCTTGCGGTTGCCCCCAGGGTTGGTCGTAGCCGGGGAAATACTGCTCGAAGACGAGCTTGCCGTGGCGCACGACGACAACCGAATGGACCGAGGTCGCGCGTTGTTTGAGCCGTGCAGCGACGCCGCAGAGTTGCGCGCCATCCATGCCGAGACTGTCGGGCGAGGCGATCTCCCAGCCATCGTCGATCGATGACGGCGCTCCACAGGCTTGGCCTTGTTGTCCAGGCTCGGCCCGTAGATTGGTGGCTGAGATGGAGAGCGCGAGCACAAGGCCCGCGCCGAGAATTGTGAACCGGGAGAATTGATCGCGCATCGTCATTCTCCAGGCATATCCCGCTACGCCGCTGGCGGCACCGAGATCTTCACCGACGGCCGCTCCAGCATCTTCTGATGGAAGGCGTCGAGCTTCGGATAGGCCTTGCGCCAGCCGCAATCCGCAAAGCGGAAGTCGGCATAGCCGAGCACGCAAACGAGGCCGATCTGCGAGATGTCGAACGGGCCGTTCAGCACGTCAGGCATGTTCTCGAAACGCGCCATGCCGGTCCAGGCCCGGTTCCAGTGATCGTCCGACCACGCCTGCCATTGCAGGCCCTGCGGCCGCACCATCTTCTCGTAGCGGCACAGCAGCATGGAATCGAGCATGCCGTTGATCAGCGAGTGATTGGTCTTGGCCTTCCAGCGCCGCGGACCGTAATCCGGGATCAGGCTGCCGCCGGCCATCTCGTTGAGATATTCGACGATGACGTAGGAATCCAGGATCACGTCGCCGTCGTCAGTGATCAGCACCGGCAGCTTCTTCAGCGGCGTGATGCGCGAATAGTCCTCGTTGGCCGTGCCGGGCGCGACGGTCGCGGGCGTGAATTCGATCCTGTCGATCAGCCCAAGCTCGATCGCGGCAATGCGCACCTTGCGGGCGAACGGCGAGGCGGCGGAGAAGGAGAGTTTCATCGGAAATGTCCTGCGGGAGACCGGCAATTGGTTTTCGTCATTGCGAGCGAAGCGAAGCAATCCAGGCTGTCTCCGTAGAAATAGTCTGGATTGCTTCGTCGCTTCGCTCCTCGCAATGACGGTATGGCGACGGCGCGGCTTACGCCGCAACGATCTCCTGGCGCTGCTCGCCGAGGCCTTCGATGCCGAGCGTGATGACGTCGCCGACATTGAGGAAGGTCGGCGGCTTCATGCCGAGGCCGACGCCAGGCGGGGTGCCTGTCGTGATGATGTCGCCCGGCAGCAGCGTCATGAACTGCGAGACATAGGAGATGCACTTGGCCATCGAGAAGATCATGGTCTTGGTCGAGCCGGTCTGGCGCCGCTGGCCGTTGACGTCGAGCCACATCGACAGGTTCTGCACGTCCTTGATCTCGTCCTTGGTGGCGAGCCAGGGGCCGACCGGGCCGAACGTGTCGTGCGACTTGCCCTTGGTCCACTGACCCAGGCGCTCGGTCTGGAAGTTGCGCTCGGAGACGTCGTTGCAGACGCAATAGCCGGCGACGTGGTTCAGTGCATCGGCTTCCGAGACGTATTTTGCCCGGGTGCCGATGATCGCGGCGATCTCGACTTCCCAGTCGAGCTTGGTCGAGCCGCGCGGCTTCTCGACCTTATCGTTCGGACCGGACAGCGAGGTGTTGGCCTTCATGAAGATGATCGGCTCGCTCGGAATGGCGGCGCCGGTCTCCTTGGCGTGGTCGCTGTAGTTGAGGCCGATCGCGACGAACTTCGAGATGCCGGTGACGGGCGCGCCGAACCGCGGCTTGCCGGAGACGGCGGGGAGCGAGGCGGGATCGATGGCGGCGAGCTTCGTCAGCGACTCCGGCGAATAGGCCTCGCCGGTCAGGTCCTTCACATGCGCCGACAGGTCGCGCAACTGGCCGGATTTGTCGATCAGGCCGGGCTTTTCCGCACCCTTCTCGCCGTAACGAACAAGCTTCATTCTCGTTTCTCCCTTGGGATGGACTGATCGGTTAAATAGCTTCATGGAACAGCGCGGCGGGAAATTCAACCGCTCAAAACGGGGCGCATTGCAGCCCCTCAATTCGGGTGATCGTAGGGTGGGCAAAGGCGCGAAGCGCCGTGCCCACCAATTCTTTCGCTGATGCGAGTTTCCGCCATCAGGCGCAATGGATCATCTGGAGCAGTGCGGCGTTATCGCGGAACCCAGGACGAGCCAAAGGGGAGCCCATGCCAGAGCTTGCCATTTCCGCCGAGAAGGTCGCCTTCATCATAGAAAAGGCCCGCGAATTCGACGTCAAGGAGGCGGATACCGATCCGGATTCGGGCTCGAACCCGACCGATGACGACGCAGTCGACGTCCTGAAGGACAACGGCTCCGATCCGGTCCGCAACGAGCTCGGCGGCTTCATGATTGCCTTGAACGAGGACGAGCAGCTCGATCTCGTCGCGCTGACCTGGCTCGGTCGCGGCGACGGCGCGATCGATGATTGGGACGATTTGCGCGCCCGTGCTGTGGAGGCACGGTCCGAGTATCGCAGCCCGCGCCGTGAAACGGTGCAATACCTGCTCGGCGAGCCGATGCTGGGCGATCTGCTCGCCGACGGGCTCGACGCATTCGGCATCGACTGGACCGACGAGCAGCTCACCGCAGATTCCTCTGATCCCAGCGAGCGGGACGAGGACGAGATCACCAAACGGCGGTGATGATCCTCGATAACACATGACTCGCGCTTGGGCGCTGAAGCTCCCGCATCGTCATGGCTGGACTCTCCCCACTATCGCAGGCGAGATGACCGCTCTCACAGCGTTCCCGGGAACGCACCACCATCGAGCAGAATGTTCTGGCCGGTGATGAAGCCGGCCTTGGCGCCGCAAAGGAAGGCGCAGGCATAGCCGAACTCGTCGGGCTGGCCGAAGCGGCCGGCCGGGTTGAGCTTGGCGCGCTCGGCCAGGACCTGCTCGGGCGTCGTGCCGCGCTTGTCGGCCTCGGCCTTCGCGGTGCCGGTCAGGCGATCGGTCTCGAACGGGCCCGGCAGCAGGCCGTTGATGGTGACGTTGTTGATCACGGTCTTGCGCGACAGGCCGGCGATGAAGCCGGTGAGGCCGGCGCGCGCGCCGTTGGAGAGGCCGAGGATGTCGATCGGCGCCTTCACCGCGGCCGAGGTGATGTTGACGATGCGGCCGAACTTGCGCGCCATCATGCCGTCGACGGTCGACTTGATCAGCTCGATCGGCGTGAGCATGTTGGCGTCGATCGCCTTGATCCAGTCGTCGCGGGTCCAGTTGCGGAAATCGCCGGGCGGCGGGCCGCCGGCATTGTTGATGAGAATGTCCGGCTCGGGGCAGGCCTTCAGCACGGCTTCGCGGCCCGCAGGCGTCGTGATGTCGCCGACGATCTCGGTGACCTTCACGGCGGGATAGGCCTTGCGGATGTCGTCGGCCGTCTTCTTCAGCGCTTCGGCGCCGCGGGCGGTCAACGTGACGTCGACGCCAGCTTCGGCCAGCGAGATGGCGCAAGCGCGCCCCAGGCCCTTGCTGGATGCGCAGACGATGGCGCGGCGACCTTTGATCCCAAGATCCACTGTTTCACTCCCGTAATGTCAGGCAGGTTTTTGGACGGGCGGCACTCTAGCCAAGAGTGATGCCGCTGATAAGGGACGTGCCCGCATCAAAATGCATGGCGCGGGCTGCGGCGATGCAAACGGGCATGATCCGGAAAAATGTGTAGCGGTTTTCCGAAAAGATCAGCCCAAACAGTCAGATGCGCCGCTCCTGCTTGAGGCGGTCGATCGCGGCGGCGGCCTCCGGCGGCAGCGACTTGAAGCCCATCTGCCCGACCGCCGAGAACAGCGGCCGCAGATGCGAGCCGGCCAGGAAGGGCGGCTGGCGGTTGGCCGGCACGATCTGGTCGAACACCAGCACCAGCGTGGTGGCGACGAGGCCGACCCGGACGGCGCCGAGCGCGGCGCCGCCGAGGCGGTCGCCGATGCCGGCGTCGCCGACCGTGTCCTCAAGCACGAAACGGCCGATATATCCGAGCAGCATGCCGACCACCAGAAAGATGCCGAACAACCAGATCCAGTTCTGGAATTGCGGCGCATTCGGATTGCCCGTGATCTGCGGCGCGATCATCGGCATCAGCGAAACCGCGATGGGGGCCGCCAGGAGATAGGCGAGAATGGTCATGGCGCTGCGGAGCAAGCCGGTCCTGAAGCCAAAGCCGATCGCGAGTGCGAGCGCCGCATAGACCGCGAAATCGAAGCTATTCATGAGCGCAACCCTGCCGATGGAACGAATGAACGCCGAACCGGTCGTTCCGGTTTCAGATCGCTAAAATCGTCTGTATCTTTTCGCTCCAGCAGCTAAGGGGGCGTCCATTTCAGGCTTATTCAAGGTGAGTGAAGAAATCGTCCTTTCCGCTGTCGCCGGGACGACCAAGTGGAGATTGCGTCGCTAACTCACCCGCAATTCGCTCCTGATCATATCCGCCGCCTTTTCCCCGATCATGATGG
The DNA here is from genome assembly GCF_040546905.1 of Bradyrhizobium sp. S3.3.6. Lineage (NCBI taxonomy): Bacteria > Pseudomonadati > Pseudomonadota > Alphaproteobacteria > Hyphomicrobiales > Nitrobacteraceae > Bradyrhizobium > Bradyrhizobium sp. S3.3.6. Next base: position 153,704 of record NZ_JBEPOT010000005.1, on the reverse strand, counting down.
TCGGCGCATTGGTGTTGCCGCCGATCAGCGTCGGCATGATCGAGGCATCGACGACACGCAGGCCGTCCACACCGTGCACCTTCAGCTTCGGATCGACCACGGCCATTGCGTCCGTGCCCATCTTGCAGGTGCCGACGGGGTGGTAGACCGTGTCGACGCGATTGCGCAGGATGGCGCGGATGTCGTCGTCCGTTCTCACGTCGGACGTGAACATGTCCTGCTTCTGCAAGGCGCGCATCGCAGGCGTCTCCATCAGCCGCCGCGTGGTCTTGAAGCCCGCGACCATGGTCTCGAGATCCTCCGCCTCGCCCAGAAAGTTCGGATCGATCATCGGCGCCGCCAGCGGATCGGCGCTTTTCAGCCAGACGCTGCCGCGGCTCTTCGGCCGCAACAGGCAGACATGGCATGAGAAGCCGGCCTCCTTGTGCTTCTTGCGGCCGTGGTCGTCGAGCATCGCGATGATGAAGTGCAGCTGGATATCGGGCACGTCGAGATCGGCCGGGTCTTCAGGAAGCCGCCGCACTCGGCGAAATTGGTGGTCATCAGGCCACGTCGCTCCCTGCGGTACCGCCGGATGGCGCGGAGCAGGGACGGCAACCGTCCGAGCGACGAGTGAACGAAGTGCGGATAGTCGGAGGCGTAGACGAACACGAAATCCGGATGGTCCTGCAGATTGCGCCCGACGCCCGGCAAATGATGCACGACGCCGATGCCGTGCGCGCCAAGCGCCTCGCCGTCGCCGATGCCCGACAGCATCAGCAATTGCGGTGACTGGAAGGCGCCGGAGGCGAGGATCACCTCGCGGCGCGCGCGCAGCTGTTTCGTCTGCTTGCCCTGCACATATTCGATGCCGACCGCGCGTCCGCCTTCGAACAGGATTTTCGTCGCATGCGCCCCCGTCTCGACGCGCAGATTCGCGCGCTTGTCGATGTGGGGCTGCAGATAGGCGCGCGCCGCGCTCCAGCGCTCGCCCCTGTGCTGCGTCACCTGGTAGCTGCCGAGCCCTTCGTGGTTCTCTTCATTGAAGTCCTCGCGGATGCGGAATTGTGCCTCGCGCGCGGCCTGATGGAAAATCTCATGGATCGGATTGTCCGAGCGCAGCCTGTTGACATGCAGCGGGCCGCCCTTGCCGTGATATTCGCCGTCGAAATCGCTGTTGTTCTCCGAGCGCTTGAAATAGGGCAGCACGTCCGCATACGACCAGCCGGCATTGCCGAGCGAGGCCCAGTGGTCGTAGTCCCATTTGTGGCCGCGGATGTAGACCATGGCGTTGATCGCCGAGGAGCCGCCGAGGCCCTTGCCGCGCGGCTGATAGCCGATACGGCCGTTCAATCCCTTCTGCGGCACGGTGTCGAAGGCCCAATTGGCCGCCTTGTATGGCAGAGCGAGCCCGAAGGGCATGGTGATCCGCCAACTGTCGTTCCGTCCGCCGGCATCGAGCAGCGCCACGGATGTCGCCGCATCCTCCGACAGCCGCCCCCGCCACGGCGCAACCACCGGAGCCCGCGCCCACGACGACGAAATCGAATGTGTCAGTCACTGATGTTTCCCCAAGTAATGGTTTTTGTTGTTGTCGTCATTGCGAGCGCAGCGAAGCAATCCAGAATCCCTCCGCGGCGGCAGTCTGGATTGCTTCGCTTTGCTCGCAATGACGGGAAGCTACGACATGAACCGCATCATCTTCTCCAGCCGCGCGATCTTGCCGCCATAGGGCGGATGGAGATCGGCGAGACGGTTGAATTTTGAGCGATAAAACACCGGCTTCAGCTTGCTGAAGCTGCGAAAGCCCCATTCGCCGTGATAGGCGCCGGTGCCGGATGCGCCGACGCCGCCCATCGGCTGGTTGATTTGCGCGAAGTGAAACAGGCAGTCGTTGATGGTGACGCCGCCGGAGACGGTGCGCGCCAGCACCTCGTCGCGCGCGTCGCGATCCCTGCCGAACCAGTAGAGCGCGAGCGGCCGGTCGCGGCGGTTGACGAAGGCGATCGCGTCGGCCGGATCGCGAATGCCGAGCACTGGCAGCACCGGGCCAAAGATCTCCTCCTGCATCGCCGCCATCTCCTCGGTCGCGCCAACGATCAGCGTCGGCGGGAATTTGCGATGCGCCTTCCAGTTGGGGTCGTCGGCCCTGGCCGGCTGCAGAATCTTTGCGCCACGCTGCGCGGCATCCGCGACCAGCGCCTCGAGCCGTGCATAGTGCCGGTCGGAAACGATCGAGGTGTAGTCCCTGTTGACAGGATCGGTGCCGAACATGCGCCGCATCTGCGTGCGCACCTTCTCGGCGAAGGCCTGCAATGCGCCCTCCGGCACCAGCACATAATCCGGCGCGATGCAGGTCTGCCCGGCGTTGAGCAGCTTGCCGTAGGCGATGCGCTCGGCCGCCTCGTCGAGATCGGCGGAGACATCGATGATCGCCGGCGACTTGCCGCCGAGCTCGAGCGTGACAGGCGTGAGATTGCGCCCCGCCGCTTCCGCGACCAGCCGCCCGACCCGGGTCGAGCCGGTGAACACGAGATGATCGAACGGCAGGCTCGCAAAGGCCTTTGCGATCTCGTCCTCGATCCCGGTGACCAGCAACTCGGTCGAATCGAACCTCTCGGCGACCGCGTCCTTCAACAGCGCGGAGAAACGCGGCACGAGCTCGCTTGGCTTGATGATGACGCGGTTGCCGGCGGCGATGGCGCCGATCGCGGGTGCGAGCGTCAGCTGCAGCGGATAATTCCAGGGCGCGATGATGCCGACGACGCCGAGCGGCTGCGGCATCAGCCGGTTGCGCGCGGGGAGGAATTGCAGCGCTGTCGCGACGCGCTGCGGCGTCATCCAGCCTTTCAAATGTCTTGTCGCGTGCCGGATCTCGGAGAGCAACATCATCGTCTCGGCGATATCAGTCTCGACCGCCGAGCGGTGGCCGAAATCGGCCGAGATCGCCTGCCGGAAGCGCTCCTCGTTGTCAGCGATGACGGCGCGCAGCCGCGCCAGCCGGTCGAGCCGTGCGGCGAGGTCAGGCGCCGGCTCGGCCCGTGACCGCGCGATCATGGCCTGGAAGCTGTCCGTGAGCGCCGCCAGCGGGGCGCTCACCAGGGGGCGATCCAACGTATTGTTCAAGGCGGTCCTCCCCAAATCGGCGTTTCGCCCCTGTTTTGTTGCCGCAAGCTGGCGGTTTGTGGAACTTCTGGCAAGTGCGTGGCAAACCGGCCGGAATCCGCGCCCGCGACCTGTCATAAAGTCGAAAAAAAACGTCCCCTCGGCCCTTTCCAAAGGCGGTTCGGGTTGGTACATACCCCCTGCACCCGACGGGCTTTGCCCGGGGTTGCCTTCCAAGGAAGCCTTCGGGACGGGAGAAGCAAGCCACGCGAGCAGCGTCGGCCCTGATCCGCCGTCCCCGGCATTTTCACGAAGGCAAAGCAACGGTTTAACGCGGGGTGGAGCAGCCCGGTAGCTCGTCAGGCTCATAACCTGAAGGTCATAGGTTCAAATCCTATCCCCGCAACCAAATTCGGAATGACCGGTTTCGATACGAAAATGGCCCGCATCGCGCGGGCCATTTTTGTCTGGCGATGTGATTGCCGCGCTACCGGGCCGCGGTCTGCCAGGCGAGCAGTCGCTGCTCAATGAGCGACACCGCAATCGATGTCAGATAACCGGTCGCACCGAGCAGAATGACGCCGGCGAACAGGTCGGCGGATCGGAACGCACGTGCCGAGAGCAGGACCCACTGACCAAGGCCGTCGAGTCCGGCCAGGATCTCGCAGACCACCGAGAGGATCAGCGCGACCGTCAGACTGAGCCGCATGCCCGCGAGGATGTCGGGCAATGCCGAGGGCAGGGCGATCTTGCCGATGACGGCGGCGCGCGACATCTGCAGCGAGCGGGCGACCTCATAGAGCCGCGGCTCGACCGCGGCAAAGCCGTGGATGGTTGCGAGCATGATCGGCCAGATCGCGCCGAAGGCGATGACGAACAGCGCCATGCCTTGCGTCAGCCCGAGCATCGCGATCGCGACCGGGATGATCGCGGAGACCGGCAGGGGCCGCAAGAATTCCAGCGACGGCGCGACATAGGCGCGCATCATCCTTGACGATCCGATCAGCGCGCCGAGCGCAATGCCGGCGATCGAGGCGGCGAGCCAGCCATAGGCCATGTGTTCGAGCGTGCCGATGAGCTTGCTTGCGAGATCGCCGCTCGAAAAGCCGCGCACCAGGGCAGCCCAGGCCCGGTCCGGACCAGGCAGGAACACCGGTGAGACCAGCCGCAGATTGGCGATGAGCTGCCACGCCGCGATGAAGCCGGCCGCGACGAGGATGCTTGCGACACGCCAGAGGATCGCGGGGCGGTTCATGGATTGTCTCCGGCGAGCGCGGCGCGGCCGAACAGGCGGCGCTGGGCCGCAATCAACAGCATGTTCAGCGCGTAGCCGATCACGCCGATCCAAAGCAGATAGGCGAGCATCAGGTCGGCGCGTAGCGCCTGCTGCGCCAGCATGATGCCGGCGCCGAGGCCGATCGGATTGATGGCGATCTCGACGGTGACGGCGACGATCAGGGCGATACCAGCCGACAGGCGAAAGGCGACAAAGATCCGCGGCAGTGCGGCCGGGATCACGATCTTCGCGATCCGTTGCGTCGCGCTCAGCCGCAGGGCTCGCGACACTTCGATCAATCGCGGCTCGATGCTGCGCACTGCGCCGCGCGTCATAATCAGCATCGGCCAGATGCAGGCGAAGGCCACGATCACGATCTCCATCCGGTAGCCGAAGCCCAGCGCGATCAGCGTGATCGGCAGCAGCGCGATCGAGGGAATTGGGCGGATTGCCTCGACCGTCACCTCCATCAGGCGGTCGAGGGGGCGCGAGATGCCGAAGGTAATACCGAGCGAAAGCCCGATGGCACTGCCGATCGCCAGTCCGGAAAAGGCGGCGAACAGCGTGTCGCGGGTCGCGATCGGAATCGAGAGATCGGCAAGCGCCCCGGCCAGCGCCGCGAGGATCGCGCTGGGCGGGGCCAGGCTGTCGCTCTGCAGCTGGGTGAGGCGCGCCCAGAGCTCGAACGCCAGCATCAGCGCCAGCGGCAACAGCAAGGGCCTGGCACGGTCGAGGCTCAATGTTCGGTCGCCTTGATGAAGTCGAACAATTGCCGGCGCAGCCGCAGGAATTCCGGATGCTCGCGGGTGGCCAACTGGTCGCGAGGGCGCGGCAGGTCGACGGCGAGCTCGATGCCGATCCGGCCCGGATGCGGCAGCAGGCCGACGATGCGGTCGCCGAGGTAGATCGCCTCGTCGAGATCGTGGGTCACGAAGATCACGGTCGTTTGGCTCGTTTGCGTCAGCGACAGGACCTCGTCCTGCAGCCCCTGGCGCGTCATCGCATCCAGCGCGCCGAACGGTTCGTCCATCAGCAGCGTCGTCGGCTCCTGTGCAAGGCAGCGCGCGATCTGCAGGCGCTGCTGCATGCCGCCCGACATTTCGGTCGGATATTTGTCAGCGTGGCCGGGCAAGCCGACCTTGCGCAGCAGCGCCTCGATGCGCGAGCTGCGCTCGCGTGCCGGCACACGAGAGGCTTCCAGCGCCAGCGAGATGTTGCCGGCCGCGGTCCGCCACGGCAGCAGCGCCTTGCCGTAATCCTGGAAAACAATCGCGACCTCGCGGCGCGGTCCGGTGATCGGCTCGCCGTCGAAGGTCACAGCGCCGCTCGTCGGGCCATAGAGGCCCGCGGCGAGCCGCAGCGCTGTGGTCTTGCCGCAGCCAGAGGCGCCGACGATGCAGAGGAATTCGCCCGGCCGCACCTCCAGATCGAGGTTCTCGATGATGGTCTTGCCGCCGAGCCGCAGCGTCGTGGCGTTGAACGCGATCAGCGCTTTTTGCCGTCGCGCCGCGCGCGCCTCGTCGAGCCTGGCAACGACACTCATGATTGCTCCCCGCTTGTCGGCGGATAGACGAAATTGATGGTCGAGTGCAGATGCGCCGCCAGCATCCCTTGCGCGGCGGCAAGGTCGCGGGCGAGCACGCGGTCGGCGAGCATCTGGTGACTCCGTATGAACTCCTCGCCGCTGTCGATGGCACGCATCATGATGCGGCGGTAGCGATAGGCCTGGTCGTAGAGGTCGGAATGGGCGGCCAGCATGCGCCGTGAGCCGCAGGCCGCGAGCAGGGCGGTATGAAAGCCCTTGTGCAGCCGATCGAAATCGGCGGCGCCCTCGCGGAATTCATTGCCGGTGCGCTCGATATGCCGGCGCATCTGATGCAGCGCGCTGACGATGCCGGCCTCCCAGGCGACGTCGCCGTGGAGGATGGCGAGCCTGACGGCCTCGATTTCGACCGCCGTCCGCATGCAGGTGATGTCGGCGAGATCGTCGTGGCTGACTTCGGCGACACGAAAGCCGCGCTGGCCGATGCCGACGATCAGGCCGCGTGACATCAGCCGAGACAAGCCTTCGCGCAGCGGGGTGGCGCCGATCTCGTAGCGCTGCACGAGATCGACGATGCCGAGCCGCGATCCCGGTGCGAGATCTCCGGCAAGGATGTCCTGCTCGATGAGGTTCGCGGCGCGCTCGCTCAAGGTGCCGGCCTCAGCCGGAGGACGTTCGAGAGTGCGCTCGGGGGCAGGCATCGCCAATGTCCTCAGTTCAGCACCAGTTTCGCGGTGTCGAGTTTCGATTGCAGCATCTTCTGCGACGACATCACGTCGATCCACCAGGCGAGGTCTTCCGGCTTGAGATTCGGCTCGGACTGGTTCGGCGGTGTCGCCTTGACGAGCTCGAGTGGCTGCTTCGTGAACTTGGCGATCGAGGCGGAGGCCTTGTCGCGATCGCTGTTGACGATTGCAGCAGCCTCCGCGATGGCTTCGCGGAACTTCTTTACCGTCGCCACATTCTTCTCCGCCCAGTCGCGCGCCGCGGCATAGAAGATGATCGGGTCGGTGCGGCCGAGCTCGGCGCCGTACCGCGCGCCGACCGAACCGATCCCCGCATTGGTCATGCGCGTGACGAACGGCTCGGCGGTGAGCACCGCATCGACGCCGCCGGACTTGATGATGTCGGCCATGGTCGGGAAGGTGACTTCGACGAAATTGACGCTTTTGGGGGCGACGCCTTTCTCCACCAGCCATTTCACGAACAGCACATGGAGAAAGGCATTCAGGCCGGGCGCGCCGACCTTCTTGCCGACGAAATCCTTCGGCTCCTTGATGGTGACGCCGTTGCGGACGAAGGCGGCGATCGCGGTGTTCGAGGTCGGGTTCATGACCGAAGCGCCGGCGATCGCGACGAGGTCGAGGCCGCCGTCGACGGCCTGGAGGAAGACGGTGGAGGTGGGGCCGCCGACCTGAATCGAGTTCGACAGGATCGCGGCCGGGATGTTGGAGTTGATCGCGATCGGCGTCATCTCGACGTCCAGCCCATGCTTCTTGAAGATGCCTTCGTCGACCGCGACCATGGCCGAGGCGCAGTCGGAGGTTGCGGTGCAGCCGATCTGGATCTTGGCCTGCGCCAGCGCGGGTGCCGTCCAGACAACAGACACTCCAACTCCGAGCGCGAGACCCAACATCGCCTTCATTTGCGTTCGCCTCACCGCCCTCTCCCGATTTGTATTTTTCAGGCTTGTTTATCGATATTTTATCTGATCATATATTTCAAACGATAGCAAGGGGTACCCAAGGTGAAGCTCGCAACGTTCAGATCTGCCGGTCAGGAGAAAATCGGAGCCGTCCATGCCAATGACAGCCTGCTGTTCGACCTCGCCGCGGCCGCTGCGCGGGACGGCGGGGCCGATCCGGCCTTCGGCTCGATGCTGGCATTGATCGACGCCGGGCCGCGCGCGCTCGATCGGGCGGCAGCCCTGTTCGACAAGGAAGGCAAGGACGCGACGCTGTCGGCGGCCGTTGGTAGCGTCGACGTTCTCGCCCCGGTGCCAGAGCCGCGGCAAATGCGCGACGGCATGTCGTTTGCGCTGCATATCCTCCAGGCGCCACGCGGGCAGCGGAAGCTCGCGGCGCGCGCCAAGGGGGACATGGCGGAATTGGCGCGCATCGACGCCGAGCCGCTCGGCGAGTTGCCCGAGGTCTATCGCAAGCAGCCGATCTTCTACATCACCAACCGCTTCAGTGTCCGCGGCACCAACACTACGGTGAAATGGCCGCGCTACAGCAAGGTCATGGACTACGAGCTCGAATTCGGGATCATCACCAAAAACAAGGGCGCGAACATCTCCGCCGCGAAGGCGAAGGATCACATCTTCGGCTACACCATCTTCAACGATTTCTCCGCGCGCGACGCGCAGCGCATCGAGATGGAGGGACGGCTCGGCCCGGCCAAGGGCAAGAGCTTCGACGGCGGCAACGTGATGGGTCCCTGGATCGTGACGCCGGACGAGATCGGCGATCCCTACAAGCTGAAGATGGAAGCGCGCGTCAACGGCGAGACCCGCTCGAAAGGCGTGACCGAGGGCATGCTGTTTTCCTTCGAGGAGATCATCGCCCATGTCACCCAGGACGAGACGCTGATGCCCGGCGAATTCATCGGCTCCGGCACGGTCGGCAATGGCTGCGGCCTCGAGCTCGGATGGTTTCTCGAGCATGGCGATGCGATCGAGCTTGAAGTCGAGAAGATCGGTATCTTGAAGAACCGCGTCGAGCGGCAAGAAGTCTGAAGCGACGCCTGAAGGCCGCCAACCAAAACAGTCAACGAGGAAGCGCCATGACGAGCAAGCTGATCGACATCTCCGTCCCCCTCCAAAACGATGTGCCGGCCGACCCGCCCGGCAATCATCCGACGATCCAGTATATCGACCACCAGCAGGGGCTGCCGCGCATGCTGCAGTTCTTCGACGGGTTGAAGGCCGAGGATCTGCCGGACGGGCAGGGTTGGGCGGTGGAACAGGTCAGTCTCTCGACCCACAACGGCACGCATCTCGACGCACCCTGGCATTTCCACCCGACCATGAACCGCGGCGAGCGTTCCTGGACCATCGACGAGGTGCCGCTGGAATGGTGCTTCCAGCCCGGCGTGAAGCTCGACTTCCGGCACCTGCCCGACGGCTATGTCGCGACGGCCAAGGATGTCGAGGCTGAGCTGAAGCGCATCGGCCATGAGCTGAAGCCGCTCGAGATCGTCGTGGTCAACACCAGCGCCGGCGTCAAATATGGCCGGCAGGACTACGTCACGTCGGGCTGCGGCATGGGCTATGAAGCAACCATGTACCTGCTCGAGCGCGGTGTGCGCCTGACCGGCATCGACGGCTGGAGCTGGGACGCGCCGTTCGTTCATACCGCGAAAAAATACTCCGAGACCAGGGACGCCAGCCTGATCTGGGAAGGCCACAAGGCCGGCCGCCATATCGGCTATTGCCATCTCGAGAAGCTGCACAATCTCGAACTTCTGCCGTCGACCGGCTTCAAGGTGTCATGCTTCCCCGTGAAGATCGAGCGAGCCTCGGCAGGATGGACGCGAGCGGTCGCGATTTTGGAGAGCTAGGCTCCGATACGAAAATGGCCCCTATCACGCGTGCCATTTTGTCCTGGAGGCAACGCGCTCAGCCTGGCGCCGCCTCGCCTCCTCCGAACACGGTGACGGTGCGACCGTTCGTTGCGGTCCCGGCTAGCGTTCGCGGCTCCACGGGAAGAGTGAGGCCGGGAAATCCGCCGCATAGCGGTGTCCTATCGGTGGGCGGGGCGGTTCTTCCGGCGGATTCGGGTCGGGCTCGACCACCTTCCGATAAAGATGCCAGGTGGCATGACCGAGCACGGGCAGAACGACGGCGAGACCGACGAAGAACGGTAGCGAGCCGATCGCCAGCAATGCCGCAACAACCAGACCCCAAGCCGCCATTGGAACTGGATTCTCCCTCACGGCCCGCAGCGACGTCCGGATTGCGTCGATCGCAGTCGCATGCCGGTCGAGCATCAGCGGAAACGACACAACGCTGACGCACAGGGCCACGACGGCGAACAGGAAGCCGACGCCGCAGCCGACGATGATGAGCGACCATCCTTCCGGCGTCGTCAAAACACGCGTTGCGAAGTCGGGGATGCTTGCAGCCGGAGCGTGGCCGAAGGTTGCAACGTAGATCGCGTCCGCGGCGCCGATCCAGACCCCGAACAGAACCAGCAGGAGGACGCCGAGTTCGAGCATGGCGCCGAAAGATGGCGCGCGCAGCACCTGCATGGCGTCCCACGCTGCGGCTTGCTCTCCGCGCTCGCGGCGGCGGCTGAGTTCGTAGAGGCCGAGCGCGGCAAACGGACCGATCAGCGTAAAGCCCGCGGCCAGCGGAAACAGTAGCGGCAGCACCGAATAGCCGATGACAAGTCTGAACAGGACAAGTCCGAGGACGGGATAAATCACGCACAGGACGATGGCGTGAGTTGGGACGGCGTTGAAGTCTTCCCAGCCCAGGCGTAGCGCATTGCCCAAATCGGAAAGGCTGATCTTGCGAACGACGAAGGGGGTAGAGACGCCAAACACTTGCAGTTTGGGTCTTGCGAATACCGTGGTCATGGCGCCGATCTCCTTGCTTCTGATCGCAGGGGAACGGTGCGCACTTAAAACACGCGCATCCGTCTCGTGCGCGAAAATCGCGATCGATCCCGGCAAATCAGGTTCAACGTGAAGGAGCTTTGCCGGACGACATCTGTCGCGACCGGTACGCTGAAGTTAGCGCGATATGCGATAGAAGCAAGTAGCGTCCGCAGTTGAGTGAATTGTGCTTCCGCACAAAAACCAATCTGCTGCAGTGCATCATCGACTGGTGGTGCCTGCAGGTGCTCCGGTTTGCGTTGCATTCGGGCCAGCGTCCGCCAGGCAAATGCGAGGCATACTCCTCTATTGACTCTATTGACGCCGGGCTCGACGGGTATCATGCTAAAGACACTGAACGCCTTCAGCTCCGACGAGATTGCGGTCGTGACTGTCCTCTGTGTCAAGCGTTGACGTCGCGACCGGTTGAATGGGCGAGGCAAGAGGCACGACGAAGGCGGATGTAATTTCGCCATCGCGACAGACGTGAGCTCCGCCCTCTGGTTCGTATCCACAGCCTTTAGCGGCAAGGATGCATGAGGGATGGCTGTAGCAATCATACTGCTGTTGGTCGCAATCGCCTCGGTGCTGTTTCACATTTTCAGCCCGTGGTGGTGGACCCCGCTCGCCTCAAACTGGCGCTACATCGACGACACCATCACGCTGACATTCTGGATCACCGGCGCGGTTTTCTTCGCGGTCGTCGCATTCATGGCCTATTGCGTCTTCCGCTTTCGACACACGGAGGGACGGCGCGCAGCCTACAATCCCGAAAACAAGAGGCTCGAATGGTGGCTCAGCGTCGGGACTGCAATCGGCGTCGCCGCCATGCTCGCACCCGGCCTGGTCGTCTGGCACCAGTTCGTCACGGTTCCGGCCAATGCGACCGAGGTCGAGGTCATGGGACAGCAATGGCAATGGAGCTATCGGCTTCCCGGAAAGGACGGCCGGCTCGGGACTTCCGATGCCCGCAATGTCAGTGCCGAAAATCCCATGGGGTTGAATCCCGACGATCCCGCCGGCCAAGACGATGTCGTCATTCAAAATGACGACTTGCACCTGCCGCTTGGGAAGCCGGTGAAGGTGTTGCTCCGCTCGATTGACGTCCTGCATGATTTCTATGTGCCCGAGTTTCGGGCGAAGATGGACATGATACCGGGCTCGGTCACGTATTACTGGTTTACGCCAACGCGCACCGGAACATTCGACGTTCTCTGCGCGGAGCTCTGCGGTGCCGCGCACGCGCAGATGCGGAGCAAGGTTATCGTCGAGGAAGAGAAAGACTATCACGCGTGGCTGGAGAAGCAGCACTCGTTCGCCGAGCTCTCCGGGCAGCGTGATGTCGCGAAAGCGGCTTACACGACAGAGAGCGAATGAAAATATCGGCGAGGAGCGCCGCATAGCAGAGGGCGAACTCTTCGCTGAAGAGAGAGACCAAGGAGGGAATTCCGATGGTCGATGTCCCGTTTGACACAGTCGCAGGCGTCCCGCCCGCCGAAGTGGGCGAGGTCGAGCTCTATCATCCGAGAAGCTGGTGGACGAGGTACGTCTTTTCGCAGGATGCCAAGATCATCGCCATCCAGTACTCGATCACGGCGATGTCCATTGGAATGGTTGCGCTGGTGCTGTCATGGCTGATGCGGCTGCAACTCGGATTCCCCGGCACGTTTTCGTTCATCGATCCGAACCAGTATCTCCAGTTCATCACCATGCACGGCATGATCATGGTGATCTATCTTCTCACCGCGCTGTTCCTCGGCGGCTTCGGTAACTACCTCATCCCGCTGATGGTCGGCGCGCGGGACATGGTGTTCCCCTATGTGAACATGCTGAGCTACTGGGTCTACCTGCTCGCGGTCATGGTGCTGGTCTCGACCTTTTTCGTGCCCGGCGGGCCCACCGGCGCCGGCTGGACGCTGTACCCGCCGCAGGCGATTCTCTCCGGCACTCCGGGGCAGGACTGGGGCATTGTTCTCATGCTGGCCTCCCTGATCCTGTTCATCATCGGCTTCACCATGGGTGGGCTGAATTACGTGGTGACGGTGCTGCAGGCGCGCACGCGCGGCATGACGTTGATGCGTTTGCCCTTGACGGTATGGGGCATCTTCACGGCCACCGTCATGGCGCTGCTGGCCTTCCCGGCGCTGTTCGTCGCCTCGGTGATGTTGCTGCTCGATCGCCTGCTGGGAACCAGCTTCTTCATGCCCACGCTGGTCGAAATGGGCACGCTGACGAAATATGGCGGTGGCAGCCCGATCCTGTTCCAGCATCTGTTCTGGTTCTTCGGGCATCCTGAAGTCTACATCGTGGCGTTGCCGGCCTTCGGCATCATTTCCGATCTGATCAGCGTCCATGCCCGGAAGAACATCTTCGGCTATCGCATGATGGTCTGGGCGATCGTGGCAATCGGCGCCCTCAGCTTCGTCGTGTGGGCGCACCACATGTATGTGAGCGGGATGCACCCGTATTTCGGGTTCTTCTTCGCCACCACGACGCTCATCATCGCGATCCCGACCGCGATCAAGGTTTACAATTGGGTGCTGACCCTTTGGCGCGGCGACATTCATCTCACCATCCCGATGCTGTTCGCGCTGGCCTTCATCATCACCTTCGTTAACGGCGGCCTGACCGGCCTGTTTCTCGGCAACGTGGTCGTAGACGTTCCCTTGTCGGACACGATGTTCGTTGTCGCCCACTTTCACATGGTGATGGGCATTGCGCCGATCATGGCCGTGTTCGGCGGAATCTATCATTGGTACCCGAAGGTCACCGGACGAATGCTCAATGAGGTGCTCGGACGATTCCACTTCTGGGTCTCGTTCCTCGGCGCCTATGCGATTTTCTTCCCCATGCACTATCTTGGCCTGTTGGGCATGCCCCGCCGCTATCATGACATCGGCGAAACGGCCTTCGTTCCGGCATCCGCCCATGACCTCAATGCGTTCATGAGCGTAGCGGCCCTGATCGTCGGCTTCGCCCAGCTCGTGTTCCTGTTCAACCTGATCTGGAGCCTGCTCAAAGGAAAAGAGGCGGGCGGCAATCCCTGGGGCGCCGCGTCGCTGGAATGGCAAACGCCGGAAACCCCGCCGGGGCACGGCAACTGGGGCAAGGAGCTCCCGATCGTCTATCGCTGGGCCTACGATTACAGCGTCCCCGGCGCCGCCAGGGATTTCGTGGCGCAGAATGAACCGCCGGCCGGATTGTCGGCGCGAGGATCCCACGCATGAGCGCCATCATCCTGTTTATGGCCGGAATAGCCGCAATTGCGGGATGGTGGCTCTCGCAACAACGGCTGACAGCCAAGCCCTGGCTGGAGGAAGGGCTGATCGTCGATCTTCGCGAGCAGAGCACCTCGTCCCTGCCGCCGGCGAAGATCGGATTGGGCGTGTTTCTTGCGGTCGTCGGCTCGTTGTTCGCGCTCTTCATCAGCGCTTACTCGATGCGGATGAACCTGGTGGACTGGCGTACGCTGCCGGTGCCGGTACTGTTGTGGTTCAACACCGGCGTCCTGGTCTTGAGCAGTGTGGCACTGCAATGGGCGTATATGGCCGCGCGCCGCGACGACATCGACGTCACAAGCGTCGGCCTGTGTGCCGGTGGAGCGTTCGCCATTACATTCCTTGTCGGGCAACTGCTGGCGTGGCGCCAGCTGAGTGCCGCCGGGTACTTCCTCGCGTCCAATCCAGCCAATTCGTTCTTCTACCTGATCACCGCGGTGCACGGGCTGCATCTGATGGGCGGCCTGGTGGCCCTCGGCAGAACGACTGCCAAGGTATTACGTGGCGCCGAGGCGAGCCAAATTCGCCTGAGCGTGGAACTCTGCACGATCTACTGGCACTTCCTGCTGGTGGTCTGGCTGGTCCTGCTCGGCTTGCTGACGGGCTGGACAGACAATTTCGTCGACATCTGTCGCCAGTTGCTGAGCTAGGGAAGGCAAAGACCAGATGGCAGAAACGGCGCTGATCAACAATGTAGAACCGCCGGCGCGGCCTGCAGGTTGGCGAGGCATCGCCGCCGATTGGTCCTCGGATCAGCGCGCCTTCAAGAACGTCTCCTGGGGGAAGGCCATGATGTGGATCTTCCTGCTCAGCGACACCTTCATCTTCAGTTGTTTCCTGCTGTCGTACATGACGACGCGAATGACCACGACCGTGCCGTGGCCCAATCCCGGCGAGGTCTTCGCCCTCACGATCGGGGACAAGAAAATCCCGCTCATCCTGATCGCGATCATGACCTTCATCCTGATCAGCAGCAGCGGGACGATGGCGATGGCGGTCAATTTCGGTTACCGCCGCGATCGCGTGAAAACGGCAGCCTTGATGCTGGCCACAGCGGCATTCGGCGCAACCTTCGTCGGGATGCAGGCGTTCGAATGGACCAAGCTGATCAGGGAGGGCGTGCGGCCCTGGGGCAACCCGTGGGGTGCGGAGCAGTTTGGATCGAGCTTTTTCATGATCACCGGCTTCCACGGCACCCACGTAACGATCGGCGTGATCTTCCTGATCGCCATTGCGCGAAAGGTCTGGCGCGGGGACTTCGATGTCGAGAGGCGCGGCTTTTTCACGAGCCGGAAGGGGCATTACGAGATCGTCGAGATCACCGGCCTGTACTGGCACTTCGTCGATCTGGTGTGGGTGTTCATCTTTGCGCTTTTTTATCTCTGGTGAGGTCGCAGCATGACAAACGTCGCGGTACATCTGGAAGCGCAGCAACACACGCTGCAAGCTCACGTGCATGACGCACTTGCATCAGGAACCACGCAGACAAAGGGCCAGCAGCATCCGATCAAGCTTTACCTCGTAGTCTGGGGATGGTTGTTCGTTCTCAGCACCTGCTCCTATCTCGTCGACTATTTCGGCCTTCATGGCCATCTCCGGTGGTCGCTGATCCTGCTGTTCATGGTGTTGAAGGCTGGCCTGATCGTTGCGGTCTTCATGCACATGGCCTGGGAGCGGCTGGCCTTGGCCTACGCGATCCTGCTGCCGCCGGTGCTGGTGCTGGTCTTCGTGGCGATCATGGTGTTCGAAGCCGACTACACGCATCTGCTCCGGGTCTTGTTTTTCGCCCCAACGGCGTAGCTACCATTGCTTTCGTGCCAGAAGGAGGACGGCCATGACCACCTACGTCATGCTTGCAAATTGGACCGAGCAAGGCATCCTGAAGGCGAAGGACTCGCCACGCCGTCTGGACGCTGCGAAGAAAGCTCTCAAGGATATGAGCGGCGAGATCAAATCCTTCTACCTGACCATGGGTGACTATGACATGGTCGTCATCCTGGAAGCCCCGGACGACGCCGTCGCGGCGCGTTTCAGCCTGCAGCTGGGGATGCAGGGGAACGTCCGGACGCGCACGCTGAAGGCGTTTCCCGAAGCCGCCTATCGGGAAATCATCAACTCGCTGGGCTAGAGCGTTTTCCAGCGAAGTGGATACCGGTTCGCGTGAAGAAAACGCGTCAAAACAAAAAACTAGAGCTTCCGTTACGATTCTATCGGAACGGAAAAAGCTCTGGCCCGGGACCGTGCCGGCCGGAAGAGCTTCGGAAGGACGCCGCAACGGCGTAAGGCGTGGAGGTTCAAGGCGTGGAGGTTTGTGGATGCAATTTACTGTTGGGCTCAAGCTGGAAGGAAAGGCAGACCATGTCGTCCTGGATGCACAGGACGCGCTCGCCGCCGCGCTGAAGGTGAAGGCAGAGTTTCCGGAAGCGGTCATCATGTACGTACGCCCGCAAAACCGGCGTGGCGACACCCGTCATCCCTCACATGCCTTCGCCGAGGACGTCCTTCGACGAGAGAGGCCGCCGGAACCGGGTGGATGAGCACGCCATCGCGGTCAACGCCACAAATCCCGTACGGTGCACGCCGGAAGTCCATTGCTCGCACATGCACGGCCCTCGTGCAATTACGGTGACAGTGCACTTAATATTTTTTCCGGATTAAATGCACTGTCACCGTAACCCCCCGTAACCCCGTAACCAGAAGTTCTCGGCTGTTACCCTATCGTTGCTATCTATTGCGCTATTTGCGGCCGTGGGTGTAAAATCTCTCTATGCACACCGCGCTTTGGACGATTGTTGGAATTCTCATTGTGGGGGGCGCCCTTCTTCTGCTGTTAAGGGTCTTTTTGGATCGATACCTCCCGCCCAATGATGATAGCTAATGCGGGCGACGCTCCTCGTCGCGACCGCCGTTGCGACATGCATATCCCTTTACTGCGTAGGCGCCACATTCGGATATTTCCACCAACCTATTCCGGGTATTGAGGTCTCGCCTAAGGCCAGCTTGCTGGCTTTCATCGCAGCGCCGTCTTTCGCAGTCTTTGCCACTTATATCCTGCGACGTGCACCGTTCTCGTTCGGCTACGTGTGTTCGATCTATTTCCTTTGCATCGTCGTCGGGTATCTATGGATTAACCCATTCTCAAGGCTACCATACGACCACCAGGCAGCACTTGTTTCCGCCTTCTTGTCCGGCGCCGCTCTTCTTGTTGTGTTGGTGACATCGAGCCGCCTGCGCTTGGCTCGCTTTCAGCTTCGCCCGTCGTTCACAGAGCTTCTTCCCTATGCGCTCCTTGTGATTGGAGCCGTCACGGTTGGGGCCGCGCTACGTTATAACTTTCATCTAGTTGGCTTGGCGGATATCTATCAGTTCCGCGATAGCATCGATTTCCCAATGCCGCTCAGGTACGCAAACGGGATTGTGCAATCGACCCTTCTGCCGTTCGCATTCGCTTGCTTTGTAGAGCGCCGCCGGGCTTTACCATCAATCGCAGCACTCGTCCTGATGGCGGCGTTCTATCCGGCAACCCTTTCCAAATTTGCAGCCTTCGCGCCGTTCTGGTTGCTGTTTTTGCTAGCACTTCAGCGATTTTCAAAGCCAGAGAACGCGGTCATACTTTCAGTCCTTCTGCCGCTCGTTGTCGGTCTGGCAAGCCTAGCGGTCGAATCGGGCCTGCACCACGGAGTTTATCGCGTCTTCGGGCTGATCAATTTCCGGATGTTCGGCGTCACCTCGATCTCAATGGAGGTCTACAACGCCTTCTTCTACAGCCACGCTCCGACGCATTTTTGTCAGATCGGCTTTGTCCGGTCTCTCATCGGCTGCCCCTACGATCCGCAGCTCGGCGTCGAGCTTGCAAGGGCGTACGAACTCGGAAACTTCAATGCCTCTCTCCTATCAACCGAAGGGATTGCATCGGTCGGCACGGAATGGGCGCCCCTCACCGTACTAGCATCCGGCGCTATCCTCGCATTCGGGAGCGCGATGGCGTCGCATCTGCCGGCGCGGTTCGTTCTTCTCTCTTCCGGCATTGTGGTTCAGCAAATCATAAACGTGCCACTATCAACGGCGCTGCTCTCTCACGGCGCCGCATTGCTGTTCCTGCTCTGGTGGTTGACGCCCAAAATGGTCCCGCTAGACAATCCGCAGTAGCCTATTTGCGATGATCGTAGGCTGCGCTAGGGAAACTGGCGTTCTCGGAGTTACCGTGGTTACGGTGACAGTGCACTCAATACGCCGTCAAATTTCGGTGACAGTGCACTTAACTCTCGTGCCGGATTAGGTGCGCCGTAATCTGCCACCGCAATCGAGCCGCGTGGAAACGTCAGCGACGCTCTCCCGCAAATCTGCTGACGTGAGCGAATGTCCTCAGTCCGGAAAGCTCAAGATCATTTTGAGCAGTTTGGGAAACCGCGCATTGATGTCCTCTTCGCGCAAAACGTTGCGGTGCTGGACGCCTTGCTTCGAGGTCCGGATCAGGCCAGCCTCCCGCAGGATCCGGAAATGGTGCGACAGCGTCGACTTCGCCATGTCAGGGCAAGGCGCCGCCTCGGTGCACGACATGCAATCGTTTTGCGCCGCAAGGCTTTTGACGATGCGCAGCCGCATCGGATCCGCGAGGGCTCCAAGCACCCCGGCCAAGGTAATCTCGTCCCGCGATGGGTGAACGAACTGCGCCATGCCTAAAATATAGCGCCTCCCTTGAACTCATTCAATAGTTCACTAGTATTGAACTATTGAATGTCGGCTGACGGCCGGATCGAGGAGAACTGCGATGACCAAGAGACTTGAAGGAAAAGTTGCGCTCGTGACCGGCGCATCCAAAGGCATCGGTGCCGAAATCGCCGCCCGGCTCGCGGCGGAGGGGGCCGCGGTCGCTGTCAATTACAGCGCCAGCAAACAGGGCGCCGACCGCGTGGTTGCCGCCATCGCCGCCAAGGGTGGTAAAGCCGTCGCCGTCCAGGGCAATTTGGCCGACGCCAACGCCGTGAAAAGCGTGGTCGCGGAGACGGTGAAGGCGTTCGGTGCGATCGACATCCTCGTCAACAACGCGGGCATTTACGAATTCGCCCCGCTCGAGGCCATCACGCCTGAGCATTTCCACAAGCAATTCGACCTCAATGTGCTCGGCCTGCTGCTGGTCTCGGCTGAAGCGGCCAGGCATTTCAACGCCAATGGCGGAAGTATCATCAACATCAGTTCGGGCGCGTCGACGATCGCGCCGGCGAATACGGCCGTTTACACGGCGACCAAGGCCTCGGTGGATGCGATCTCGTCCGTGCTGGCCAAGGAACTTGCGCCGCGCAAGATCCGCGTCAACGCCGTCAATCCGGGCATGATCGCCACCGAAGGCGTGGTCTCCGCCGGCCTGCACGAGGGCGACATGCGCAACTGGATCGAATCCACCACGCCGCTTGGCCGCATCGGCAAGGTTGAGGAGATCGCCGCCGCGGTGGCCTTCTTCGCTTCGGACGACGCGTCCTACGTCACGGGCGAGACCCTTCACGTCACCGGCGGCCTTCGCTGACGCGCAAGGTGCTTTGGCGGTCCGACGTCGCTGAAGGCCAGGTTCGGACGTCACAGCTTCCGATGAGAAAATGGCCCGCTTCGCGCGGGCCATTTTGTCTGGTGCGACTGCTAACTGGTGCCAACAGTGCGTCCTGGTGTCCCGCAGGATCAAGGAAACAGGAATTCCCGGCCCTGAATGTAGTCCACCGTGGTGCGTATTAGCGCAAAGGCGAACACTGCAGCCGCGAGCGCTCCCTCGGACAGGCCGGTGGCGAGAGGACACAGGGCAGCGCCGAGGCAGATGAGGCCTAGCCCCAAGTTTATCACGGTCCACGTCACATACGCGCTCAGCTTGGCGCCGCCCAGTCCCAGAGAGTGACTCTTGATTCCATCGAAAATCAGCACGCAGACATCGAACACAAGCATTGATCCCATCCACAGATAGAAATTGTCCGGGGATGTTTGAGCGGTCGGATTCGGCGGCTTAACGTCGTGCGGAATGGGCACCGACTGAGCTATTTTGACGAAAAAGATCGCCGTAATGAGCAACATGTAGATGTCCCACACGTAGGCGGCGTGTCCCCAAAATCCCGCCGGTCGGCGATGCAGGTATTTGATGTCGAGCGAGCGATCTCCGCCGTGAAAGATCGGGACAGCCGTCACGAAGAAGGCGCCGAACAGCCAGAACGAGGTGTCCAGCGGAAAGCTGATGAATTTTCCAGGAAACAGATTGCTGCAGGCGACCGTGATCGAAACGCCGACGATAATCTGATAAGCGCGTTTGAAGTGATCGACCAGGCGGCTACGCTCTTGCGCTGCTACGGCTTCGTCAGTCATTCCGGTCTCCATTTCGGTGATGCGATGCGCGGTGGCCGATTCGTGCTGTGTTCAATTTTGTGTTTCTTGACGAGGCAACCAAGCGTATCGTCGTTGCAGTCAATCAGCTCGATGAATCGATTCTCCATGCCGAAAGTCTATCTAGCCGGTCCAGATGTCTTCTTGCCCGACGCCATCGAGATTGGCCGGCAAAAGAAGCTGCTATGCTCCAGATACGGGTTAGAGGGTCTATTTCCTTTCGATAATGAAATTACGACGAGCGAGAGTGGGCAGCGCGTCGATCGTCTCATCTACCGTGCGAACGAAGCGATGATGCGGAACGCTGATCTGGGCATCTTCAATCTGACTCCCTTTCGAGGACCGAGTGCCGATGCTGGAACTGTCTTCGAACTCGGTCTGATGGTCGGCCTCGGCAAGCGCGTGTTCGGTTACACGAATGATGCCTCGGACTATGCTCATCGCGTGTCGACGTCGGCCGCAACCGGCCTACAGACGCGTCCATTGCAGGATGCCCATGGCATGACGGTCGAGAATTTCGGTAACTCCGACAATCTCATGATCGAATGGTCCGTGGTCGAGCATGGCGGCTTTCCCATTGTTCGGAATCCGGTGAAAGCGTCCAATCCCTTCGACGATCTCTCGGGATTCGAGAGATGCGTGCGTCTGGCGTCTGAAGCCCTTCTCAAATAGAAGTCTAATCATAGTACAACTACGGCGTTAGTGTGCCAATAGCGACGTAGAAAAATTTGCGGAGGGATTGGGAGGCAGTCGAGCCCCCTCAAAACCCCGCAATCACCTTCCCGTCCGCCCCCACCAGCGTCGACGGCGCCTCGCCAAACACCAACCCATCCGGCTGAAACTTGATCTTCGTCCCACCCTCGACGAAGTCGGCAAAATTGCGCGGCGTCGCCGAGTGCACCCCGTTCGCCAGGAAGTCGTCGATTGCGTAGCAGGTGTCCGGCTTGCCGCCGGATCCTTCGGCCAGAAATTTCTGGAAGTTCTGGCTCGTGACCGTCGCCTTCTTGCGCGCCGCCCAGTTGGTCTGGCGGCGGTAGAGCTTTGGCAGGATCACGGGGCCCTTATCCGTCGCGAGCACGTCGGTCTCGTTCTTTTTCGGCTCGCGCAGGTCGAAGTCGAAGGCGGGAATGGTCTTGGCGAGGGCCTTCCAGACCGGCAGCTTCTTGGTGCGCGCGATCTTGGTGAGCGCGAGGAAGGCCCTGATCTCGTCGTCGTTCATCGAGGAGTAGAACGTCGGATAGGCAAAGCCCTGCTCGACCAGCCAGTGGTTGATATCGACCGCCTTGTTCGCGACCGTCACCTCGATGTCGCCGACCAGCCTTCCATAGGTGTCGAACACTTCGTTCGGCGCATCGACATGGGTAAACACCCGGCAGGCGAGCGTCGCCTCGCCGGTGTTGCTGAGGAAATCATGCAGCGCCTTGCTTGAGGTCGCGCCGAGGAACTGCCGGTAGGGGTGCGTGACCTCGTGATAGGCCTTCCGCTTGGCGTCGGTCAGGCCCTTCTTCTCGGCGGGCGAGAGCGGGGACGGCTGGTAGTGCAGTTCGGGCGCGTCGATGCCCTGCAGGCGGATGGTGAGCTTGCCGTTCTTGATCGGCGCCGTCGCGGTCCTGCCCTTGACTTTGGCATTGTCGAAGACGTGGGTCGGATGGAACGGCGAAGAATCGTTCTTGCGGAAACGGATGGCATCGGGGGCGACGTTCACGACGACCTTCGTGGTGTCGGCGTCCGACCGCCCCTCCGGCCAGAACTGGCTGATTTCGATCGTGCCTTCGACCTCCAGCAATCCAACCGGCATCGGCGCTCCTCCTCATGAGCCCGCGGTCGCAAGGCGACTCGCACGCAATGTGACGGAGCGGACCATCTTCATGCGACAGGCCCATGACGGGAGGAGGGGCGGAGACACACCGGCCCAGGACTGGTTCGCTGTGCTTCCAACCTACGCAACAAAAAGCGCGAGCCGGCAAAGTGCCGGCCAGCGCCATTCAGATCAGATGATGCAGTTGCGATCTAGCCCAAGCTCAGCCTTTCGCCGGCTTCTACAGACCGAGTATCGTCAGTTCGAGCATCGTGCGCCGGCTTGTACGGACAGACCATCGTCAGGTGGAGCAGCGTGGGCGTCTTGCTGTCTCCCTCGTACTCCCATTCCAGCCGGATCTCATGCGTGTTCGCGCCCGGGTCGGTCGCCTCGTGCGTGATGATGTTGGTCTTCATCGGAATCGGCGGCTCCGAATTGAAGCATTTCCGGACGCAGGCATCGAGCAACGCGCATCGGGTCAGCGGAACGACATCGGGCTCGTCCCTGGATAGCGGGGTGGTGTTCGGCTGGGCCGCGAGATCGACGCGCACCCGCCCCTTCTCCTTGTGCCAGTACTTCGCGCTGCCCTGCGGCCACTTCGAGGCCGGCGTCAGAATCAGGTGGTACTGGCCGTATTCCAGAGTCGGCAGATCGATGTGGGCCGATGCCTTGAGCTTGGCCACACTCTTTTTCATGTTCGCCAGAGGGTAGTAATTGCTGTTCATCAGGTTTCTGAATGAAGCCGTGGTGTAAGGTCTTGAGCCCATCGCCTTTTCCCTCAATATGTCTTTAGTTTAGCCCCGCGAAACTTGCCGACGGGAACGAGTGTCCGGCGGCCAACGATTTGAAGCTCAGCTTCGCACGGCGTTGGAACGATACCACCTGAGAGTGAATTGTCCAGAATCGTCTCGATGTCGATCTGGTTCGTGACCTTGAGGCTAGCACCGTTCTTCTTCATGTTCTCGAGAGGATCGTAGTTGCCGTGCATCAGGGCCCTTTTCGCGCTGGTCTTCGTAGATTCCAGCCGTCGTTGCTTCCCGGTCTGCTTGACCCGACGTATCGAGCGCATCGTTCGGAACGAATGTCGTCAATGAACGCAACCAAAAGAGATTTCCTAGGTTGCGCTGGACACCACCGGTTTCTTGCGTGGTCCCCAGCGCGTGAGCGCAACGGCGACGCCGGAGAGAATGCCGAGCGCGATCATTGACGTTGCGTTCAGCGCGAAGAAGCTCGTGGCTGCTGCCGACTGCGCCGCGAGCCACCAGCCGCCGGCGACGATGGTGATGAGCCGTGCCGTCTGTGCCAGCACCGGCCCCACCACATTGCCGGCGCCCTGCGAGGAAAAATACATGGCCGAGGCAAGTCCGCTGAAGGCGTAGAACGGCGCCACCATCGTCAGATATTGGCGGCTCGCGTCGCGTGCTCCGGCATCATCCGTGAACAGGCTGACCCAAGGACCGGGGACGGCCGCGATCGCGCTTGCGAGCGCGCCGATCGCGATGAGAGCCACGAGGCCCGTCGTCCAGGCGACACGACGGGCGCGCGCGATGCGCCCGGCCCCGATCGCCAGGCCGATCATGGGCACCGCGCCAACGGCGACGGAGAAGGCGATGGTCGCCAGCACGTATTCGAGGCGTGCGCCGATACCATAAGCCGCGAGGACCGTGGTGCCGAACACCGCCAGCATATGCGTGAAGATGAGGTTCGTCAGTGTATTTTGCAGCGGAGAGAAGCAGGCGACCACGCCGACTTTGAGGATGTCGGCAAACAACGCCCACTCCACGCGAAGCCCATGCAGCCGGGGAACGATGCGGCCCCGGCCGGAGAACAGATACCAGCTCATCACGGCGATATTGACCGAATAAGCGATCAACGATCCCGTCGCAACACCCGGCATTCCGAACTGCGGCACCGGGCCGAGACCAAGACCCAGCGTTCCGCCAAGGATGATCTGCAAGATCGCGGAATTGACGATCATCAGCGATGGCAATTTCATGTTGCCGGTGCCGCGTAGGACGCCGGCCAGAATATTGACCAGCCAAGTGAGCACGGCTCCGCCGAAGTACACCTGGCTGTAGGCGACTGCCTGCGCCAGCACGTCACCCCTGCCGCCGAGCAACTCCAGCAGTTGCCGGCCACCGATCAGCATGCCAAGCATGAAAACTAGGCCGAAGAAGACCGCAATCAGGAGCGCGTGCGTGGCGAGGCTCTCTGCCCGGTCGCGGTCACCGGCGCCGAGCGCGCGGGCAATGGCCGACGAGACGCCGCCGCCCATCGCCGCGCCGGACATGCTCATGGTCAGCATCACGCAGGGAAACACCAGCGCCATTGCCGCCAGCGCTTCGATCCCGAGTTTCCCAATGTAGGAGGTTTCCGCGATCGCAACCAAGGTGCCGGCCGAAAACGCGAACGCGTTCGGCCAGGCGAGCGAGAGCAGCGTGCGCAGGATCGGGCCATCGAGCAGGGGATTCGCAGCTGGGCGAGGGGGCGGCGACAACAGACCTTCCTTCTTGTCGACCTGTTGGCGCCGACCGGTGGTCAGGCCTTCGCCGGCTTGTGCGGACAGACCATCGTCAGGTTGAGCAGCGTGGGCGTCTTGCTGCTGTCCTCGTACTCCCACTCCAGCCTGATCTCGTGCCGGTCGGCGTTGCGGTCGGACGCCTCGTGCGTGATGATGTTGGTCTTCATCGGAATCGGCGGCTCCGAATTGAAGCATTTGCGGACGCAGGCATCGAGCAGCGCGACGCGGGTCAGCGGAACGACGTTGGGCTCGTCCTTGGACACCGGCGTGGTGTTCGGCTGGTTGGCGAGATCGACGCGGGCGCGGCCCTTCTCCTTGTGCCAGTGCTTTGCGCTTCCTTGCGGCCATTTGCTCTTTGGGACCAGGATCAAATGATACTGGCCGTATTCCAGGGTCGGCAGGTGAATGTTTTCTGACGCTTTGAGCTTTTTGACGCTCTTCTTCATGTTCTCCAAAGGAAAGTAATTCGCATTCATCAGGTCCTTAAATGGCCGGCCCGTATAAACTCGCATACCCATATGTTTGCCCCTCAATGAGTCCCTTGGCTTCCCCGGGAATATGCCGCTCTGCGAAACTTGCCGGCTGCGACGAGAGCCTGGCAGCCCACGATTCGCAGCCTCTTTTTTCCGCGCGACATTCGCGAGGCTACCACCAGAGACTGTGAATCGTCCAGATCACCAACCGCTTTGGCAGCACTCCGCCGGGGATGGATCGTCTGCCCTGCTAGTAGGCGTTGCTAAGCAAGGTTCGATAAGCGATCTTGGCGCGATCCGCGCGCGGGGGCCCGATCGACAGTGCCTTTGGAATCACTTGAGAGCACGGGAATGCATTGCGCTGCATGTCGGTCGCCGATCGACCCAGGCGGGAGCCGGTGCCCCAAATGCGGCGCGGCCGTCCGGCGGTCGGATCCCGACAGCGAACGGCGGTTCGTCACGATTCTTCGTGCTGACGTCATCGACTCCACGGGTCTTGTTGCTGAATTGGATCCGGAGGCGGCGGTCTCGCGCCTGGAGCCGGCGCTGGCCGCCATGCGCGGCGCGGTCCGGCAGTTCGGCGGCATCGTCAGCAAGGAGCTGGGCGACGGGCTTGCCGCGGTGTTCG
Source organism: Bradyrhizobium sp. S3.3.6 (assembly GCF_040546905.1). Lineage (NCBI taxonomy): Bacteria > Pseudomonadati > Pseudomonadota > Alphaproteobacteria > Hyphomicrobiales > Nitrobacteraceae > Bradyrhizobium > Bradyrhizobium sp. S3.3.6. Next base: position 128,144 of record NZ_JBEPOT010000005.1, on the reverse strand, counting down.
GTGCCCCGATCGCGGACGACAACCATGCGCCGCTGGCGTGCCATGCCGCGATCGAGCTGGTCCGGCGCGTCGCCAGCCTCGGTGATCCCGCCCTTCAGGTTCGGGTCGGCCTGCACTCCGGCCACGTCGTTGCCTACATGGTCGCCAGCGAATTCTCCAAGGTCTACGAGATCGGCGGCGCCGCTCAGCATCTGGCCGCGCGGCTGGAGCAGGAGGCAGAGGCGAACCAGATCTACGTTTCGGAAGCCTGCCAGAATCTCGCCGACGGGCATGTCCGGTTCGAATCTCTCGGCGGCAAATCGCTGCGCGGCTTCAGCCAGCCCGTGCCGGTCTACCGGATCGTCAGTGCCAGCGATCTCTCGAGCTGGCGGGTCCGGCGCGCCCGCAGCGTCTCCCGATTTGTCGATCGTACCACGGAGCGGGCCCTGCTGGACCGCGCGGCCGGGCAGGCCAGGGCCAGCCGGCAGACAGTCCTGCTGCTCGGCGATGCCGGCATCGGCAAATCCCGGCTGGCGCACGAGTTCGCCCAGAAGCTCAGGGGAGAGGGCTGGCGGCTGATCGACGCCGAGTGCAGCCCGAATCTCCAGGGAGCTCCATTCAGCACGCTCAAGCGAATCCTGCTGTCGGCCATCGACGCAGCCGCAAGGGACCCCGGCAATCCCGGCGATCCCCTGAAGGACTTGCCTGCGATCCAGCAGAGTGCCCTCGACGCGGTGCTCGATGTAGCGATCGCGAACCCGCAATGGGACGAGCTCGAGCCTCACGCCCGCGGACGCGTGATCTCCGATGCGAGCTGCGCCGTCATCCAGAGCCTGGCCGGTCGCCAGCCGACGATCCTGCTTTTGGAGGATCTGCACTGGATCGACCGGGCCAGCGACGTCGTCGTCGCCGCCATTGCCTCGCTGGCGGTGCCCGATCTCCTGGTGCTGCTCACCTCCCGCCCGAACGGCATGCCGGTCTGGATCGCGCGCTGCCATGCCGAGATCGTCGCGATGCGGCCGCTCGACGACGATTCGGGGCTGGAGATGCTGTCCGACATGCTCGGATCGTCCGAGACCAACGCCGATCTGAAGAGCCGGATCATCTCCCATACGGCCAACGTGCCCCTGTTCATCGAGGAGGTCTGCCGCGGTCTGAAGGACAGCGGCACCTTGCGCGGCGAGTGGGGCGACCTCGCTCTGGTGCGCCCGATCGACGAGCTCGGTATTCCCACCAGCATTCAGGGCGTGATCGCGGCACGCCTCGACCGCGTGTCGAAGCAGGAACGGTCCGTCTTGCAGGTCGCGGCGGCGCTGGGGGCGCGGTCGAGCGAGGCCACGCTGCGGAAGATTGCGATCCTGCCCGAAGATGCCCTGCGCGGCTGCCTCGTCTCGCTAGATCGCACCGAGCTGCTGGTTCGGATCGACAGCGAATTGGAGGATTCGCTGGAGTTCCGCCACGAGATGGTTCGCCAGGTCACCTACGATTCGATGGTCGACAAGGTGCGCGAGGACATCCACGCCCGCATTCTGGCTGCACTGGAAGGCAGCGGGGCTGAGGATTCCGACAAGCTCTGCTATCACGCCACGCGGGCCAAGGATTGGGACAAAGCTTTCCACTACGGCCTGGCCTCCGCGCAGAAATGTCTGGCGCGGTCCGCGTTTACCGACGCCGCGGACTATTTCGAGACCGCGATGCGATCGCTGGACATGACCCCGGAAAATCCCGCGCGGGAAGCCAAGGCCGTGGACATCCGCATCGAAGCGCGCGCGGCGTTCATCGGGTCCGGCCATGTTTCCGAATGGCTGAACCTCGGCAAGGAAGCCGAGCGTCGCGCCGATGCAATCAACGACATCGGGCGGAAGGTGGCGGCCATGACGGTCATGGCGGCGGCGCAGAATTTCTATGGCACGCCGGCCGAAGCGATCAGGCTCAACGAGGAAGTCGTGAGCCTCGCAGAGCGTTCGGACAGCTCCGGCTGGCTCAACGCCGCGCAATACGGTCTCGGTCAGGTTTACTTCCTCGCCGGCCGCTATCGCGAGGCGGACGGTTTGTTCGCACGAGCCCGCGCCCAATTGATGGGGCCGGAGGCGAGTGCGCCCTTCGGGACGACAGCGAAATACGCGTTGCTGCTTTGCTGCATGATGGGCAGCATCAACCACACCGTCATGGACGAGATTGATGCCGCGGAACGGCTTCAGCGACACGCCGACGCGATCGCGGAGGAAACCAGCCGCCCCTATGACCGCGTTGCCGCCGCCTATAGCGGCGGCTGGCTGATGCTTGGCCGGGGCGATCCGGCAGCGGCCGCGTCCATTCTCGAAGGCGGTTTTGTGCTGGCGCAAAAACACGGCATCCGGCTGTTCGTGCCGGTGCTCGCCTGCCATCTCGGCATCGCCTATCTGGAGCAGGGGCTGTTCGACCGGGCGCGCGGCATGCTGGCCGAGGCGCGCGAAGAGGCGCGCAGCGTCGGCTATACCTCGGCGGTGCTGCGCTCCTCGATCTACCTCGCGCTGGCGACCAACCGGCTCGGCGATGTCCAGGCGGCCCAGAACATGCTGCGCGAGGCGCGCAACACCGCGCGCCAGCAGGGCTTCTCCGGCCTCGAGGCCGAGGCCCTGCTCGGCGAGGCCGTGGTGACGCCGCCGTCGAGCGCGGAGAACCGGACCATCATCCTGGCAGCGTTGCGCGCCGCGATCGCGATCGCCTCCCAAAGCGGCGCCATGCCGCTGCTGCTGAAGGCCGAGGCGATGCTGAACGGCATGCTCGCCGAGGACGATCGGCTGACCTGATTCCGGGGCGCGCGACGCAGGCGGGTTTTGCCGGACGGGTCAGATAAGTTTCGTAGGCAATCCAATGACTTAGCTACTGTGCATGGGGTTGTTTTCGCAAGCTTTGTGGCAGGTGGCCCGCGGGAGTGATGACAGAGGCCCTTGCGCGGACGCCAAGGTCGGCTACCGTCGGGGTTCTGGTCACCGGGTCAGGTGACGATTTGATTGATCTATTTTAGCATCCGAATTCATCGGCGCCGCGACGGCGCGACGCCCACCGGACGAGGCGGGGGCCATGATCATACGGGACCAGTCAGCACTGTTGGCGCCGGTCGAGCGCGACTTGCGGCTCGACCTCTTCCGCGGCATCGGCCTGTGGATGATCTTCCTCGATCACATCCCGCACGACGTCGTGGCCTGGCTGACCTTGCGCAATTACGGCTTCAGCGACGCCGCCGAGTTCTTCGTCTTCATCTCCGGCTATCTTGTCGGCTGGATCTACGGGCCGATCGTCGCCGGCGGCTGGTTCCTCGCCGCGCTGAAGCGGCTGTGGCGGCGGGCGGCGGAAATGTATGTCGCCCACATCATGCTGTTCCTGCTGTTCACGGCGCAGATCGCCCGCACCGCCCGCCGCTTCGACAATCCGATGTACGAGCACGAGTTCAACGTCTTCAATTTCCTGGCGCATCCGGACGAGCTGATCGGGCAGGCGATCCTCTTGAAATACAAGCCCGTCAATCTCGACGTGCTGCCGCTCTACATCACGCTGGTGTTCGCCGCGCCCTTCATCGTCTGGTGCCTGGTGCGCCGGCCGAGCCTGACGCTTGCGGCGTCCGTGGTGCTCTATGTGTTGTCGCGCTGGTTCGACTGGAACGTCGCCTCCTATCCGCCCGGCACGACCTGGTATTTCAATCCGTTCTGCTGGCAGCTGATGTTCGTGTTCGCCGCCTGGTGCGGCATCGGCCAGATCGACAAGATCGGCGAATGGGTGTGGTCGAGGACCGCGATGGCGCTGGCCGCGGCGTGGCTCGTCTTCGCCCTCCTGATCGTGATGACCTGGCACGTCCACGCGCTCGAGGCCATGATTCCGAAATGGATGATCAAGGCGATCTACCCGATCGACAAGACCGATCTCGACATGCTGCGCTTCACGCATTTCCTGGCGCTGGCGATCTGGGTGACGCATTTCGTCTCGCGCAAATGGAAGGCGCTGCACACGGCGTGGCTGCGTCCCGTCATTCTCTGCGGCCAGCATTCGCTGCCGATTTTCTGCCTCGGCGTCTTCCTGTCGTTCTCCGCACACTGGATCCTGACGCAATACACCAAGGGCGTCTGGGAGCAGCTCGCGGTCTCGCTCCTCGGCATCGTCATCATGATCGGCGCCGCCTGGCTGCTCGATCGCGCCGAGCGGGTGCCGAACCTGTTCGTGAAAGTGACCGACGTTGAGGAGCCCGAGACGGCCGTCGAGATCGCACCGGCCCCCAATGCGAGCCGCTGAGTGGAGAGATCCATGTCCAGACGTTGGTTGACGATCGCCGGCATTCTCCTGCTCCTCGCCGGCGGCGCATGGGCCGACACGCCGTCGCCCGAGGCGATGAATGCGGCGCGCAAGCTCGTGGTCACGCTGAAGATAGGAGATCAGTATCGCGCGCTGCTGCCGCAGCTTCTGCTCAAGCTGCGGCCGGTGGTGGCGCAGGACAGGCCGGAGATCGAGCGCGACTATGACGCGATGACGGCGCCGGGCGCGGAGATCTACGCCCCGTTCCTCGCCTCGATGATCGACCGGATCGCCGCCGTCTATGCCGCAAGCTTCACCCTGGACGAGCTGCACCAGATCGAGGCGTTCTACGCCCAGCCGGCCGGACAAAAGCTGCTGGCGGAATCCGATGCGCTGGCGCAGGCGAGTGCGCAGATCGGCCAGGACGTCAGCCAGAAGGCCGCCGACGAGTTGAAGCAGCGCCTGATCGAGGCGCTGCGTCAGAAGGGACACAAATTGTAGACGCGGTTAGTGAATAGCCGCGTACATGATCTTCTCCTCGGTCGCCTCAAGCGCCGAAAACTCCTCCACCACCTTGCCCTGGCGCGAGACCAGGATGCGGTCGGAGAGCGCCATGATCTCGGGCAAATAGGATGAGATCACCACGACCGCCTTGCCCTCGTCGGCGAGCCTGTTGATCAGCTCGTGGATCTCGACGATGGCGCCGACGTCGACGCCGCGGGTCGGCTCGTCGAAGATGATCAGGTCGGGCTCCTGCACCAGCGATTTTGCGATCACGACCTTCTGCTGATTGCCGCCGGACAGCTCGACCACCTTGCCGTCGTCGCCGATGGCGCGAACCCTGAGCTTCTCGATCCAGGTCTTACCGACCGCATCGTTTTCCCGCCGCGACAGCATCATGCGGCCTCGCGGAAACTTCGACAGCAGGCCGAGATAGATGTTGCGCGCGATCGAGGACGTCTCGAAGAAGCCCTCGACCTTTCGGTCCTCGGTGACATAGGCGATGCCGGCCTTGACCGCCGGCGCCGGCACCCGGTAGCGCACCGGCTGGTCGTGCAGCAGGATCTCGCCGCCGTGGAAGAAGTCGCGCTTGAGTACGCCCGCGACGATCTTGAACGTCTCGGTGCGGCCCGCGCCGACGAGGCCGAACACGCCGGTGATCTGGCCCGCAAATACCGATAGCGAGTTGTTCTTCACCATCGGCGCCATCTTCAAATTCTGCACCGTGAGCACGCGCGCGCCCGCCGGCCGCACGCTGCTTTTCCGCGCGCCATAGAGCGTGTTGGAGAGGTCGCGTCCGACCATGGCCTGCACGATCGCCGCGCGGTCGAACTTGGCGACATCGTCGGTCACGACATGCTTGCCGTCGCGCAGCACCGTGATGCGGTCGGCGAGCAGCAGCGCTTCTTCCAGGGCGTGCGAGATGAAGACGATCGAGACGCCGCGCTTCTTGAGATCGCGGACCAGGTCGAAGAAGTATTTCTTCTCCTCCGGCGTCAGGGATGCGGTCGGCTCGTCGAAGATGATGACCTTGGCGCGATGCAGGACCGCGCGCGCGATCTCGACCATCTGCTTCTTGGCCGCGCCAAGACCGCCGACGGTCGCGGTCGGCGTGACGTCGAAATTGAGCGATTGCAGGAATTGCTGCGCGGCGATGTAGATGCCGCGCAGGCGGTTGTAAAATTTCTCCTGCCCAAGAAACAGATTCTGCGCGACCGTCATGGTCGGCACCAGGCTGTTCTCCTGGAACACCATGGCGATGCCGAGATTGCGCGCCTCCAGCGGCGTCTTCGGTGCGACATCGGCGCCGTCGATCGTCATGGTCCCCGAGGTCAGCATCACCACGCCCGCCATCACCTTGGTCAGGGTTGACTTGCCCGCGCCATTCTCGCCGACCAGCGCGTGGATCTCGCCGCGGCGGAGCTCGAAGTCGACCCCGTCGATGGCCGGCACGCCGGCGTAGAGTTTTGTCGCCTTGCGCAGCGAGAGTGCGATGTCGCTCATGGGCGAAACTCCTCGGCAAGGCCAGCAAGGGGCAGTCGCAGGACCCGGCCGGGCCCCTTGGCGATCAGGACGAGATCGTCGCCCATCTCGATGGCCGCGACGATGCCGTGGTTGATGCCGTCGACCCTGCTATGCAGCGAGTAGAGCGGCTGGCCGTCCGCATCGAGACGGATGACGAGGCCATAGGAGCGCGGCGGCGCCCATGGCTTGATCACGCCCATGGTTTTGATGTGCGCGCCTTGCATCGGCTCCTTGAATGAACGTCCGGAGCGCAGGCGCGGCGCAACCCAATAGGCCGGATCGATCTCGGCCATCATGCGGCGCCGGTAACTGGGCTCGCGCAACACGAACTCGACGAGCTGGGTCCGTGCGGTGAAGGCGGTGAGCCAATAGCCGCCGCCCGAGGCCTTCGACAGCCGCGACGGATAGACGGGGAGGTGAGCGAGCACGACCTTTGGCGATGCGCCTGGCGAGACGAGAACGAGGCGATGGCGCCAGCTCTCGCTGACCAGCATGGCGTTGCCGTGAGCGCAGGCGCCGAAGGCATAGCCGAACCCCTGCGCCAATCGTGTCACGGCCTTGCTGCCGGGATCGAGCTTGAACACGCGGCCGGTCCGATTGAGCTCCAGCAGGTCACGTGCCCAATCGTCGATGCCGCATGTCGTCGAGCCGTCCGTTGCAATGAGCGTGTCGTCGTCCGCGAGCGCCAGCGCATTGACGGCGTTGAACGCGGCATCGGTGAACGTCACGCTCGGTTGCTCGGCCGAGGGGCTTGCGTACACACGCACCTCGCGTCCCTTGAGTGCGACGGCAAGGCCGCCGCCAGGAAGTGCACAGAGCGCCGATATCGGCTGCTCGAAACTGCGCACCTCCGATGCCGTGCCGCCGTTCAGGCACATCAGCCGCTGGCCGTCGGCGATGAAGAGGTTGCTTCCGTCGGTGGCGAGATCTTCCGGCGCCTCGCATGTCAGCAAGGTCTCGGCCGATTCCAGCCTCTGGTTCGGCTTCAATGCGCCGTCTAAGGACGGCACTGTGATGGTGGCCTCGCCGCGCCCAAGAAAGCGGTTGGCGAAGTCTCTGACGGCAGCGATCACGACTGCTTTCCCCACCGCTTGTCATACTGGACGAAGTTCGGATCGGCGTTGTCGAGCTTGTAGCGACCGATCCTGTTGTTGAGGATACCGCCGAGATAGAGATAGCCGCGATGCTCGCGCATCGAGGTGATCATCGGGTGGTTCTCGCCGTGCAGATCCCAGAACGATTCGACGATCTTGCCCTGCTCGTTGAACTTGACCACGCAGCCGGTGTTGATGTTGGGGAAAAGCCATTCGTCGACCGGCACGCGCTTGGCCATGCGGCGGCGGAAGCCCGGCATCTTCCAGGCGAGGTCGAGCGAGGGGCTGCGCATGCCGACCAGCGCCAGCCAATAATTGCCGTCGGAGGCGAGGTTGATGTTGTCGGGGTAACCCGGCAGATTGTCCATGACCACCTCGACCGCGCCCTTCCTGGAGCCTGCAAACCAGTAGCGCTTGATCGAGCAGCCGAAGGTTTCGGCGAACAGGATCGACTGGCCGTCGCTGGCAACGCAGATGCCGTTGGGGAATTTGAGGCCGCGCAGCTCGGTGCGTGTCGTGCCGGTCTTGGTGTCGTAGGAGATGATGCGGCCGTTGCCGCGCGCTTCCAGGCCGTCGATCGGCCATTCGTCCATCTCGTAACGGACTGTCGCTTCCGAGAAGAAGATCAGGCCGTCGTCGGTGATGTCGAGGTCGTCGGCGAGCCGCAGGCGGCTATCGTCGTTGACCGAGCGCATGCTGCGGTTGGTCTCGTCGGTCGCCTTTTCCACGGTGCCGTCAGGCTTGATGCGATAGAGCCCCATGCCGCCGATGCAGACATAGAGATTGTCCTCGCGGTCGAAGGCCATGCCGAGCGGTTGGCCGCCGATATGGGCGAACACCTCCATTGTCTGATAGTCGGGCGCGAGGAAGCGCATGATGTCGCCGTGGCGTGAGCCGGCATAGAGATTGTCGTGGCGATCGAGGATGACGTCTTCCGGCGCCTCGATGCGGCCGAGGCCGATCGCCTCGACGTTACGCAGCTTGTCGTTCTGCTCGAATGGTCCGCCTTGCCCGATTTCGGTCGGTGGCGGCGGTGGCAGTTCGTGATAGGTCGGCGCGACATAGACCTTGCTGATGATGCGGGTCCGGTTCTTCTGCCAGCGGATGTCGACCATCGCGGCTACGAGCAGGATGCCGGCGAGCGCCATACGGTTGACGCCGCCGCGCGCGTTCATGGTCGTGAGACCGTTGGTGATCAGGAGCACGATCAGCACCCCGACCGCAGATTTGGCGACTGAGCCCTTGCCGCCACCGAGCGTGATGCCGCCGAGCACGGTCGCGGTTAGCACGATCACCTCCAGGCCGACGCCGATGTCACCGCCGACCGTGCCGAGCCGGGAGGCGAAGAACAGCGCGCCAATGCTGGTCAGCACACCGCTTGCGACGTAGCAGAGCGCGATGGTGCGGCGAACGGGAATGCCTGAATTATACGCCGAGCGACGCGAGCCGCCGATCGCGGTGATGTGCCAGCCCGGCCGCAGCCGGGTCATGAAGATGTGGCCGAAGATGGCGATGACGATATAGGCCAGCGCGACGGTCGGAATACCGAAGACAGAACCGGCGCCGATGAAATCCCAGGACGGGATGTCGGGGAAGGCCGAGGCGATGGCGTTGGAGTAGCGCTGGATCAGGAGATCGTAGGCCGAGCGGTAGATGATCAGCGTGATCAGCGTGGTGATGAAGGCGCGCAGCCGCAGGTATCCGACCAGAATTCCGTTGACGGCGCCGAGCGTCGCGCCGCAGAGCAGCGTCGCGACCACCACCGCCGGAACCGGCCAGCCCAGCACGTCGAGCAGATAGAGCGCGCAGAAATCGGTCAATGCGAAGATCGAGCCGACGGAAAGATCGATGCCGCCGACGATGACGACCAGCGCAAGCCCAAGCGCGATAAAGCCGATCTCTCCGGCCTGGCGCGCGGTGTCGGCGAGGCTCGCCGGCGACAGGAAGTTGTCGATGGACCGGCTGAACGCGAAGCCGACGATCAGGAGAAGGATGACCGGGATGGCTGTCTCGGTCCATCGCTTGGACAGGATTTCACCAAGCAGATGATCCGGCCAGTAGCGGTAACGCAGGCTCGTCAGGGTGTCGCGCATCGGCATTCCAGCGGGGCGTGGACAATGGTGGGAGCGAAGTCCCCGAGACAGGCATGGCCTCGGGGACTTCGAGCGTCGGGGCGGACTATTTCTTGAGATCGCTGAGATTCCAGCAGGCCGTCTGGCTGTCGGCGTTCTCCTTGGTGATCGGAATCAGCGTGGTGTATTCCGAGCCCTTGATCGAGCCGGGCTTCGCGCCCGATGACAGCAGCCATTTGATTGTGCCGGCCATCTGCGCCGCCTGGGTCGGCACGTCGTAGCTCATGTTGAGATCGAACGCGCCGGACTTGACCAGCTCGCAAGCGCCCTTGCGCTCGCCGCCGCCTGAGGTCGCGAGAAACACCTTGCCGGTGAGGCCCGCTTCCTTGACCGCGGCTGCGGTGCCGATGTCCATGCCGTCCCAGAAGCCGACGATGCCGCAGAGGTCGGGATTCTGCTTCAGCACCGTTTGCGTGATCGCCTTGGCCTTGGCGGCGTCCCAATCGGCGGCCTGGCTCGACACCACCTTGATCTCGGGATGCTTGGCCAGGACGTTCTCGACGCCTTTGAGAGTATAGGCGCTCGCGGCGGCCGACAGCGCGCCCTGGATGATCGCGATCTTGTTCGACTTGCCCTCGCAAGCCTTGACCACGCCTTCAGTCTGGCGTTCGCCGATCTCGACCCAGTTGGCGCCGACGAACGCCGAGCTCCGATAGGCCGAGCCCATGTTGATCTGGATGACGTAGATGCCTTCATTCTCGGCGCGCTGCAGCAGCTTGGCGTAGGTCTGCACGTCCGGATTATGCACCACCATCACCGCCGGCTTTTCGGAGATCAGCGAGGTGACGGCTTGCGCGCCGGCATTGGTGTTCCAGTTGGCGTCGCGGATCACGAACTTGACGCCGAACGGCTCAAGCTCCTTTTTCAGTCCGGCATACCAGCCCTCGGTGAGGTCGAAGTTCATCGCCACCGGCACATAGGCCACGGTCTTGCCGGCGAGCGCTTCCTTGAATGGCTTCTGGAACGGCTCGTCCAGGCCCTGCTGGGCCTGAGCCGGTGCGGTCATTGCCGCGAGAGTCAGTGCGGCGAGCGCTGCCTTTGTCGGATTGCCAAGATGTTTCATTGCTTCCTCCTTGGTTATGGTTGTCGTTCTTGTCGGTCGTTCAGATGTCGCCTTGCTGTGCCGTTTCTTCGTTGCGCGGATTCAGGAAGGAGTCCGTGATGACGGCGAGTAGCAGGACCACGCCTTTAATGAGATTTTGCCCGGCGTAAGAGATGTCCATGATGGTCATGCCATTGAGCATGGTGCCGATCAGGAGCGTGCCGATGATGACGTTCAGCACGCCGCCACGCCCGCCTGAGAGCCCGATGCCGCCCAGCACGACCACCAGGATCACGTCGTAGATCAGCGTCGAGTTGAAGATGCGGGTCGGCATCGAATTGACGGAGGCCGCCAGCACGAGGCCGGCAAAGCAGCCGATCAGGGCGGTGATGACATATTGCAGGACAATGATCGGGCGGGAGGGAATACCGGTCACGCGCGCGGCGTAAGGGTTGTCCCCGATCGCATAGATGTAAGCGCCCCAGCGGGTCTGGCGCAGCAGGAATGCGACCACGATGCAGGCGACCGCGAACATCCAGATCGACGTCGGAATGCCGAGAACGGTGCCCTGTCCGAGACGTTCGAAGCCATTCATGCCCGGGCTCCATTGCACGACGTCGAGCTGGAATAGCGCGGCTTGTCCCAGCCCAGCGAGCAACAGACCCGTTGCCAGTGTCGCAAACAGCGAGGGCACCTCGGCATAGGCGATCAGCCAGCCATTGACGAGGCCGAAGGCGATCGTGAGCAGCACCGCGGTCAGCAGCGAGAACGGCAGCGAATGGTCGTTCTGTACCATCTGGAGCACGAGCCCCGGGGGCACGGCGAGGGCCGCGATCAGCGAGATGTCGATGCCGCGGCCGATCACGACGATTGCCATGGCGAGGCCGAGGATGCCGAGCACTGCCACGTTTTGGAGCAGCGTCAGCATATTGTCCGCGGTCAGGAAGCCGTTGAGGAAGATCGAGAACACGAGGAATAGCAGCGCGAAGACGGCGAAGACAATCTCCTGCTGGTTGAACCGAAAGCGCTTCATCCCCGTATTGCCTTTCTTCGACGTCGGCCTCTGTGGGTCAGTTATGACGATCGGGTCTCTGTGCGATAGGTCTGTGGGAGCGGTGTCGGGCCTTCCGTGAGTGCCCTCACCTGGGCCTGGTCGTTGGAGCCGATCGAGATGTGGACCAGCGTATTCAGTCTGGCGTCTTTGTCGACGAGAATGTCTGCCGCGACGTCCGGATCGAAGATGCGATCGATCTCGGTTCGGACTTTCTCCTGCACAGCGATGTCGCGAAGCGCGGGCTTGAAGATCTTGCCAACTGCGGTGACCGGGAGGGTCTCGAGCAGCACGATGCGCTTCGGCCGGTCGGGATGCAGCTGCGCCGTAGCTTCGAAGAGATCATGCAGATTGCGGGAAGAGATGGGCGAGTTGTAGGGCCGCCCTTCCAGCGCCTCGATGTCGGCGATGGTTTGGACCGGCTGGCTGAATCGCGTCGTGGTCAACGAGGGCGCTCTCACGGCCACCGCCATCCAGGCGGCACGGCGGGTTGTGCAGCAGCTGATCTGTCCTGATGCAAGCGAACGCTTCCTGCCTATCTCATTGACCGATTCTTGTTCTTCATAGGCCACACGCCCGGACCCGGCTTGCTCCGGAGCGCAAAGCTTTTGCTTGTCCGCGCAAACCGGTCTTGCGTGTAGGCGGCGGCCATCCAAAATCTCGGCGCCGGACGAGCTTGTGCGATGCACAAACGACGTTCATTTTGGCTGCACGATGAGTAGGCTGACGGGCGTCTGCATTATCGCTTCCGGCTCACGGATGTACCGGTGTCCGAATGGGTTTTGGACCGCCCGCTTCCGCGCTGCAATTCCATCGTCGATCGGCTTGCCGAACATCTGCCCGCCAGGGCTCGGATCGATTTGACGCGGCAGATTGCGCCGACTACGCTTTGTGCAAATTCCCGGGGACGGAAATGTCGAACGATATCGCGGCCATCATCTCGAAAGCGCGCGAGCATTCCATCGGCGACCTTCTGCGCCGCTCGGCGGGCCGCGAGCCGACCAAGCTTGCGGTGAGCTGCGGCAGCATGAGCTGGACCTTTGCGGAGATGGATACGATCTGCAACCGGCTCGGCCGCGGCCTGCTCGGGCTCGGCGTGAAGAAGGGCGACCGTCTCGCCGTGCTCTCGCGCAACTCGCATGCCTTCGCCGCCCTGCGCTTTGCGGTGGCGCGGATCGGCGCCGTGCTGGTGCCGATCAACTTCATGCTCAATCCCGATGAGATCAATTTCATCCTGAAAAGCTCTGGCGCAAAACTGCTCGCGACCGGCCCCGATTTCGTTGAGCCGGCGCGCGCCGCAAGCGCGAAGGATTGCGCTGTCGAAAAGATGATCTGGCTGCCGGGCGAGGACTTCGCCACGGCGCCCGCTGGCATCGCCACCTTCGACGATCTGCTTCATGCCGACGGCTCGTTCGTCGAGGCGTCCGTCGACAGCCGCGATCTCGCGCAGATCGTCTACACCAGCGGTACAGAATCGCTCCCCAAGGGTGCGATGCTGAGCCATGAAGCGGTGATGTGGCAGTATGTCAGCTGCATCATCGACGGCGGCATGAGCGTAGACGACAAATTCCTGCACGCCCTGCCGCTGTATCATTGCGCGCAGCTCGACGTGTTCCTGGGACCGCAGATCTATCTCGGCGCCTCCGGCGTGATCACGGGCAAGCCGACCGCGGACAACATTCTGGCGTTGATCCAGGCGCACAACATCACCTCGTTTTTTGCGCCGCCGACGATCTGGATCGCCATGCTGCGCTCGCCGAATTTCGACAAGACCGATCTTTCGACGCTGCAGAAGGGCTATTACGGCGCCTCGATCATGCCGGTGGAGGTATTGCTTGAGCTGCAGCGTCGACTGCCCGCCGTAAAATTCTGGAACTTTTACGGCCAGACCGAGATCGCGCCGCTCGCGACCGTGTTGCGGCCGGAAGAGCAACTGCGCAAGGCCGGCTCGGCCGGCAAGCCCGTGCTCAACGTCGAGACGCGCGTCGTCAACGCGTCGATGGAGAACGTGAAGGTTGGCGAGGTCGGTGAGATCGTGCACCGCTCGCCGCATCTTCTCTCCGGCTATTACAACGATCCCGTGAAGACCGCGGCGGCGTTTACCGGCGGCTGGTTTCACTCCGGCGATCTCGCCACCGTTGACGCCGAAGGCCACATCACCGTGGTCGACCGCGTCAAGGACATGATTAAGACCGGCGGCGAGAATGTCGCCAGCCGCGAGGTCGAGGAGATGGTCTATCGCATCCCTGAAGTCTCCGAGGTCGCCGTCGTGGGCCTGCCCGATCCGCGCTGGATCGAGGCTGTGACTGCGATCGTCGTGGTCAAGGCCGGCGAGAAGCTGGATGAAGATGCCGTCATCCGGCATTGCGCCGGCCAGATGGCGCCTTTCAAGGTGCCGAAGCGCGTGATCTTCGTCGAGAGCCTGCCGAAGAATCCCAGCGGCAAGCTGCTCAAGCGCGAGTTGCGCCAGCGCTTCGTCGGCGGCGAGACGCTCGACAAGGCAATCCAGAGGAATTTTGCCACCTGAGGCGGAGCGGTCGTCATGAAAGCCTGGCAGGTCGCGCACGACTGGTCGATCGAGGGCATGGAGCTGGCTGATTTGCCGGAGCCTGTGCAGTTTCCTCAAGTCACGTTCGCCTCAATACTTCTTCACGTGCACGCCGAACGCCAGCCACAGTGCCATTGAGGCGAGGCCGAAGCCGCCGAGCAGCAGGAAGGTCGGACCGTAGCCGATCCATTGCGCGATCCAGCCGCCGAGTGCGGGGCTCAGGCTTGCGCCAATGCCTTGCACAGTGATGACAGCGCCCTGGCCGAGATTGATGCGGCCGGTGCCGTCGAGCGAGCGCGCGACCATGCCGGGGACGGCGACGGTCTGCAGTCCGGTGCCGATGCCGTCGAGCACCTGCATCGGCACGACGCCCCACCATCCCGTGACGAAGAAGGCGAGAACGCCGCGGATCGGTAGCACCATGAAGGAGACGAGGATCACCGGCCAGTAGTTGCGTTTCCCCGCGACTTGCATGCCGACCAGGGACGTCACGATCATCACGCCCTGGGCAATGACGACGATGGTTGCGACGAAGCTTGGACCATTCGCCTCGCCTGCGCTCACGGCGGCAAGGCCATAGAGCGGCACGATGGCGGCGTTGCCGAGATGGAAGATGGCCAATGCCAGCGCCAGCACCAGCAGCGGCTTATGCTTGAAGAGAACGGAGAGACCGGCCGGCGGGTTCTTGGTCTCGTCTTCCTTGCTGCCGCGAGCCTGGCGATCATCGATGGCCTTGGCCGGAATCATCAGGACGCAAGCGACAGCGACGGCGCCGAACACGGCAGCCAGCACGAACACCCAGACGTAGCCGAATTTGTATCCGAGATACCCCGACAGCGCCGCGCCGACCATGTTGCCCGCATGGTTGAAGGCCTGATTGCGTCCGTTCAGCGCATTGAAACCCTTTTGCTTGGCGATGCCGAGCGTGATCCCGGTGACCGCCGGCACGATCGCGGCGCTCGCCAGCGATTGTGCAACTTGCGAGAAAGTGACCGCCCAGAAATTTTGTGAGATCAGGATGATGGCGGAGGCCAGCACCACGCAGATGCCGGGGATGACGACCCATAGCCGCTTGTTGCGGCTGGAATCGATGAAGCCGCCGATCGGCGTCGTGACCAGCATGCCCGCGACATTGCCGATCGTCAGCGCCGTGCCGATCAATCCGGTTGCCCAGCCGCGCTCTTGCAGGAACACCCCGACGAACGGCCCGATGCCCGACTGCATGTCGGCCATGAAGAAATTGACGGCGTAGAGGGGCCAGAGACGGGGTGAGGAAGGGCGCGATGTCATCGAGACGCTGAACGTGATGCTGCCGATCGACTGTGATCTCACGCAGGCGGGCATGGATGGCCATGTGTGCCGGGGCGGACGTGAAAGTAACCTGTGCTGGCCGCGTTGGTTCCTCCGGACTTGCGATCGCTGGACCGCGATGTCATTTCATGTCTGCGACGGTCTCATTTCTGGATCACGGCCATGCCCCTCTGGACCTGCGAAACCTGCGGCGCGCAATTCCCGGACAGCGAAAAGCCGCCGACGTCCTGTCCGATCTGCGAGGACGAACGGCAATTCGTGAACTGGAAGGGACAAACCTTCCTCAGGCGAGAGGCGCTGGCGGAGCGTCATCGCGTGGTCTGGCGCGATGATCTCGGCCTGACCGGCATCGGGTCCGAGCCGAGCTTTGGGATCGGCCAGCGCGCCCTGCTGGTACCGCTCGCGGACGGTTGCGTGATGTGGGACTGCGTGCCGCTGGCAACGCCAGACGCGATCGCGCATGTCCGGTCGCTCGGCGGATTGAAGGCGATCGCGATCTCGCATCCGCATTTCTATGGTGCGTTTGCGGACTGGAGCGAGGCGTTCGGCGGTGTACCGGTCTATCTGCACGCCGACGATCGTCAGTGGGTGATGCGGCCGTATCCCGCGATCGTGCACTGGACCGGAGACAGCCATCGCATCTCCGACGATATTCTGCTGCTCCGCACCGGCGGTCATTTCGCAGGCGCCACCATGCTGCATCATGCGCGCGGCGCGGACGGCAAGGGCGCGCTGCTGACCGGCGATATCGCGCAGGTGACGATGGACCGCCGCTTCCTCAGCTTCATGTACTCCTATCCGAACTACATGCCGCTCAACGCCGCCGCGGTGCGGCGGATCGCGGCGGCGGTCGAGCCGCTCGCTTTCGACCGCATCTACGGCGCCTGGTGGGGCCGCAATATCGCTTCCGGCGCCAGGGCCGCCTTCGCGGCATCGGTGGAGCGATACATCGCGGCGATCGCCTGACGATCGAAATCCCATTGCTTTCGCCAATTAACTGTACGATTGGTACAGTTATTAAGCGAGACGCAATGATGCGTATGCCGGTCCGGCACGTTCGATGCATGGATGTTGCGGCGGGCGGGTTTTGCGGCCGCGTGAGCGGGAGTTGGACGCATGACCGGGCAGCGCGACCACCAGATCTTTGAAGCCGGCAACGTCGCGCTTCAATCCGGCGCCGTATTCCTTGCGATGAAGCTTGCCTACCAGACCTATGGCACGCTGAGCGCGGCCAAAGACAACCTCATCTTGAATCCGACCACCTTCAGCGCCCAGCAGGTCGACACCGAGTGGCTGATCGGCTCCGACGGCGTGCTCGATCCCGCCCGCTATTTCATCGTCATCCCCTCAGGGCCGAGGTCGCAGCACTTCTCAGCAAGTAATGTAGGCATCCGATCATGATTGACGCGACTGTTTCAGAGCCCGGCCATCGCCTGAAGCCACTGAGCCCGGCCATGCTGCGCGAATTGTCGGCGCGCTCGAACCTCAGGGGTGCGGCGCAAAGCCTCGGTCATTATGGCATGATCGTGCTGGTTGGCGTACTGATCTCGATGGTGTCGTCGCGCCATAGCGTGCTCTGGGCGCTGCCGCTGATGGCAGTGCAGGGCTATCTCGTCGCGTTCCTGTTCATGGCGGTGCATGAGACTGCGCACAAGACCGCGTTCAGAAGTCGTGGCTTCAACCTCGCGGTCGGTTATTTCTCGGCCTTCATCATCGGACTGCCCTATGAATATTACTGCCTGTTCCACTGGGACCATCATCGCTACACCCAGGATCCGGACAAGGACCCGGAACTGATCGTCGGCGTCAAGCCGACATCCGACACCCAGCTTGCGATTGCCTATAGCGGATTGCTTCAGGTTGCCGGCCGGCTCCGGCTGATGCTCGGCCATGCCGCCACCGGCAAAGTGGTCGTGCCTTGGATCCCCGAGAACAAGCGTGGCACCATCGTGACTGAGGCGCGTGCCTATGTCGCGCTCTACGCGTTGCTGCTCGCATTGTCGCTGTGGTTCTCGTCCGCACTGCTTCTGTGGATATGGATCGGGCCGGTGATCATCGGGCAATTCTTCCTGCGGCCCTATCTCTATGCCGAGCACACCGGTTGCGACCGTACCCGCAGCGCGTTCCAGAACACCCGCACCACCTATACCGGCGCCATCGTCAAATGGATTGCGTGGAACATGCCCTACCACGTCGAGCACCACGCCTATCCCTCGATCCCGTTTCACGCGCTGCCGAAGCTTAACGGAATCGTCGATGGGGAGATCGTCCATCGCGGACGCGGCTATATCAGAACGACGCGCGAGACCTGGGCGTGGTTTCGCCGGGATCGAAAGCGCGCTTAGCTCAACGCAAAACTCCGGCCGCAGCGCGACCGGAGCTTTGTCGTGACGGCACGATATCAGTAGATCCCGTAGGCGCAGACATTCACGACGCGAACGCGCATGCCGCGGCGGGTCTGGACGACGCGCTCCTGGTAGCAGTTGCTGACGCCGGTGTTGACGTAGAGACCACCATAACCGAAGCCCCAGCCGGGACCCCAGTGGTGGAAGCCGTGGGCCGACGCAGCGGTGGGCGCGAGGGCGGCAGCGCCGAGCGAACCGGCGGCGATCAGACCAAGAGCAAGCTTACGAAACATTCTTATTCTCCAGTGTGGCGCGAGGCCGTTGTTGTGTCCCTGCTTCTCGGTCGAGGCGACACGCGAGTGCGTTCACGCGATGAGGCAAGAATCGCGTTTCGGGATTGTTTCGTCGGTTGCGGAGAGATGCGCCGTCGTCAGGCTTACCGCGCCACGCGATAGCGCGCGGCCATCGCCTGTGTCATCTCGGCCATCTTCTCGCGGAGATCGGCGGGCTCCAGCACCTCGACCTCGGACCCGAGCCGCAGCAATTCGGCTGCGGCATGCCATGATGTCTTCCCGGTCGGCACCCTTGCGATGCACCAGCCGTCGGCATCAGTCGTCTCTTCGATCTGGGTGCGCGCCTTGACGTAGGGCTGGCTCAGCGCATCGAGCAGCTTTACGCCGAATGGTGAGAGCCGTACGATCGCGACGTTCGGGTGCATCTCGGCCTCGAGCCGCAGCGTCGCATTCTGCCAGTAGGCGGCGAGATCGAAATCGGCGGGACGATCGAAGCGGTCGTCGAGCGCCGTGCAGTCGAGCACGCGCGCGATGCGATAGGTGCGCACGCTGCCGTCGACCTGGCCGGCGAGATACCAGTTGCCGCCCTTCAGCACGAGGCCGAGCGGAGCGACACGGCGCTGCTTCTCGGCGCGCCAGCTCTGATAGCGGATTTTGATGAGTGTCCCGCGCAGGGCCGCGCCGGCAATCGCGCGCAGATGCTTCGGCTCTTCCGGCTCGCCGAACCAGCCTGGCGCGTCCAGATGAAAACGCTCCTGCATCCGGCCGGCGTCTTCGCGCAAGTTTGCGGGCAGTGCCGCCATCAGCTTGTTCTGTGCGGCGATCATCGCGGCATCCAGCCCCAGCGCCGCCGCCGGGCCCGGCAATCCCGCCAGGAACAGCGCGCCCGCTTCGCTCTGCGACAGCCCGTTGAGGCGCACGCGATAGCCGTCGAGCAGGCGGTAGCCACCCTCCGCACCGCGGTCGGCATAGACGGGGACGCCGGATGCCGCGAGCGCGTCGATGTCGCGATAGATCGTGCGCACCGAGACCTCGCAGGCCTCTGCAAGTTCGGGCGCAGTGACCTGCCCCCTGGCCTGGAGGGTGGTGAGGATCGACAACATCCGGCTCGCGCGCATGATCCTTTAGACCATACCTGACACAGGATGTCAGGTATGGTCGGCTAGAGATGCACCCATCGCAAGCCGGCCCAAGGGAGCCCAAGGGAGATCCGCCATGACCGATCCGAACCGCATCACGCTGTATTATTCGCCGCAGAGCCGCGCCACCGGCACGCGGGTGCTGCTGGAGGAGCTCGGGGCGCCCTACGATCTCCACGTCCTCAACATGAAGGCCGGCGAGCAGCGGAGGCCGCCCTATCTCGCCATCAATCCGCTTGGCAAGGTGCCGGCGATCCGGCACGGCGAGGCGCTCGTGACCGAGCAGGTGGCCATTTACATCTATCTCGCCGACCTGTTTCCGCAGGCCGGCCTTGCGCCCGCGCTCAACGATCCGCTGCGAGGTCCCTATTTGCGCTGGACCGCCTACTACGGCTCCTCCTTCGAGCCCGCGCTGATCGACAAGTTCATGCAGCGCGAGCCTGCGCCGGTCACGCAGTCACCCTACGCGGATTACGACACCATGCTGGGTGCGCTCGAGGTGCAGTTGTCAAAGGGACCATATCTGCTCGGCGAGCGGATGACGGCGGCCGATATTCTCTGGGGTGTTGCGTTCAGTTGGACGATGATGTTCGGTATCGTGCCGAAGAAGGACGTGTTCGTCCGCTATTCCGAGCGCATAACGTCGCGCCCTGCGTTCCAGCGGATAAATGCGACCGACGCCGAGATGGCGGCGCAGCATGCCGCGGCCGTCGGAGGATAGAGAAGCCGGTCATCAGATGACAAAGCCGATTTACACGACGAACTGCTTCAATACTTTCATCCGGGTCGCCGAAGACTGCCCGGCGCATACCGGCGAAGATCCGCCGCCGCGCGCAGGAAAGCCGACCGTGGCGAACCTGCAGTACGCGATGATCGCGACGGAGCCCTACAAATACACGTCGGACGACGTGATCTTCGCGACGTCTGCGGCTGGTCGGGAACTGGGTGCGAAGGCGACGAAGCAGGAGCGCACCCTCGCCCGCAAGGCGTTCTTCTCCAAAGGCCAAGCTTGCATGCGTGCGTCCGGCCTCGGCAAGCGCTTTGGCTGGGGCGTTCATGCCGATAGCGAGGGCCGCATCGCGATCTACGCTATCGACAGCAAACGCTACCAGGCACTCGCGCGCGATCTCAAGCTCACGCAGGTCCGCGCGATGCGGTCGAAGCGGGCGTGATCAGAATTTCGGCGCTCTCTTCTCCGCGAATGCCTTGATGCCTTCCTTGATCTCGTCGCCGCGCATGCTGTCGCGGTGGCGCTGGTCGGCGGCTTGCTCATCCAGCTCGCCGCGGACGAATTCGTTGATTGCGCGTTTCATGCCGCGCATCGCGTTTGGGGCATTGCCGGCGAGAATATTGGCGAGCTTGTCGACTTCCTCGTCGAGTGTTTCCACCGGAACCATGGCGGTGAGATAGCCGATCCGCAGCATCTCCGGAGCACTGATCTTCTGCGCAGTGAGAAACAGCCTCTTGGCGTTGTCGACGCCGAGCCGCGTCACGTAGCGTTTGATGCCGCTCCCGTAATAGTGCAGTCCGAGCCGCGCCGCCGGCATGAACATCTCGGCTGTGTCGACGCCGATACGGAAATCGCAGGCCAGCGCGAGATCGGTCGAGCCGCCATAGACGCCGCCATTGAGCCGGCAGATCGTCGGCACGCCGAGATCCTCCAGGCGGTTGACCACGACTTCGAAGGCCGAGCCTGCGCTCTGCTGCTCGTTGGCGCTCGTTGCCCGCTCCGCGACCGAATTGAGGTCATAGCCGGCCGAGAAGACGCGTCCCGTGCCGGTCAGGACCAGCACGCGGATATCGGGATCGGCCTCGACCCGGTCGAACAGCTTTGTCAGCTCGCCGAGATCTTCCGCCTGGAGCCGGTTGAGATGCTTCGGCCGGTTCAAGCGGATGGTGGCGCGCGCACCATCGATTTCGAGCACGGGGCCACTGGCCGCGTCGGCTGTGTCCGACATTCTTGTCTCCATTTACTTGTTTTCGAGCGTGCGGCGCTTCGCTTCGGCGTCGATAGTCTCGGCGAGGTCTGGGTGCCGCGCCATCAGCACGCGGAAGTCGACGAGGTCGAGCACCAGCAGCCGCGACACTTTCGTGGTCGAGACATTGGCGCCGCGCATGTTGTTGCCCAGCAGTGCCATCTCGCCGAAGAAGGCGCCTTCGCCGAGCTGCACCTTCTTGCCGGGGAGGTCGACCTCGACCGCGCCGGCGGCGATAAAATACATGCAGTCGCCCTGCGCACCCTTGCGGATGATCATGGTGCGCGCCGGCAGCTCCATGGTGCGCAGCATGTGGGTGACGTCGGCGATGGCCGCGGGCCCCAGCGCCGCGAAGAACGGTACCTTGCTGACGGATTCCCAGGTCTTGAGGAAGTTGTCACGCCGCGTTTCCGCCGCGAACCCGGTCGCCAGAATACCGGTCCAGAGGCCGAACACGCCGAGGCCGGAGATCATCACCAGCGCCGCGACCATGCGGCCGAGCGGCGTGACCGGCACGACATCGCCATAACCTGTCGTGGTCAGCGTAACGACCGCCCACCACAGCGCGGCAGGGACGCTGCCAAACGTCTGCGGCTGCACGTCTCGCTCCAGGAAATATTCGGCAACCGAGGCCAGGAAGACCACCATCAGGAAGATCACCAGCACGCTGATCAGCGGGCCCGATTCCAGCACCAGCACGCGGCGGAGCTGGCGCAGGCCGGGAATGCCCGGCACCACCTTCAGGACCCAGAGCACGCTCAGCAGCCAGGCTGTCTTGGGCTCGGCGCCGAGGACCAGCGCGACCGGCACGGCCAGCGCCCCCAGGGCGTCGACCAGCCCGGCGGAGGAGGACATGTAGAGGCCCAGCCGCCCCTGCCGCGCCATGTGGCGCAGCCGGACCAGCCATTCGAACACGAAATAGGCGAGACAAGCCCACAGCAGGAAATCGACCCAGCGGTGCGCCGTCTCATAGGCCGGATCGAGCGTCAGCAGCACCATGCTGACCACGCCGATCGTCACGGCCACATAGGCCGCCTTGGTCATGTTGCGGCCGGCGGTCGCGGCCACGAACTGGGCCAGAGCAGGAAACATCGGCTTGGACATGCGGAATGGCGGCTCGATCTTGGTGCTGACGGTCCCGGGCCGGGACTTGAGCTGGGACTTGGGCGCCAAAGTGCCCGCCCGCACCGGAGCCGTCAACGACGGGGCGGGCAGCCGCGCCATCCGCCCCGATCAGGGCGCGGATGCCTCGTCCAATGGCTGGGAAGGTGCCGGGCCTGCCGGCTATTTGAAATGCGGAGGCTCGTCGTAACCGCGGCGGCTGCTCAGGAACAGCAGCATCATCAGGCCGACGCCGACGACCACGGAGAACCCCGCTCCTAGCGCCAGTGCCACATAACCTTCCGTCGGGATCGGATCGCCTCCGACCGACATGGCCGAGTAGGCGAAATAACCAACCGCAACCAGCATTCCCAGCAAGATGATGAGAAGGAGTAGACGCATGGTGCGTTCTCCGGTTGTGCTGAAAGCCAACGGTTGCGGTGGGGAAACGGTTCCACGGGCTGCAGGCAGCGATTCGCCAAAAGGAGATGGGCGCCTGCCATCCAGGCGCGAATCGATAGGTCAGGCGCTCTGAGCTGTCTTCACCACCACAACGTTGCTGTCTTCGGGCGGGGGGAGCGCGGCGGGGGCGGCGATCTTCTCGAGCTCGCTGGCATGGCGCTTCAGGTAGTCGCGGCGCATCCCGATCTCGTCGCGGACGAATTCGTAGCCGAGCTTGAACGTATCGAGCCCGTCGGTACTGATCGTGCCGTCGCGCAAGCCGATTACCGCGCCGCGCAAGATGCCCTCGAGCTCGTCCTGGAGACATTCGAGCTGATCCAGCGAATGGGCGTGCTCGATCCGCTCCCCGATATCGAGGATCGCGGTAGAGAGCTCGCTTGCCTTCTCTGGCGCGACGCGGGTGATCTTGGCGTAGATCGCGGCGAAGATCGAGCCGATGACGCTGAGCGCGGCGGCGCCCAGATACATCACGTCGCTGTACTTATCCATGAACGACTTGGTGTCGTCGTTGATGTAATCGGCGGCGCCCTGATGCGCCATCACGAAGGCATCTTTCTCGACTGAGGCCGGCTCGATATGGGTGGCAAAGCCGTTGTCGAGCCCGAGCGCGGACTTGTTCTCGTAGACGATGCGCGCGATGTCGCCAGCGGTGGTCGGCGAAATCTTGGACTGCGCGACCAGCAGCCATTCGAGGCCGATCGTGTCGAGATCGTCGTCGGGAATCTCGGGCGAGGCGGACAGCGTGCCGGCTGTCAGCGTCTCGTCGGAAATGCCGGGGAATTTACGCGCCAGCGCCTTGGCTTCGTCGATGGCATTGAGCGTGAAGCCGCCGCGCCTGGCGACCTGCTCATAAGCCTTGTCGCGCACGGCCTTGGAGGCGTGGACGACAGCAATCACCGCACCAAAGCCGCTGGCCGGCGCGAACAGCTTGTCCAGCGTCGCGCCCTGCGGCGCCATCTGGATCTTCGCGGCGTCGGGGCTGTCGGCGGGAATATCGAGGATGCTACGGACGAAGGCGAGGGACGAATCATTCTCGGCGAGAACGGCGACCTTCTTCTTCTTGAGCTCGGCGAGCGACTTGATCTTCTTGTTGCCGGGGCCGAGCAGCAGCACGAGATCGTGCTCAAGGATCGCGAGCGTGCGCGCCCGCAGCGGCACCTTGGCGTCGGTGCGCAGGACGGCAAGATCGGCCTGCCTGCGATCGAACTGCGCGAGCGCCTTGGCGTTGTCGGCGTTGTTGACGATCTTGATCCGGAAGCGCGAGGCGCTGTTCTTCAGCAGTGTGGCGAGCTTGGTCGCGAACATTGCTTCGTCGCTGTTGGGAGCGCCGACGGCAAAAGTCAGCGTCTCCGAATTGTGCCACCAGACGCGCCCGGCCCAGACGGTGGCAAGCGACAGCAGCAGGGTCAGCACGACATACAGCAGGACCTGCTGCTGATTGGTCTTGATCACCTTGGGACGCCGTGGCGGCGGGTGCTCGGTTGACGAGGTCGGGCCTTCAGCACTCATGGCAGCACTCTGGCCTCGTTCCCGAAATGGCGGGCGGCACGGCCATCGCCGGCGGCACGCTCGAAAATTCGTAAGCGTCTGAAAAAAGAACGATAATCCTCTACCTGAGGATGATAGCGCTCCAGCGAGAGAATGCAAATTTCGCGCCGAAGGTAACCTTACTCAACCGATCCACGTCGTTTGGTTATGCTATCACCGTTTAGCCACAGTTGGCGATTTTCCAATTCCCCCGGCTGCATTCCGTCGCGGGAGATGTCATAAATCAGCGGTCCCGATGTTCTGACGGGTCCAAGAAGAAGTTGCGCTGAACGCTCCATTTTTTCCTTTTAGGTCAACGAGGGCGTCAGCTTTGTCGTTTCCACCTCTGTCATCGGCGGTTCCGGTCGAAGCGCTCATTGGCTGGATGTTGCTGCTTACCTTCAAGCACATCATCGCCGATTTCGTGCTGCAGACCGCCTGGATGGCGCAAGGCAAGGACCAGAAGCACGGCTGGGCTTTGCCGCTTCTGGTGCATTGCCTGATTCACTTTGCGGTTGCGCTGCCGCTGATCCTGATCGTGGCGCCGAAATTCTGGTTCGTGGCGCTGATCGACTTCGTCATTCACATCACGATCGACCGCGCCAAGGGATGGGTTTCGGCCAATTTCCGCGTCAACCAGGAGCACCCCTGGTTCTGGACCCTGATCGGCGTCGACCAGGCGCTGCACCATCTGACCGGCTTCGGCCTCTCCATCTTCATGGCGGCGAACTGACTGCTGGCACTGTCGTTCCGGGGCCGCAAAAGCGGTACGCAACAAGTCCCGCCCGGTTGATTCGTGGCCCACGCGCAAGCACCCCGAGTGACTACCGCTCGGGGTGGTTAACCTTTCATTAGAGAATTGCGCTGCATCTTCCCTACACGAGGGAGAACTGCAATGTTTTCAAGCCGCGACGCTTATGAAAGCGATTTCTGCCCGGTTCGCGACGAGCTCCTTGGCGAGATGTACCGCGCCAGCGAGAGTGGCCTGCCGAGGCTGGTTGAGAGTGTTTCCCCTGACGCGCGCGCCAGGCTGGCGCTGTTCTGCTATCGCCGCAGCCATCTTCATTCGCTGGCCGTCGCGATCGCAGCCAGCTGCAGCGAGCGCGACCTGATCGAGAACGGCGGCCGTGTCGGCTCGACGCTCTACGCGCTGTCGCGCCAGGGCTCGGCCAAATCGTCCCCGTCGGTGTCGGGTGGCCGCAAGCCGATCACGCTGTCGACCAAGCCGCTCTCGGTGCTCGCACCGCTGGACGACGAGATCGACGACGAGATCAGCGAAGCCGTCCCGGCTTAAGCGGTCTCGATCACAGGCAGTCCGAACTTCCGCCGTGCCATCGCGCATTCGGCGTCGCCCGGCATGCAGGTGCGGCACACCTCCGGCCGGACCGCATAGATGCCGCACGTGGTCGCCTTGCCGATCTCGCCCTGCAACGCTGAACAGCGATCGCCCTCGCAGCGCATGCCGGATTGTCGCGCGTTGACGAGCGTCTCCGGGATCAACGCAAGCTCCTCGTCGCTCTCGATCGAGAAGCGCGGCCAGTTCTGCGAATAGCCGCAGCAGGCGCCGCAGCTCTGGCAACGGCTCGACAGATCGGTCTCTTCCATCAGCGTCATGTGTCCTTGTCAGGTATCCTTGGGCGGACCCCAGACCAGGCTCTGCCGCCATTTTGCGCGCAGCACGTCGCGCCGCTCCGGATATCTTTCGTCGAGATAGGTCGCATCTACCACGCGGTCGGTGCGGAAGCTGCGAAAATCGCTACGCAGCTCGCACCAGGCCGCGAGCAGGCGCACGGCTTCGAGATAGCCGACCGAGATCGGCCAGATCATGCGCTCGCTGGGGCGGCCCTGCTCGTCGCGGTAACGCAGCATGATCTTCTTGCCCTCGTGAATCTGGGTGCGCGTGCGCGCCATGTCCAGGCGATCCGGCTCCCTGTTCCAGCTCGGCCGCGCGCGGCTAGCAGGCTCCAGCACGAAGGGACGCAGGCGTTCAGGCACGGTGTCGGCGATCTTGGCCATCAGATCTTCGGCCGCGCGCGCCAGCGTGGAATCGGCGTGGCCCGCGACCCATTGCGCGCCCAGCACCGCCGCCTCGATCTCGTCGGGTGTCAGCATCAAGGGTGGCAGGTCAAAACCCTTCTCGAGAATGTAGCCCATGCCGGCTTCGCCACGGATCGGCACGCGCTGGCCCATCAGCGTTGCGATGTCGCGATAGATCGTTCGCTTCGACGTCTCGAGCTCGGCCGCAATCGCGTCCGCCGTCAGCGGCTTACGGGTACGCCTCAGTACCTGGATGATCTGAAACAGCCGGTCGGCGCGTCTCATGACGATTCTCTCATCGGGGGCGGATCAGAAAACGGCGCGTGGCTGCTGACAGGATGTTGGCAGCAGGGGAGTTCTATACCGGGACAACACATCGACTGAAGAGGATTTGTCCATGATCATTCCAACCCATCTCGGTCCGGCCGGACCGCTGTGGCGGAGCCAGGCCTCGTTGCTAGCCTCGCTGCAGACCTGGGTCTTCGGCCGCCTCGCACCTTTCGATCTCACCATCGTCGATCTCCGCGTTGCGCTCGTGACCATGCTGACACGCTCGCTGGTCCAGGCCGCGGACGCGCTGGTCCGCCATGTGATGGGCCGTGCCTGGCGGGGGGCCCGTTTCGCAGAAGATATCACGGCTGCTGCCACCATGGTGGCAGCAGCCCGGCGCTAGGTTCCATCAACTCTTTCGGCAGGTTCAGGAGAGCTCCAATGATCACGCTTTACGGCTTTGGCACCGGCTTCGGCCTGCCGGAAATCAGCCCTTTCGTCACCAAGACGGAGGTGCAGCTCAAGATGGCGGGACTGCCCTACCGGAAGGAGCGCGCGATGCCGCCGGCGTCGCCGAAGGGGCAGCTTCCTTTCATTGATGACGGCGGCGAGGCCGTGGCCGATTCCACCTTCATCCGCGCCCATATCGAGCGCCGCTACGGCTTCGACTTCGACGCCGGTCTTTCCCTGCACGAACGCGCCCAGGCCTGGGCGTTCGAGCGCATGATCGAGCACCACGTCTATTGGTCGCTGGTCGGCGCGCGCTGGGTCGATGCTGCCAATTTCGCCAAGGGCCCTGCGCATTTCTTCGACGGGGCGCCCGAGCACAGCCGCGAGAAGCTGCGCGAGGACGCGCAATTCCGCGTCGCCGAGAATTACCTGCTCTCCGGCCTCGGTCGTCACGCTCCCGATGACGATGTCGAGCTCGCGGTTCGCTCGCTGTTCGCACTATCGGTGCAGCTCGGCGACAAATCCTATCTGATGGGCAACAAGCCCAGCGGGGTCGACGCGACCGCGTTCGGCGCGCTTGCGGGCATCTTGACGCCGTTCTTCGAATCCCGTCTGCGCGAGCGCGCGGAAGGATTTCCGAACCTGACCGCTTATGTCGACCGGATGATGGACACCTACTATCCGGAGTTCGCCTGGACGCCGCTGCGACAGGCGGCCTGATGCAATTGCGCGCGTAGTGTAAAAGAAAAGAGCCGGCCCATCGGGCCGGCTCTCGTCGTCCTGGAAACCTGTCGCCGCTTACTTCGCGAGCGTGTATTTGCCATCCTTGACCGTGAGCAGGATGCGCGAGCGGTCGTCGAGGCCGTAGCGATCCTTCTCGGTGAAATTGTAGACGCCCTGGCTCGCCGCGATTTCCCGCTCCGAGAGCAGCGCCTGACGGATCGCCTCGCGGAATTCCGGCGTGCCCGGCTTGGCCGTCTTCAGCGCAACCGGAATAACGCGCTTCAGGATCTCGAAGGCGTCGTAGGAATGGCCGGCGAACTGGCTGCGGCTGTTCGGGCCGTATTTGCCCTCGTAAGCCCTGTTGAGCGCGAGGCCCGGCTTCTTGGTCGCTGCCTCGTCCGGCTGGTCCTCGGGATCCATTACCGGGCCCGATGCCATCAGCACGCCCTCTGCCGCCTTACCGGCGATGCGGATGAAATCCATGCTGGCGGCGCCATGGGTCTGGTAGATCAGGCCCTGATAGCCGCGCTCGCGCAGTTCGGTTTGCGGCAGTGCTGCCGCTGTGCCGGAGGCGCCGATCAGGATCGCATCGGGATTGGCGGCGACGAGCTTCAACACCTGCCCTGTCACGGACGTGTCGGGACGGGCAAACCGCTCCTCGTCGGCCAAGGTCATGCCCATTGACACGCCTTGGGCCTTGAAGTCGTTGAACCAGAGGTCGCCGTAGCTGTCGGAATAGCCGATATAGCCGACCGTCTTCACGTTGTGGGACTTCATGTGCTCGTAAAGCACCTTGCCCATGATCGGAATCGGCTGCGGCATGGCCACCGACCACTTCATGCGTTCCGGCGTGATCGGGAACGGCGCGAGGCCGAAATGCGGAATGCCGGCCTCGTTGGCGACGTTGGAGACAGCGATCGTCGGCGGCGTCAGCGCCGAGCCCATGATGATGTCGGCCTTGGATTCGGTGACGAAGCGGCGGGCGTTGGTGGTGGCGGTGGTCGGATCGCCGCCGTCGTCGAGCACGATCACCTTCAGCGGCACGCCGCCGATCTCCTTCGGCACGAATTCCAGCGCGTTGCGCTCGGGAATGCCGAGGGCTGCACCCGGACCGGTCGTGGTGGTGGTGATGCCGATGGTGATTTCGTTGGCCTGGGCCAACGCCGGCAGGGCCGGCAGCGCCAGCGCGACTGCGGCGATGGCGGCGGTCAGGTAAAAGCGTTTCATCTATTCCTCCCTTTTCGTGTTTCTTTGAAAGCAGAAATTCGGGGCCATTTCAGCCCCGTCTTTTGGTGATGCGCGATTAGCTCCGGATCTCGCTCCCTGTGAATTTCGCTACCATTTCCGGCGGAAACGGTGCCGATTTCAGCTTGTCGGGGTTAACGGGATCGCGGCCAACCAGGACGCGGGTCTCAAAACCTTCGATCGCAAGTGCCTCGCCCTTGTAGACGTTGTGCTTCACCTCGAAGCTCGAGCGCTTGATGCTCTCGATTCTAGTCTCGATGGTGATCCAGTCGCCATAGGTCGAGGGGATGTAGAACCTGGACCGCGTGTCGACCATGGGGATGCCCACCAGGCCGTATTTGCGGACCAGATCCTGCTTGGAGAACCCGGCGACCTCGAACAAGGTCGACGTCGAATCGTCGAACATCGCGAAATAGCGCGGGTAGTAGACGATGTTGGCGGGGTCGCAGTCGCCCCACTGGATCTGGACCTCGCGCCGGTTCACGAACATGCGATTCTCTTACTTCGGCGCCATGCGCAGGGAGCCGTCGAGCCGCACCACCTCGCCGTTCAGATAGGAGTTCTCGACCATGTGCAGCGCGAGCGCGGCGAATTCGTCGGCGTGGCCGAGCCGGCGCGGGAAGGGGATCGCGGCGGCGAGCGAGTCCTGGGCTTCCTGCGGCAGATTGGCCAGCAGCGGCGTAAGGAACAGGCCCGGCGCGATCGTCAGCACGCGAACGCCGAACTGGGCCAGCTCGCGCGCGATCGGCAGCGTCATGCCGACGATGCCGCCCTTGGAGGCCGAATAAGCCGACTGGCCGATCTGGCCGTCATAGGCGGCGACCGAGGCGGTGTTGATGATGACGCCGCGCTCGCCGCTCGCCTGCGGCTCGAGCTTGGACATCTCGGTCGCGGCAAGCCGCAGCATGTTGAAGGTGCCGATCAGATTGACCTTGATAACCTTGTCGAAATCGGCGAGCGCCATCGGACCGTCACGGCCGACGACGCGCTTCGCAACGCCGATGCCGGCGCAGTTGACCAGCACGCGGGCCGGGCCATGGGCCTTGGTCGCCTGGGCGATCGCGGCTTCAGCGGAGGCGGCATCGGAGACGTCGCAGGTCACGGCCACGCCCTTGATCTCGGCGGCAACGGTCTCCGCGAGCTTGGTATTGAGATCGCACACTGCGACCCTGGCGCCCTGTGCCGCCAGCTTTCGCGCGGTGGCGGCGCCCAGTCCCGATGCACCGCCGGTGACGATGGCTGCCTGATCCTTCAACAACATGGCGTTCTCCCTTGGCGATGATTTCTTAAGCGACCGATATCACACGGTCCGATGGATTGGCAGCGTAGAGCTCCTCGATCAGCGCGCCGCGATGCTCGATCACCGCGCGCTGGTTGATCGAGCCCTTGTCGGTGACCTCGCCCTTGTCGATCGACAGCGGCGCGTCCAGCAGGATCGCACGCGTGATCCGCGTCGAGGAGCCGGTGGCCGAAGAGAGAAAGCCGGTCAAGCGCTCACGGAGGGCTTCGCGCACCAGCCGGTCCCCGGCGGTGGCGGCGAGATTGTCGGCCGGCAGCGCGGGGTTGATCAGGCGGCAACCGTCGAGATCGAGCAGCACCAGCGCGGAAACCTCATCGCGGTTGATGCCGGCGATGACGACGTCGCGCACCAGCGGCGCGCAGGCCGCGACGAAGCGCGCACGTAGTGGACCGACGCTGACCCAGGTGCCGCTTGCGAGCTTGAAATCCTCGCTGACGCGGCCGTCGAAATCGAAGCCGGCGTTGAGATCATCGGGATCGGCAGGCTTGAGCGCATCGCCCATCTTGTAAAATCCTTCCTCGTCGAAGGATTTTGCGGTGATATCGGGCTGGCGCCAGTAGCCGGGCATCACGTTCGGGCCCTTGGCACGAACTTCCATCTTGCCGTTGTTCGGCACCAGCTTGGCGTCGTTGCCCGACACGGGAAGGCCGACATGGCCGGAGCGGCTGGTGCGCGGATTGACCGACATGAAGAACGGCGCGGTCTCGGTTGCGCCGAGGCCGGTCAGCATCGGGACGCGATAGCCTTTTTCTTTCACCGCGAGCTCGTCGAGGCTGTTCCAGACGAAGGGCGACAGCGCCGCGCCCGAGAAGAACATCGCGTGCAGCCGGTCGAAGAACTTTGCACGAAGACCCTGGTCGTCGCGCAAGTAAGGCAGCAACGACTCGTAACCCTTGGGCACGTTGAAATAGACCGTTGGCGAAATCTCCTGGAGATTGCGCACGGTCTCCTCGATGCCACCAGGCATCGGCTTGCCGGCGTCGAGATACATCGAGCCGCCGTTGTAGAGCGTCAGCCCGATATTGTGGTTGCCGCCAAAGGTATGGTTCCAGGGCAGCCAGTCGATGATGACGGGCGGCTCGTCCTTGAGGAAGGCGAGCGTCTCGCGAAGCATCACCTGGTTGGCACAGATCATGCGCTGGGTGTTGATGACGGCCTTGGGATTGCCGGTCGAGCCCGACGTCAGCAGGAATTTCGCGATCGTGTCGGGACCGATCTTGCCATGCACCGCGTCGAGGTCGCTTCGGATCGGCGTTGCCATGAGATCGGCGAGCAAGGTGACGTCGCGGCCCGGCACATGGCCATAGGACGCGGCGATCTCGGTGCCGAGCGAGACGTTGGCGGCAAGCGCGTCCGCGAACTTGTCGGCGTCCTCGGCGAAGACCAGGCCGGGCGTCAGCAGCTTCATCAGATAAGAGAGCTTGCCGTAATCCTTTGAGACCAGCGAATAGGCCGGCGATACCGGACAGAACGGAATGCCCGCATAGAACGCGCCGAACGCCAGCAGCGCATGGTCGATCGAATTGCCGGAGAGGATGACGACCGGCCGCTCGGCCGACAGGCCGCGCTGGATCAGGCTTGATGCGATGTGCCGGCTCGCGGTGAGCAGCTCGGCATAGGTGATCTTGCGCCAGCCGCGGCCGCCTTCGCGCTCCGCCATGAACACGCGATCCGGCGTCGTCGTCGCCCAGTGATGCAGGCGGTCGGTGATGCGGACGGGGTAATCGCCGAGCGGCTGCTTCGGCCGCAAATAGATCGTGCCGTCGGCGCGACGTTCGATGTCGACGACGGGATCGCCGAACGAGATCGGCCGCAGCGGAGAATTGCTCGCGCCGCGCTCTGTGCTGGAAGAGGACGGCTGTGCACTCATGACTTCGGCTTTACCTTGGCGGTCTTGTGCTCGAGGAATTCGCGGATCCTGCGTTTTGCCTCTTTGTCGCTCTGCGCGACGGTGGCCATCAGCGATTCCATCAACAGGCCGGTCTGCGGGTTGGCCTCCGCGATCATCGGCAGCGCCTGGAGCACGGCGAAATTCGTCAGCGGCGCGTTGGACGCGATCTTGGTCGCGAGCTCCAGCGCCTTGGTGAGGCCGTTACCTGCTTCGGTGACATATTGCGCAAAGCCATAGGACGCGCCCTCGGTCGCGCTGTAGACGCGCCCGGTCAGCATCATGTCCATCATCCGCGCGACGCCGATCAGCCGCGGCAGCCGCACCGAGCCGCCGCCGCCGACGAAGATGCCGCGCTGTCCCTCGGGCAGCGCGAAATAGGCTGTGGGCTCGGCGACGCGGATGTGGGCGGAGCAGGCAAGCTCGAGCCCGCCGCCGATCACCGCGCCCTTCAGCGCCGCGATCACGGGCACGCGGCTGTACTGGATGCGGTCGAACACCCGGTGCCACATCTGCGAATGCAACAGGCCGCCCGTGGCGTCGTGATCTTGCAGCTCGGACAGGTCGAGGCCGGAAGAGAAATGGTCGCCGATGCCGTGGATGACGACAGCACCGATATCCTCGGGCAGGGACGCAAAGCACTCGCCGATTTCAAGGATGATGCCGTCATTGAGCGCATTGCGCTTGGCCGGCCGGTTCAGACCCACGGTCAGAACCCGGTCCACCCTCTCGATCCGAAGCAGGCCGGAGGCGCCCGCGTCAGCGGTCTCGGCGTTTCCCTGTGTCATTTGCGTCCTTGTCAGAATAGTTATGTTGTATAACGAATTTGGGAGGAGTCAAGAAGGGGACTGAGACCGTTGGGTGCGAAAAGCGGCGCTCCACATTCGGTGTCGTCCCTGCGCAGGGCCGGGACGGCAGCAACGGGTGTTGTACACCCCAAGGCGAGGCTTACGCCTCCGCCAGCACCCGCGCGTTCGTGCGAATCGAGGCTTCGCTGACGCGAATGCCGAGGCCGGGGCCGTCGGGCACGACAACGTGACCTCCGCGATTGGCGACGCGCTCCTCGAGCACATCCTCGGTCAAAACATGATGCGGCATGTAGAACTCGCAGCCGAGCGAGATGCCCGGTGTTGCCGCGATCAGCTGCGTGCCGGCGGCAAGGCCTATGCCGCCCTCCCACAACGTGCCGCCATAGCCGGGCAGGCCGGCGATGTCGGCGATCGCCATGATCGCCTGCGCCTCGAACAGGCCGCCGGCCTTCATCAGCTTGATCGAGACGGCGTCGGCGGCCTCCTGGCGCACCACGTCCATCATGTCGCGGCGGTCGAAGCAGCTTTCGTCGGCGAGCACGGGCGTTTCCAGCGCCGCGGTGAGCTGCGCCATCATGTCGAGAAATTTGCGCGGCACCGGCTGCTCGATAAAGGTCGGCGCGAACGCCTCGACATCGCGCAGGATCTTGATGGCGCCGAACGGCGCCAGCGCCTGGTTGTAGTCGACCCGCAGATCGATGTTGTCGCCGAACTCCTTGCGGATCGCTTCGAGATGATCGAGGTCCTCGCGATGCGGTTTCACGCCGGTCTTGACCTTGTAGATGACATTGCCGTCGGGAACCATTCTTCGCATGCGCTCGAGATCAGCAGCGAAATCCGGATCGGCAATCGAGAAGGAGAGGGGAATCGTGTCGCGCACGCGGCCGCCGAGGAGGTCAGCAACGGAAAGCCCCGAGGATTTGCCGACGATGTCGAGCAGCGCCATCTCGATCGCGACCTTGGCCTCGGCGTGCCCGACCAGCGCGCGGTCGAGCTCGGCCATCAGCGCGCGGATGCGGCGGACCGGCTTGCCGAGCACGATCGGCCGCAGATAGATGTCGAGCGCGGAGAAGGCTGCTTCAGCCGTTCCCGTGAACACCTCCCACGGCGCCGCCTCGCCCCAGCCGATCACGCCGTCGCTCGACGTCAGCTCGATCAGCACGCGCTTTACGGTGCCCTTGACATTGCCGACGCCCTGCAGGCGGGCCATCTTGATCGGGCTTTCGATCAGGAACAGCCTGAGACGTTCGACGGTCGCTTCGGTCATATCAGGCCTCCATTGACGTGCCAGATCTGGCCTGTGACGTAAGACGCTCCCGGTGACGCAAGGAAGGCGATGATCTCGGCGACCTCTTCCGGCCGCCCGCGCCGGCGCATCGGGATCAGCGCTTCGGTTGCGGCGATCTGCTCGGGCGACAGCCGGCTCTCGCTCGGCTTGTCCTTGACGATGAGGCCCGGCGAAACCGCATTCACAGTGATGCCGTCCTTGGCGAGCTCCATCGCGGTGAGCCGCACAAGCGCTTCAAGCGCGGCACGGCTCGCGGCGGTGGCGGCGAAGGGCGCGAATTCAGGCCGGATCGCGTGTGCGACGAACGAGGATACCGCGACGATCCGCGCATCCTGTCCGGCCCGCAGCAGCGGAAGCGCCGCCTCGACCATCCGCGTGAACGCCAGTGCGGATTCATCCATCGCCTGGCGAAACTGATCCGCCGGCGTGCCGATGGCGCTGCCACGACGGGCGTGGCCGCCGACCAGGATCAATCCGTCGAGCCGGCCGAAAGCGCGTTGTGTGGCGGCGAGTGCGTCGGTGACGGCTGCCTCCTCCGCGAGATCGCCGAGGCACTTTGCCACGACCGCACCCTTTGCCTCAGCTTCGGTTGCAGTGGCGTCGAGACCTTCTGCGTTCGAGCGCGTGTGGAGCAGAAGGGCGACCCCCGGCGCTCCGAGCAATTTTGCGGTGGCGCGACCGATGCCGCTGGCGGCACCGGTGACGAGATAGACGCGGTCGATATCGGGCATCACGGTGTCGCGTTGGCCGGCGGCAGCGCGCCGGTGCGGTGGAAATGGCTGAGGAAGGCGCGTGTCGCGGCTTCCTGTGGATTGTCGATCACCTGCCGCGCCGGGCCTTCCTCGACCACAACGCCATCGCGCATAAAGATCAGGCGGTCGGCGACCTCGCGGGCGAAGGCGATTTCATGGGTCACGATCACCATGGTCATGCCCTCGGAGGCCAGTTGCTGGATCACATTCAGCACCTCGCCGACGAGCTCGGGATCGAGCGCCGACGTCGCCTCGTCGAACAGCATGACATCAGGCTCCATCGCGAGCGCGCGTGCGATCGCTACGCGCTGCTTCTGGCCGCCGGAGAGCGTCGCCGGATATTGATCGGCCTTCTCCGCAAGTCCGACTTTCGCAAGTTGGGCACGTGCGAGCTTTTCGGCGTCCGCCTTGGCCATGCGACGCACCGTGACCGGTCCCTCCATCACGTTCTGCAACGTCGTCATGTGCGGGAACAGGTTGAAATGCTGGAACACCATGCCGGTGGTGGCGCGGAATCTTGCGAGTGTCCTCACGTCAGGGAGCTTGGAACCATCGCCGAACGCAAAGCGCGTGTCGCCGACGCGGACGCTGCCGCCGTCGGGTGCGACCAGCAGGTTAATGCAGCGGAGCAGCGTCGATTTGCCGGAGCCGGACGGCCCGATCAGCGCCACGACGCCGCCCTTGGCGACGTCGAGATTGATGTTCTTCAAGACCTCGTTGCTGCCGAAGCGCTTGCGCAAGGCTCGGATCTCGATCTTTGACATCTCGCTCATTCGCTGACCGCCAGTCGCTTCTCGCCACGCCTGGCGAGGATGGTCAGGGGGATCAGGATCGCCGCATAGGCGACCGCGACGGCGGTGTAGGTTTCCAACGGCCGGTAGCTGTCATGTGCGGCGACCTGGCTTTGATAGACCAGATCAGGCACCGCGAGCACCGAGACCAGCGAGGTGTTCTTGAACTGGATGATCGACTGGTTCATCAGCGCCGGGATCATGCGCTTGATCGCCTGTGGCAGCACGATACGCCGCATGGACTGCCCCGGCGTCATGCCGAGCGCGGCCCCCGCTTCCGACTGGCCGCGGTCGATCGAGATGATGCCGCCGCGGATGATCTCCGAGTAGAACGAGCCGCCATAGAGCGAGAGCGCCAGCGCAGAGGCCGTGATCGGCGTCATCTCGACACCCGCCAGGATCGGCAGCGCGTAATAGAACCAGATCAGCTGCACCAGGATCGGCGTGCAGCGGAACGCCTCGATGAAGGTGAGGGCGGTCAGGCGCACGGTCTTGAAGCGCGATAGGCTGCCAAACGCTCCGAACAGGCCGAACACCAGGCCGAGCACGACAATGACCACCGTGAAGCCGACGGTGACGCCAAGCCCGTTGAGAAAGAGCCAGCGATAGCTCCAAAGGATGCCGAAGTCCCACTGATACATGCGTGCTTTCTTGCTTCACCTCTCCCGCTTGCGGGAGAGGTCGCGTCGCATCGAAGATGCGATGCGGGTGCGGGCTCTCTCCTCTTGGGGAGTCTTGCCAGCGGAGACACCCTCACCCCAGCCCTCTCCCGCAAGCGGGAGAGGGAGTGGAGCGGCGCGCGAGGATCGAGACTGCCCCAAGCTTGTGATACCTACAGCGAAACGCCCGGCGGAATGTCCGCCTCCGTCACGCCCACCAGCTCCATGTTAGTGATGATGGCGTTGCGGATGAAGCCGAGGCCCTTGTTGAAGTCGATCCAGGTGTTGACGTAGTCGCGGAAGGTCTTGTCGGTCTCGCGGCGGAAGCCGGCGTTCGAGGTGGTGGCGAAGATCGGCGTCGGCAGCACGAACTGGCCGAGCGAGGGGTTCTTCTTCAGCACCGTCAGCGACAGCATGGTGATCAGGCACTGCGCGTCGACGCGGCCGGTCTGCAGCGCGGCGGTGGCGTCGTCGGCGGTCTTCAGCCGCGAGATCTGCGCCTTCGGCGTCAGGCGGCTGACGACCTGGTCGTGCGAGGAGCCCTGGTCGACCGCGATCTTGACGTCGGGCGAGTTCAGTTCGGCCCAGCTCTTCGGCTTGAAGTCCTTCTTGCAGAGGATGCCAAAGGCGTTGTTGAAGACCGGCACCGAGAAGTCGATCACCAGCGCGCGCTTCGGGGTCGGGTTCAGGCCAAAGAAGATGTCGATCTTGTTGGACTGGAGATCGAGCACCGAATTGCCCCAGGTGGTTTCGGTGATCTCCAGCTCGGCTTCCATGTCGTCGGCGAGCGCCTTGGCGATGTCGACGTAAAAACCCTTCCACTGGCCGCTGGCGAGATCCTTCATGTAATAGGGCGCGCCGCCGCCGACCGCGCCGATCCGCATCTTCTTGGTGCGGCGGATGCGGGCAAAGGTCGATTCGTTGGGATCGGCCGCCTGGGCCACAGCCGGAGAGGCCAGCGCGCCCGCGGTCACCGCGCCGATGGCGCCAAGTCCGACAATCGATGCAACATCACGACGTGTAACCATTGGGATCAATCGCTTTTCTGATCAGGTGGGTTCCGGCAGCGTTCTTACCAAGGCGGCGGAGACTGCGAAAGCACAGCCTATCGGCTGAGCAGACCCGGAATTGCCCGGATGCTGGGCAAGATCAAGCTCGCCAAAGTGATACCCGCTTGCTTTCCCGACCTTTTGGCCCCAAATAGGGACCGGGAGATTGGCGGTGGACGAGCCACTCGCCAACCGGGTCAGGTCCGGAAGGAAGCAGCCCTAACGAGGTCCGGATCGGGTCGCTCGTCAGTCTCCTACCTGTTTTTTCGAGCGAATTGCGTCGGCGGGCTTCCCGCCTGCGCGCTCCTGTCCGCAAAAGCCAGCCGAGAGACATTCCATTGCGGATTGACCGATGACCGACGCTGGCGCCCCTTCCACTCCTGACAGCGCCGGCCAGGCCGCCAACGCGCCTTACCGCGTTCTCGCGCGCAAATACCGCCCCTCCTCGTTCGACGATCTGATCGGCCAGGAGGCTGTGGTCCGCACCGTCTCCAATGCGTTCGAGACCGGGCGCATTCCGCAGGCCTGGATCCTCACCGGCGTTCGCGGCGTCGGCAAGACCACCACCGCGCGTATTCTGGCCCGTGCGCTCAACTACGAGATGCCGGACGGCTCGGTGAAAGGGCCGACCGTCCAGATGCCGACCCTGGGTGTGCATTGCCAGGCGATCATGGAAAGCCGGCACATGGACGTGCTGGAGATGGACGCGGCGTCGCACACCGGCGTCGACGACGTCCGCCAGATCAATGACAGCGTGCGCTACGCCCCGGCCAGCGCCCGCTACAAGGTCTACATCATCGACGAAGTCCACATGCTGTCGACGGCGGCGTTCAATGCCTTCCTGAAGACGCTGGAGGAACCGCCGGAGCACGCCAAGTTCGTGTTCGCCACGACCGAGATCCGCAAGGTTCCGGTTACGGTGCTGTCGCGCTGCCAGCGCTTTGACCTGCGCCGCGTCGAGGCCGACGTGCTGATGAAGCACCTCGCCAACATCGCCGCGAAGGAGAACGTCGAGATCGAGCCCGAAGCGCTCGGCATCATCGCGCGTGCGGCCGAAGGCTCCGTGCGCGACTCCCTGTCGCTGCTCGACCAGGCCATTGCGCATGCGGCAGGCCAGGTGAAGGCCGATGCGGTCAGGCAGATGCTGGGCCTTGCCGACCGCACCCGCGTCATCGACCTCTTCGTTTCGCTGGCGCGCGGTGACATCGCGAGCGCCTTCAAGGAGTTCCGCGACCAGTACGACGTCGGCGCCGATCCGATCGTCGTGCTCTCGGACCTCGCCGAGTTCGTCAATTTCGTCACCCGCGTGAAGATCGTGCCGGCAACCGCCGACAACGTCGCCTATGGCGAGACCGAGCGCGTGCGCGCCAGGGATTTCGCCTCGAAGATCTCCATGCGCGTGCTGTCGCGGATGTGGCAGATGCTGCTCAAGGGCATCACCGAGGTGCAGGCCGCAACCCGGCCGGCTGCGGCCGCCGAGATGGTGCTGGTGCGCATCGCCTATGTCGCCGACCTGCCGACGCCGGACGAGGCGATCAGGATGCTGGAGCAGAACGGCGGCAGTTCGCCGGTCGTGGGCGGCAGTGCCGCGCGCAGCGGCGCGCCGGCGGCACCAATGGCTTCCGCGGCGTCCGTGACCTCTGCTGCGCCAGTTCGCATGCCGACCTCGTCACCGACTGCATTCG
The DNA here is from genome assembly GCF_040546905.1 of Bradyrhizobium sp. S3.3.6. Taxonomy (NCBI): domain Bacteria; kingdom Pseudomonadati; phylum Pseudomonadota; class Alphaproteobacteria; order Hyphomicrobiales; family Nitrobacteraceae; genus Bradyrhizobium; species Bradyrhizobium sp. S3.3.6. Next base: position 88,904 of record NZ_JBEPOT010000005.1, on the reverse strand, counting down.
GCGGCGGTGCCCGGCCGCAAATGGCGGCGCCCGCGCCAGACCCGCAGGGGGCGGCACCCCAGCTGCGCATCACCAGCTTCGCCCAGCTCGTGGCGCTCGCCGGGCAGAAGCGCGACCTCATGACCAAGGCCGCGCTCGAAGGCGACATGCGCCTCGTTCGTTTCGAGGAGGGCCGGCTGGAGGTCGCGCTCGAGCCGAACGCGTCGAAAACCATGATCTCCGAGCTCGCGCGAAAATTCGAGCTGTGGACCGGCCGCCGCTGGACCATCATTGTTTCCAACGAGCAGGGCCAGGCGACGCTGCGCTCGATGAGCCAGGCCGCCAAGCAGGAACATGCGCGCAGCGCCGAGGCCGATCCGCGCGTGCAGGAGGTGCTGTCGCGCTTCCCCGGTGCGAAGGTCGTCGAGGTCCGCAGGCTTGCCCCCGAGACGCCGGAAACCAATATTAACGCTGACTATGGCTCTGACGATCCGCCCGACGGTTCCGACGCCGACGACGATCTCTAGAGCCTGATCCGGAAAAGTGTGAAGCGGTTTTCCGACAAGATCATGCTCAAAACAACTTAGGCTTTCCAAGGACGAGCACCCATGGCTGATTTTCTCGGCATGATGAAGCAGGCGGCGCAGCTGCAATCCAAGATGCAGGAGATGCAGGAGCAGCTCGCCAATGTGGAGGTCGAGGGCATCTCCGGCGGCGGTCTCGTCGCCGTGCGCATGACCGCGAAGATGGACGTCAAGGGCGTCAAGATCGACCCCTCGCTGATGAAGGCCGAAGAGCGCGAGGTGCTGGAAGATCTGCTGGTCACCGCGCTCGGTGATGCCCGCCGCAAGGCGGAGACCGCGATGCAGGAGAAGATGCAGTCGCTGACCGGCGGCCTCGGCCTGCCGCCGGGGCTGTTCGGCCAGTAATATGGGCGCGGTTGCAGGTCCCGAAATCGAGCGGCTCGTCCAGCTTCTCGCGCGGCTGCCGGGTTTGGGCCCGCGCTCCGCGCGGCGCGCGGCGCTGCATCTGATCAAGAAGCGCGAAGCGCTGATGATGCCGCTATCGGGCGCTCTGCAGGTCGCGCTCGACAAGGTTCAGGTCTGCAAGACCTGCGGCAACATCGATACGCAAAATCCCTGCACAATTTGCACCGATCCGAAGCGTGATCCCGCCATCATCGTCGTCGTCGCCGACGTCGCCGATCTCTGGGCGCTGGAGCGGGCCAATGCGACCCAAGGGCGCTACCACGTGCTGGGCGCGACCTTGTCGCCGCTCGATGGCGTCGGCCCGCAGGACCTCAGCATCGACGCGCTGGTCGCGCGCGCGCATGCGGCCGAGGTGCACGAGATCATTCTTGCGCTGAATGCGACAGTCGACGGACAGACCACCGCGCATTACATCACCGACCTGCTTCAGGACGCCAACGTAAAAGTAACCCGGCTGGCCCATGGTGTGCCTGTTGGTGGCGAGCTTGATTATCTCGATGAGGGCACGCTCTCGGCCGCGATGCGGCAGCGGACCCTGTTCTAGCCATCCAGACTTGACGGAACGGACGACATGACGAAACTTTTCGCCACACGATCGGCTTTGGTCGCGACGATGCTGCTGCTGGTGACACCGGCCATCGCCGCGCAGCGGGACGACGAGGCGCCGCCGCCCTCGAAGCCCGGCAAGCCGATCAGCGCCGGCGAGGTGCTCTCGGGCGAGCTGAATGCGATGAAGATCCGCGACGTCAAGAACGCCGGCAAGCGGATTGCGATGTACCAGATCACCTCCGAGCCGCGCCGCCTGCCGGCGCCGAACGGGCTGTGCAATCTCGAGACCGGACCTGAAACGTTTCAGCTCGTCACCTCCAGCGACGCGCAGGCCACGCAGTTGAAATCGTTCGTCGGCAAGGAGATCTCGGTCAAGATCGACGAAATCGCCTGCGCCAGCGACCCCGGCCAGATGAGTGAGGCCGTGGTCACGAAGTGGAGCTTGGTGAGGAAGTAGGAGGGGCGGCGCTACACCCGCACGGGCCCCAGCGCCTCAAAATGCCCGCGCTTTTGCAGCCAGACGAGCAACACCAGGCTCGGGATCGCCACCAGCACGCAGATCAAGAAGAACAGCGGCCAGCCGGTCGTATCGGCCACGAAGCCGGCTCCTGACGAGAGATAGGTCCGCCCCACCGCTGCAAGCGCGGTGAGCAGCGCATATTGCGTCGCTGTGTGCAGCGGGTTCTGGCACAGCGCCGAGAGATAGGCGACGAAGATCACGGTGCCGATGGCGCTGGTGAAATTCTCGGCGCAGATCGCGAGCGCCAGCGCCCATTGATTGGTGCCGACCAGCGCAAGCCAGGAGAAGGTCAGGTTCGCCAGCGCCTGCACCACGCCACCGATCCAGAGCGAGGTTGCCAGCGAATAACGCCGCGCCACAAAGCCGCCGGCAAAGCCGCCGATCAGGGTCGCGGCGAGGCCGACGCCCTTCACGATCGCCGCATAGTCGTTGCGGGTGAAGCCGAGGTCGATCACGAACGGCGCCGTCATCGTTCCCGAGAACGCGTCGGTGAACTTGAACAGCACGACGAAGGCGAGCGCCGCGATCGCGTCCTTGCGCGACAGGAACTCGGAGAAGGCGCCGATCGCCGCGTGCAGCACGCGCGTGAACGCGGTCTCGTCGTGCGTCACGGCTTCCGCCCGCACCGATTGCTCGGGCTCGGTCGCCGCGAGAGCCGTGATCGTCCCGATCAGCACCATCGCCGCCATCACCACATAGCCCCACATCCAGGCCGATGTGCGCGTGATGCCGGTGCTCTCGAAGCCGGAGACAATGAACAGCGCACCTGCGGTCGAAACCAGCATGCCGATGCGATAGGCCGCGACATAGGCCGCCATGCCGGCGGCCTGCTCGCTCTCGGGCAGGCTCTCGACGCGGAAGGCGTCGACCACGATGTCCTGCGTCGACGACGTCGTCGCCACCAGCAGCGCGCCGAGTGCCACATAGAAGGGCGATCGCGCCGGATCGGTCAGCGCCAGCAGCAGGATCGCGACGATCAGCAGCAATTGCGAGAACAGCAGCCAGCCGCGCCGCCGCCCGAAAGCGCGCGTGAACAGCGGCACATGCAGCGCATCCACCAGCGGCGCCCACAGGAATTTCAGTGTGTAGGGCGTGCCGACCAGTGCAAACAGCCCGATGGTCTTGAGATCGACCCCGGCCTCGCGCATCCACACCAGCAGCGTCGAGCCCGACAGCGCCAGCGGCAGTCCCGAGGAGAAGCCGAGGAACAGCACGATCAGCACCCGCGGCTGCAGGTAAACAGCCAGGCTGTCGCGCCAGGAGCTGGCGGGGGCGGAGGTCGCGGCAGGGGAGGTCGCGTCGGGTGCGGTCATGGGGAGGTGTTAGCAGATTCTGGGGGCGCTGCCTCGGCCACAAAAACCGTCATGCCCGGGCTTGTCCCGGGCATCCACGTTCTTGGTGCCGTTGCAAAGGTCGTGGATGGCCGGGACAAGCCCGGCCATGACGACTCCGCATCACTCCCCCGCCTGGAGCTTCCTTGGAAACAGCTCCGGCGCGCCTGACGCCACCAGCCGCGGGCCGTCCGCCGGCGCGTCGGTCTTGCTGAAATCGAGCTCCTCGATTCTGCCTGCGCGCTTCTCGATCTTGTCGGCGGAGATCAGGATCTGGCGGACGTCCTCGTTCGCGTCGGCAAAGTGCTTCTGCAATTTCAGCACGCGATCGCGCAGCCGTCCCAAATCGTCGCCGAGCTTGATCACTTCGGTCTGAATCTGGTCGGCGGCATCGCGCATGCGCGCGTCCTTCATGATCTGCTGCATCACCTGGATCGCGAGCATCAGCAGCGAGGGCGACACCAGCACGACCTTGGCGCGATAGGCCTTCTGGATCACGTCGTCGAAGCCGTCATGGATCTCGGCGTAGACCGATTCCGACGGCACGAACATCAGCGCCATCTCCTGGGTCTCGCCGGTGACGAGATATTTTTCCGCGATGTCGCTGACATGCTTCATCACGTCGCCGCGCAGCCGCTGCGTGGCGGCGCGCTTCTCCTCGTCGGTGCGGGCATCGTGCAGCGCCGTCATCGCTTCCAGCGGGAATTTCGCATCGATGCAAAGCGGGCGCTGGTCGGGCAGGAACACCACGCAGTCGGGCCGCTTGCCGGTCGAGAGCGTGAACTGGAATTCGTAGGCGCCCTTCGGCAGGCCGTCCTGGACGATCGCCTCCATCCGCGCTTGTCCAAAGGCGCCGCGCGACTGCTTGTTGGCGAGCACGTCGCGCAAGGTCGTCACCTGCGTGGTGAGGTCGGTGAGGTTCTTGTGCGCGTTGTCGATGATGCCGAGCCGCTCGTGCAGCGCGCGCAGGCTCTCCATGGTGTTGCGGGTCGAATGTTCCATGGACTGGCCGACCCGATGGGTCACCGAATCCAGCCGCTCGTTGACCGCCCGGGCCATCTCGGCCTGGCGGCCGGCCAACGCCTGGGTCATGGCGTCGGCCCGGCCGGCGGCCTCGCTCTGGGCGTGCAGGACCTGGCTCAGCCGCTCCTCCAGCTCGTCGGCGCGGATGGCGTGCGCCATCGCGAGTTCCGCGCCGCGTCGCCCGGAGCGCGCGATCACGACCGCAATGGCAATCAGCAGGATGAGGACCAGCGCGCCGAAGCCGATCAGCGCGTCGATGGTGCGCACCGGCCAGTCGCCGAGCATGAAAATGATGTCGTTCATGCCTGCCGTTCTATCCGATTCGCCCGTCCGCACGAACGAATAGCGAACATTTATGGTTAATCGATCCCTAATTTTTATGGTTAACAGAACTTGAAGTTTTATGGTTAGCGAAGCATTAACGCGCTCCCGGCCGCATTGACCGCTTGTCGCGCGCAGCTTAAATCGCCCGCCATGGCCCTCAGAGAAATCATCATCCTGCCCGACAAGCAGCTGCGTCTGGTCTCCAAGCCGATCGAGAAGGTCACGCCGGAGATCCGCAAGCTTGCCGACGACATGTTCGAGACCATGTATGACGCGCCCGGCATCGGGCTTGCGGCGATCCAGATCGCGCAGCCGCTGCGGCTGATCACCATGGACCTCGCCAAGCCTGACCAGGACGGCGAGACCAAGCCGGAGCCGCGCGTCTTCATCAATCCCGAGATCATCGCGTCTTCCGCGGATCTGTCGGTCTACGAGGAAGGCTGCCTGTCGATCCCCGAATATTACGAGGAGGTCGAGCGGCCTGCGAAGGTGCGCGTGCGCTTCACGGATCTGGACGGCAAGGTGCACGAGGAGGACGCCGAAGGCCTCTACGCCACCTGCATCCAGCACGAGATCGACCATCTCAACGGCGTGCTGTTCGTCGATTATCTCTCAAAGCTCAAGCGCGACCGCGTGCTGAAGAAGTTCGAGAAAGCCGCCAAGCGCGCGGAGTAAGGTTCTCCGTCATGCCCCTCCGCCTGATCTTCATGGGCACGCCCGATTTCTCCGTGCCGACGCTGCTCGAGCTCGTCGCGCATGGCCACGAGATTGTGGCTGTCTATACCCGCGCGCCGAAGCCGGGCGGTCGGCGCGGGCTGCAATTGCAGCCGACCCCGGTCGAGGAAGCCGCGCGAAAGCTCGGCGTTCCAGTGCTGACGCCGAAAACGTTGAAGACACCGGAAGCGCTGGAAGAGTTTCGCGCGTTTGACACCGATGCGGCCGTCGTCGTCGCCTATGGCATGATCCTGCCGCAGGCGATCCTCAATGCGCCAAAGCTCGGCTGCTACAACCTGCACGCCTCGCTGCTGCCGCGCTGGCGCGGCGCAGCCCCCATCAATCGCGCGATCATGGCCGGCGATGCCGAGAGCGGCGTGATGGTGATGAAGATGGATGTCGGCCTCGACACCGGCGACGTCGCCATGGCCGAGCGCCTCGCGATCACCGATGACATGACCGCAGTCGATCTGCACGATCGCCTGTCCCGGCTTGGTGCCGATCTGACGGTGCGCGCGATGGCCGCGCTCGACCGCGGCGGCCTCCAGCTCAAGAAGCAGAGCGAGGAGGGCGTCACCTACGCCGCCAAGATCGACAAGGCCGAGGCACGGATCGACTGGAGCAAGTCCGCGCACGCGGTGCTGCGCCACATCCACGGCCTGTCGCCGTTTCCCGGTGCCTGGGCGGAGCTCGCCGGTGTCACGGAGAATGCGCGCGTAAAAATCCTGCGCTGCGAACTGGCGAAGGGCTCCGGTGCGCCGGGCGAGGTGCTCGATGGCCAGCTTACCATCGCCTGCGGCGAGGGCGCGATCCGCATCCTCGAGCTGCAGCGCGAGGGCAAGGCCCGGATGCAGGCCGTGGACTTCTTGCGGGGTGTGCCGTTGAAGGCAGGAGCCAAATTCACCTAACGCTGTCATACCCCGCGAAGGCGGGGTATCCAGTACGCTGAGACTTCTCGGTTCGAACCGATAGGCTGCGGAGTACTGGATCGCCCGGTCAAGCCGGACGATGACACCACCCGGATTGAGATGCCCCGCTACAAGCTCACCATCGAATATGACGGCGCACCCTTCTTCGGCTGGCAGGTGCAGGAGACGCTGCCTTCGGTGCAGGGCGCGCTGGAAGCGGCCGTGAAGGCGATGACCGGCGCGGATGCGCGGGTGCATGGCGCAGGCCGCACCGATGCCGGCGTGCACGCGCGCGGCCAGGTCGCGCATGTCGACATCGAGAAGCAGTTTCCACCGGGCCGTTTTCGCGATGGGCTCAACGCGCATCTGCGCCCCCATCCGATCGCGGTCCTCGAAGCCGACATTGTACCTGATACTTTCGAGGCCCGCTTCTCGGCCGTGAAGCGCCACTATCGCTACCGGGTCATCAATACCCGCGCCAATCTCGCGCTCGACATCGGCCATGCCTGGCGTGTGCCGCGCCGGCTCGATGCGGATGCGATGCATGCAGCGGCACAGCGCCTGCTCGGCAAGCACGATTTCACGACCTTCCGCGACACCGAGTGCCAGGCCAGGTCGCCGGAGAAGACACTCGACCAGCTCGACGTGCTGCGCGACGGCCGCGAGATCGTCATCGTCACCTCGGCGCGCTCGTTCCTGCACAGCCAGGTGCGCTCGATGGTGGGATCGCTGGTCTGGGTCGGCGAAGGCCGCTGGACCGCAGACGATCTCTCCGCAGCGCTTGCAGCCCGCAGCCGCGCCGCTTGCGGCATTGTCGCGCCGCCGGAGGGGCTGTATCTGGTGAAGGTGGATTATTGAGCGTGATGCCGCCTCCGTCGTCATGGCCGGGCTTGTCCCGGCCATCCACGTGCGTCAACATGCGACCATGCATGGCGGATGGGTCTACATCCTGGCGAGCGCGGCCAACGGCATTTTATATGTCGGTGTGACGAACGATATTGTTCGTCGCATTTACGAGCACCGAAATGGACTCGTGCCTGGCTTCACCAAGAAGTACGGCGTCAAGCTGCTCGTCTATTTCGAGCGCTACGAAGACATCCAGACCGCGATCCAGCGCGAGCACAACATCAAGCATTGGTCACGGACCTGGAAGGTCAGGCTGATCCTCAAGGATAATCCCGAATGGAAGGATCTGTACGACACGATCACGCAGTGAGACGTGCCCGTACTCTCGCCACGTCGTCATGGCCGGGCTTGTCCCGGCCATCCACGATCTTATCTTTCTTGAGGCATCAAAGATCGTGGATGCCCGGGACAAGCCCGGGCATGACGGAGGAGTGATTGGCGGCAGCCAGATAGCCTCACAGCCCTAGGCAAAATACCGCGTCAAAATCCCCCGATACACCTTCGTCAGCTTCTCCAAATCCCCCACCGGCACGCGCTCGTTGATCTGGTGCATGGTCTGGCCGACCAGGCCGAACTCGATCACCGGGCAATAGCTCGAGATGAAGCGCGCATCCGAGGTGCCGCCTGAGGTCGACAGCTCCGGCTTGCGGCCCGTGACCTCTTCGATCGCGGAGACGGCGAGGTCGGTGAACGGCCCCGGCTTGGTCACGAACACGTTGGAGTTCGACGGCTCCCAGACGATGCGGGCGCGGATGCGGTTGCCGCAGGCTTTTGTCAGGCGCGTCTCGACCAGCTCGCGCAGGCTCGCCTGCGTATGGTTGTCGTTGTAGCGGATGTTGAATTTTGCGCGGGCTTCGCCGGGGATGACGTTATTGGCCTTGTTGCCGACGTCGACCGAGGTGAATTCGAGATTGGACGCCTGGAACTGCGCGCTGCCATGGTCGAGCGGCTCGTCGCTGATGGCAACGATCAGCCGCGCAATATCCGGCACCGGATTGGCCGCGCGATGCGGATAGGCGACATGGCCCTGCACGCCGTCGACATAGAGCGTGCCCGACTGCGAGCCGCGGCGGCCGACCTTGATGGTGTCGCCGAGCGTTTCGACATTGGAGGGCTCGCCGAGCACGCAATGGTCGAACTTTTCGCCGCGCTCGGCCGCCCATTTGAGCAGCTTGATGGTGCCGTTGATGGAGACGTCTTCCTCGTCGCCCGTGATCAGGAACGAGATCGAACCTTTTCCGTCCGCACGCGGCTTGCCGTCGTTGGCAGTGAGATGCTCGAGCACCGCGGCGACCGAGCAGGCGATGCCGCCCTTCATGTCGACAGCGCCGCGGCCGTGCAGGAAACCGTCCTTCACTTCGCCGGAGAAGGCACCGACGCTCCAGGCGCTCTCGTCGCCGGGCGGCACCACGTCGGTGTGGCCGGCGAAGGTGATGTGCGGGCCCTCGTTGCCGACCCGCGCATAGAGATTATCGACATCGGCGGTGCCGGGTTCGCTGAACGTCACGCGGTGGCAGGTGAAGCCGGCTGCATTGAGGGCTTGTTCAAGCACCCGCAGCGCGCCGGCGTCAGCTGGGGTGACCGAGGGGCAGCGGATGAGATCGCGGGCAATAGAGAGGGCATCGGTCATGAGTCTGGTATTAATCCCGCAGCAGCTCGTTGATGCTGGTCTTCGAACGCGTGCGCTCGTCGACGCGCTTGACGATGACGGCGCAGGCGGTGCTCGGGCCGATCTGGCCGTTCTTCATGGGCTTGCCGGGCAGCGCACCGGGCACCACCACCGAATACTCGGGCACTTCGCCCATGAAGATCTCGCCGGTCTCGCGGTCGACGATCTTGGTCGAGGCCCCCAGGAACACCCCCATCGACAGCACCGCGCCCTTGCGCACGATGACGCCCTCGGCGACCTCGGAGCGCGCGCCGATGAAGCAGTCGTCCTCGATGATGACGGGCTCGGCCTGGAGCGGCTCGAGCACGCCGCCGATGCCGGCGCCGCCGGAGATGTGCACGCGCTTGCCGATCTGCGCGCAGGAGCCGACGGTGGCCCAGGTGTCGACCATGGTGCTCTCATCGACGTAAGCACCGAGATTGACGAAGGACGGCATCAGCACGACGTTCTTGGCAATGAAGGCCGAGCGGCGCACCACGGCGCCCGGCACCGCCCGAAAACCGGCATCGCGAAAACGGTTCGGGCCCCAGCCTTCGAACTTCGAGGGCACCTTGTCCCACCAGTTCGCCTGGCCCGGGCCGCCGGGAATGACGTCCATGTCGTTGAGGCGAAAGGAGAGCAGCACGGCCTTCTTCAGCCACTGATTGACCTTCCACTTGCCGTCGGCGCCGCGCTCGGCAACGCGCGCCTCGCCCTTGTCCAGTATCTCCAGCGACTGGTTCACGGCCTCGCGCACTTCGCCCTTGGTCGAGGTCGAGATGCCGTCGCGTGCGTCGAAGGCGCTGTTGATGGTGGATTCCAGGGCGGACAGGGACATCGGAGGGCTTCCTCGAAACCGGAGTTATTTGAGGGCAAAACGAGGGGGCTTTTTCGGGATTTGGGCCGGGAGAGTCAAGAACGCTCTCGGCGGATATTCCGGGGCTGGCCAACGCGCGTGGCACATGGCCCATTCGCCGGCATTTCAGAGGCCAAGGCCGGTGACGATGCCCTCGCAAATCCCGGCCAGTTCTTCGCCAAGCGTGGCCAGTGCCGGCGAGCCGTACCGCGCAAAGGCCTGACGGGGATCGAGCCAGCGCAGCTCGGTTCGCTCCTCAGGGAAGCCGATCGCCGCGAACTTCAGCGGCGCCTCGAGCAGCGCCGCCGAATCGGCCGCCAGCAGGCGCCACATCAGGCGTGGATGGAAGAACAGGATCTGCCGCGCCGGGCCGATGTCATAGCCGTCGCGATGCAGCAGCATCTGCGGATTGATCTCGTGCAGCACCCAGAGATCGGCCGCAACGATCTTCTCCTTGAGGCGCGTCACGACCTCCTCGACCGGCTGTGTGCTGACGCGAATGTGCTGGAACGAAGAGGCCGGGCTGCCGGGCTCCGAAAAGGCAACAGCACGACGAGCTGGGTCTGTCATCGGACGGCCCCTTCATTCTGCTCCGCCGCCTTGTTCGCCTCGAATGCGTCGAGGGTTCGCGCGGAATACACCAGTGCGGCGCCGGCTCCGATCGCGACCGCGACGCCCAGTGCTTCCGCGAGCTCCTCGCGGCTTGCGCCGTACTTCGCTGCGGCATGGGCGTGCACGGCGATACAGCCGTCGCAGCGTGCCGTGACAGCGGCCGCGAGCGCGATCAGCTCGCGGGTCTTTCCGTCAAGCCGGCCGGTCTGCGCGCTGGCGGCGCTCAGCGCGCGATAGCCCTTGACTGTCTCCGGATTCAGCTTGCCGATATCCCCGATGCGCGCCAGCAGTTCGCCTTGATAAGTCTTCCAGTCCAACATTGCGGATCTCCTCGATCACAGGTGGCGTTGAGGAAGAGATAGTTGGCGGTCGCGGCGACGCCCATCGCCTGTCGCCGTATGGCCACCATACGTCGAGCCGAAATCGTCAGCGGAATTGATGTGCGTGTTCGGCCAGGAAGTCCACGATACTGCGCACCCGCGGGATGGCGCGCGTGTCGCGGTGAAATCCGAGCCACACATCGCGACTCGGAAGCGGCGTCGGCGTCGTGATGGCGCGCAGCTCGCGATAGCCCGCGGCGAGACGTGTCGGCAGGCAGACCAAACCGGCCCCGCTGGCAGCGGCCGCCGCCTGGCCATCGCGACTGTTGCTGCGAAAGGCAATGTGAGCATTCGGAAAATGCTGGCGCAGCCATTTAGTCTCGGCGACTGTTTCGGCAAGTGCCGCATTCATTGCAACAAGGACGGCGTTGGCGCCGCCTCGCTTGAAATCCGGCAGGCCCCGCCTCTCGAGATAGTCAGGCGCCGCGTAGAGGGCGAAGGGAAGACTGCCGATCTTCCGTTGTACCAGCCCGTCCTGCTGGAAACGCGTGAAGCGCACGGCAATGTCGACCTCGCGTCGTGTCAGGCTCAGCACCTCGGCGTCGGTGACGAGCTCGACGCCCATCCCCGGATGTATGGTGCAGAACCTGGCCAGCAGCGGCGAGAGGATCCGCGCGCCGATCCATTCGGCCGATGTCACGCGGACGGTGCCGCTGATCCCGGCGTTGCTGCCGGTCGCAATCCGCTGCGCGGCAAGCGCGGCCTCTTCCATGTTGCCGGCATGGTCGAGGATCTTCCGCCCGGTCTCGGTAAGCTCGAGCCCGGATGGCTTCCGCTGGAACAGGACCGCGCCGAGCTTCTTCTCGAACAGTTCGAGCCGGCGGCTCATGGTCGGCTGTGTCGTGCCGAGTGCCCGTGCTGCGCCGGACAGGCTCTTCTCGCGCGCGAGATTCAGAAAATAGCGCAGATCATCCCATTCGATTTCGGGCAGGTCCGCAGCAGGCAAGTCCGGCTTCCGGGGCACCTTCGCTCCTCGCGTGGTCGCGCTCAGGCGGCGAGCGATTGCAAAAACCCCGCCAGATCGTCCGTGACGTGGTCGACATGGGCCGCATCGCGGCCTTCAAGTTCCCAATCCTCGCGCACCACTTCCTTGGTCCCGTCAGGCACCACCAGCACGGTGGTCATGCCGAGTTGATGCGGGACGATGAGGTTGCGGGCGAGGTCCTCGAACATGGCGGCTTTGGTCGGGTCGACCGCATGTTGCCCAAGGAATTTCCGGTAGGTCTGCGCCGCCGGCTTGGGTTCGAATTCGGCGGCGATGATGTCGAACACGCCGTCGAAATGCGAGCCGAGGCCGAGCCTCGCCAGCACCGCATCGACATGGTCGACCGAGCCGTTGGTCAGGATCAGTTTTCGCCCCGGCAGCTTCGCGATGGCTTCGCCGAGTGCCGGGTTCGGCTCCAGCGGCGAATGGTCGATCTTGTGCACGTAAGCGAGATAGTCGTCAGCGCGCACGCCATGCAGGGTCATCATGCCGCGCATGGTGGTGCCGAAGCGCTGGTAATAGTCCTTCTGGATCTTGCGCGCTTCTTCCGGGCCGACCTGCAGCCAGTTGCACACGAACTCGCCGATTTTAGCGTCGACCTGCTGCCACAGGTTGACGTGATGCGGATAGAGCGTGTTGTCGAGGTCGAACACCCAGGTGTCGATGTGGGCGAAGGCGCGGGGCGATTTCATCAGAGCTCTCTCAATCACGGCACGGCAAACCGCAGCGTCTTGCCGCCGCTCGACATGTCCACCACGCCAAAACCCGTGGCCGCAAATCCACGCGCGCCGCAATCGGTCTGCTCGTTGGTCTCGAACTTGGTCTCGCGGGTGCAGAGCTGCTTGTCGCCGCCCCAGTTCAGCGGTCTGTCCTTCAGCTTGATGGCGCGGTTGTCGCCATCGATGGCTTCCGCGAAGCTGAAGATCTGCTTTGGCTGGCCGGCGACGTCGGGATGCAGGCAGGTCCTGGGATCGATGCGGTACCAGCCGCGGCTCGTCACCGACTTGCCGTCGTCAGTCGCGACTGCCGCCATCACCTTGTGCGGCGTGTCGTTGCACCAGGTCAGGCCACTCGGGGACGGCGCCTGCGCCGCATCGACCATGGTCTTGAAGAGATTCGGCGACGAAATCACGTCGGTCGGCAATCCGCGGCTCTTCAGGAACGCCGCGAGTGCGGCCTGCGTCTTCGGTCCGTCGACGCCGTCGATCGCGCCGATGTCGTAGCCTGCGATCACCAGCAGCCGCTGGATGCCGGCGAGCCGCGCCTGCTCGTCGTCATATTCGGAATCCTCGGCGAGATAGGCGACGAGATTGCCGTTGTCGCCTTGCGTCGGCGTGATCTGGGTGAAGGCGGTCTGGGTCTGGCCGGTGCGGCACTGCCGCGCGGCCGCGATGACGAAATTGTCCTGCGCCACGCACAGCGTGTCGCTGCCGTTCTGCGGGATCGGTGACGCACCATAGACGCCGAGCGCGCGGGCGTTGAGCAGGATGCGGTCGGCGGTCAGCGTGCCCTGTACCACGACGCGGCAGGTCGCCGGATCGATCCTGAACCAGCCCCGGGTCGCGGTCGCCGCCTTGTCGTCGATGCCGATCGCGGCCTCGACGACGTAGGACATGCGGTTGCAGATCTTGAGGTCGGCGAAGGCCGGCGCGGAGGAGAAGACGAACGACACGGCAGCCGCCGGCAGTGTCATCAGGAGACGCGTCAGAGGCGAGCGGCGATGCCGCCGCTCTTGACCGGCCATGACGGAATCTCTCGTCTTCTCGCCGCTCACTTATGTATCAGCGTTCCCGTGCCCGTGTTGGTGAATAGCTCGAGCAGCACCGCGTGCTGCATCTTGCCGTCGATGATGACGACGCCCTCGACGCCCTGCTCGAGCGCGTAGATGCAGGTCTCGACCTTCGGGATCATGCCGCCGGAAATGGTGCCGTCGGCGATCAGTTTGCGCGCGTCCTTCACCGAGAGCTGCGGGATCAGCTTCTTCGACTTGTCGAGCACACCAGGCACGTCGGTGAGCAGCAAGAGACGCTTGGCCTTCAGCGCGCCGGCGACCGCACCGGCAAAGGTGTCGGCATTGACGTTCAGCGTCTGGCCGTCCTTCGAGGTCGCGAGCGGCGCCAGCACCGGGATCAGCTCGTAGCCGATCAGCTGGTTGAGCAGCGTGAGATCGACCTTTTCAGGGTCGCCTACGAAGCCGAGATCGACCGCCTTCTCGATGTGCGAATCCGGATCGATGATGGTGCGCGTCGTCTTCGACGCCTTCACCATGTTGGCGTCCTTGCCTGATAGCCCCACGGCCTTGCCGCCGGCTTCGTTGATGTAGCCGACGATCTGCTTATTGACGGAGCCGGCGAGCACCATCTCGACGATCTCGATGGTCGCGGCATCGGTGATGCGCAGGCCGGCTGCGAACTCCGAGACGATACCGAGGCGCTTGAGCATGGTCGCGATCTGCGGCCCGCCGCCATGCACCACCACCGGGTTGATCGCGGTCTGCTCGAGCAGCACGATGTCGCGGGCAAAATTCTTCGCGGTCTCCTCGTCGCCCATGGCATGGCCGCCATATTTGATGACGATGGTTTCCTCGTCGTACTGCTGCATGTGCGGCAGCGCTTCGGACAGGATGCGGGCCTGGTCGAGCGGGGAGATTTCGGTCATGAGGCGGATCTCGCTGGCGGGACTAACGCGGCCAGCGTTCTATCTGATTGGCGGGCGAGGCGCAAAGTGATGTTCTTCCCCCTCTCCCCTTGTGGGAGACGGGTGAGGGGTCTCTATCCGCGGAGGCAGACCCCTCATCCGGCGCTTCGCGCCACCTTCTCCCACAAGGGGAGAAGGAAGAACCACTATTCCCGCGTCGCCACCACCGCCGCCAGCGTCACCGCCAGCCAGCTCAAGATCATCAGCGTTCCGCCGGTCGGCGCCGCGAATGGAAACAGCGAATGGCCGGCATATTGCAGCACAGTGAGGTCGCCGGCGAACAGCGCGGCGCCGATCACGAAGCCGGTCGCGGCAATCAGGCCAATTCCGCCGTGCAGAAGGCCGCGCGCGAGCAGGGCGACGCAGGCCAATATGGCCGTTGCATGAAACAGCAGCATGGCGCTGGCGGAGGCAAGCCGGCTGGCGTCGGCGCCGTGGGCGGAGGCGGCGGCCAGCGCGACGCCGGCGGCGCCCATCAATCCGGCAAGGGCGATCAGCAGACGAGCCGTCACTTGGTCCGCTCTTCCAAGAGCTTTGCCATCGCGGCGCGCAGCTCGGCCATGCCGGCCGATTCGCGTGAAGACGTCGCGAGCACGTTCGGGAACGCGGCCGGACGCTTGGCCAGCGCGGCCTCGGTCTCGGCGATGCGCGTCTGAAGCTCGGAGGCCTTCACCTGGTCGGCCTTGGTCAGCACGATCTGGTAGCTGACGGCCGAGCGGTCGAGCGTCCCAAGGACTTCGAGGTCGACATCCTTCAGCCCGTGGCGTGCGTCGATCAGCACATAGACGCGCGCGAGCGAGGCGCGTCCGAGCAGGAATTTGTGGATCAGCTCGGTCCAGGACGCGACCTGCGACTTCGGTGCCTTGGCATAGCCATAGCCGGGCATGTCGACCAGGCGCAGGTCCGTCTTGCCCGGGACCTCGAAGAAGATCAGCTCCTGGGTGCGGCCCGGCGTATGCGAGGTGCGCGCGAGCGCGTTGCGGCCGGTCAGTGCGTTGATCAGGCTCGACTTGCCGACATTGGAGCGGCCCGCAAAGGCGATCTCCAGCCCCGCCATCGGCGGCAGCGTTTGAATCGAGGGCGAGGCCCAGATGAACTGCCAGTCGCGGGCGAACAGCTTTCGCCCGGCCTCGATCAGCTTCGCATCTTTGTCGTCGGTCATGCGAAAGCCTCACCCTTCGTCATGGCCGGGCTTGTCCCGGCCATCCACGTCCATCCACACAGTACCCTCCAAAACGTGGATGCCCGGGACAAGCCCGGGCATGACGATGTGGAGGCATTTGCGCCCGGCAATGACGACGACTACGTCGCCTTCCTCGCGAACGTCGCCTTGAGATTGTCGAACAACTCCACCTTCACGCCGTTGCGGCGCATGATGAAGCTCTGCTGGAGCACGGAGAGCGTGTTGTTCCAGGCCCAGTAGATCACGAGGCCCGCCGGGAAGCCGGCCAGCATGAAGGTGAAGATCAGCGGCATCCAGTTGAAGATGAGCTGCTGCGTCGGATCCGGCGGCGTCGGGTTCAGCTTCATCTGGAACCACATCGTGATGCCCATGATGATCGGCCAGATCCCGAGCGCGAGATAGTGGCCGAACACCGGCAGCGTGGTCGGATCGAACGGGATCAGCCCGAACAGCGTGAACAGATTGGTCGGGTCGGGCGCGGAGAGGTCCTTGATCCAGCCGAAGAACGGCGCGTGCCGCATCTCGATGGTGACGAACAGCACCTTGTAGAGCGAGAAGAACACCGGGATCTGGATCACCACGGGAAGACAGCCGGCGACCGGATTGATCTTCTCCTTGCGGTAGATCTCCATCATCTCCTGCTGCTGCTTCACCTTGTCGTCGGGATAGCGCTCCTTCAGTGCCTGAAGCTGCGGCTGGACCGACTTCATCTTTGCCATCGAGGCGTAGGACTTGTTCGCCAGCGGGAAGAACAAGAGCTTCACGATCACGGTCACGAGCAGGATCGAGATGCCGAAATTGCCGAAGAAGCGGTAGAAGAAGTCGAGGCCGAGGAACATCGGCTTGGTGATGAAGTAGAACCAGCCCCAGTCGATCAACAGATCGAAATGGTTCAGCCCGAGCTCCTTGTTGTAGCCGCCGAGCCCTGCGAACGGGAACACGCCGACCACGCCGGCTTCCTTGGCACCGGCGAACAGCCGTGCGTTCGCCGTCGTCGTGCCGCCGATCGCGACGGTGACGGGATCGAGCAGATAGTCGGTCTGGTAAGTATGGACGTTGCCGTTAAGGTTCGAGGAGAACCGCGCCTGAAGCTGTGCGCTGGTGTCGGGCAACAGCGCCGAGGCCCAGTACTTGTCGGTCATGCCGAGCCAGCCATTGGTGGCCTTGAAGCTCACCGACTTGGCTTCGTCGATCTTCTTGTAGGCGTATTCCTGCAGGCCATCGAGATAGCCGATCAGGCCTTCGTGCAGGATGTAATAGCCCGACACCTGCGGCGTGCCGTGGCGCGAGATCAGCGCGAACGGATAGAGCGTGACCGGCGCGTTGCCGACATTGCTCACGTCGTCCTTGATGGTGAAGAGATAGTGATCGTCGACCGAGATGGTGCGGCGGAAGGTGAGGCCTTCGCCATTATCCCACTTCAGCACCGCCGGCGAATTCGGCGTCAGGCTGCCGCTGCCCTCCTGCTGCCAGACGGTCTGGGCATCAGGCATCTTCGACGTCACGCCTGTTGCCGCCACCCAGCCGAACTCGGCGTAATAGGGCTCTGCCGTGCCGGAAGGCGAATAGAGAATGATCGGCGGCGATTTCGGGTCGACGGTCTCGCGGAACTGCAGCAGCGCGAGGTCGTCGATGCGGCCGCCCTTCAGCGAGATGCTGCCGGCGAGGCGCGGCGTATCGATCTTGACGCGCGGGCTCGCGGCAATCGCGGCGTCGCGGCTGACGGCCGGCTGGGCCTGCTGGTTCGCGCCCGGCGCGGTGGTCGGCGGAGGCGCGCTGCCTGATTGCGGCGTGGCGCCCGGCGTTGCGGACGCCGTCGGCTGCGGCGCGGTCTTCTGGAGCTCGGCCTGCGTCTGTTGCTGGGCGCGCTGCTTCTCCATTGCCGGCACGTTGTAGAAATATTGCCAGGCGATCAGAACCAGGCCGGAGAGAATGACGGCGAGGATGGTATTGCGATTGTCAGTCATCACTGTGGTCTCGTCATCAATCCGGTTTGCGGCTGGCGGCTGGGCCAGAGCTTGGATCAGGTCTTGGATCAGGCTTTGGCCCGCGTCCCGTTACCTGTCCCTTGTTAGGTCCTTTGGCCGTATGCCGCGCGGGCTTCGTGAACGCTATGCGCAGATCGTCGAGCATGGTCGTGAAGTCGCGCGAGAGCGCGTCCCTGCGGCCGACCAGCACGTAATCATGATGGGGTTGCATCGACACCGGATCGAGCCGCTTCACCAGTTCGCGAAGCCGGCGCCGGATGCGATTGCGCTCGGGGGCGTTGCCGTTCTTTTTGGTAACGGTGAAGCCGATCCGGATCGGGCCAGAGTCGTCGCGACCACGGCTTTGCAGGACGAACGCGGGACTATTCACCCGCGCGCCATTGGCAACGGCGAGGAAATCCGCCCGCTGCCTCAGCCGATCCATAATGAAATCCCAAAAAGGGGGTCCGGCTCAGGCGCTCAGACGCTTGCGGCCGCGAGCGCGGCGCGCGGCCAGAACCTTGCGACCGCCGGCGGTCGCGAGACGGGCCCGGAAGCCGTGGCGGCGCTTGCGCACCAGTTTGCTGGGTTGATAAGTCCGCTTCACGGGTTTTTCTCCGCTGACCGGGCAATTTGCCTGTAGAATTGATGATAAAGTCCGGAAGATGCGGCCCAAAATGAGCCATTTCCGGCCCCAGAAGAGCCGCTCCCGGTGTCGCACCGGGCCATCGCGGACAATTTGGCCGGCTTATAAGGGAGCGTCTTGTTTTCGTCAACGTCGCAGGACCGCACAGTTCCGGTGAATATCGCTGTTTCCTTGGGGTTTTTAACCCATGAGGTGGCGAGTAGCGGTATCAGCGCCTACATCCGACCTTGGCAGATTAGCGATCTGTAATTTGACCTCCCCGGGGGGCGGGTCGCATCCTCCATCAGTCGAGCTCTATCAGAAGGCCAGCAGGGGCGAATTTCGTGATAGCGACAGACCTCCAGCAGCCGACCCAACAGACCCAAGATCTGGATCGAGTTAGGGACCAGGATCCGGATCGGCCAGCGGATCAGCCGGTGACGCGATCCCGCGGACCGGATGGGCTTGGCCTGTCCGGCAAGCTGTTGCTGCTGACCGTCCCCCTGGTGATGATCGCGGCCGTCCTGCTCTATGTGCCGGCGATCGCCAACTTCTGGGTCAACCGGCTCAACGACCGCGTCGCCGCGGCCAACACGGCGGCGCTGGTGCTCGATGCCGCGCCGCTCGGCATGGTGCCGGATTCGCTGTCGCGGGAAATCCTCAAGAGCATCAATGCGCGCGGGGTCGCGATCAAGATGGGCCAGCAGCGCCGCCTGCTCGCCAGTGACAATCTGCCCGCCACGATCGAGCACGACATCGACCTGCGCGACATGACGGTGTGGCAGGCCATCACCGGCTCGTTCCAGATGATGCTGGAGACCGGCAACCAGCCGATCCGCGTCGTCGGCCCCGGCGTCGGCAACGCCCAGTTCATCGAGATCGTGACCGACGATCTGCCGCTGCGGCAGTCGATGTACCGCTTCTCCCGCAACGTCGTGGTGGTCGCACTGATCATCGGCGTCCTGACCGCGGGCCTCGTCTATCTCGCGCTCCATTATCTCTTCGTGCGGCCGATGCGGCGGCTGACCGCGAGCCTGGTCGGCTTCCACGAGAACCCCGAAAGCTCGGCGCGGATCATCGTGCCGAGCCAGCGCAGCGACGAGATCGGCGTCGCCGAGCGTGAGTTGTCGGACATGCAGCGCGACCTGATGTCGATGCTGCATCAGAAGAGCCGGCTCGCCGCGCTTGGCCTCGCCGTCTCCAAGATCAACCACGATTTGCGCAATCTGCTGGCCTCGGCGCAGCTGCTGTCGGACCAGCTCGCCAGCGTGCCCGATCCGCGGGTGCAGCGTTTTGCGCCAAAGCTCGTGCGTTCGCTCGAGCGCGCCATCGCCTTCTGCCAGTCGACGCTGTCCTACGGCCGCGCCCAGGAGGCCGCGCCCGACCGCCGCATGATGCTGATCGAGCCTGTGGTCGTCGAGGTGCGCGAGACCGCGGGTCTTGCCAACGACGTCTCGATTGCCTGGGTCGCCGCGATCGAGCGCGGGCTCGCGGTCGATGCCGATCCCGACCAGCTGTTTCGCGTGCTGCTCAACCTCGTGCGCAACGCCGCCCAGGCGCTGGAGAGCCATTCCTCCGGCGACGGCGGCCCGCAACAGATCCGGATCACCGGCAAGCGCGAGGGCGCGGTCGCCATCCTGGAGGTCTCCGATACCGGCCCGGGCGTGCCCCAGAGGACCCGGGAGCATCTGTTCGAGGCGTTCCAGACCTCCGGCCGCCCCGGCGGCAGCGGGCTCGGCCTCGCCATCGCCGCCGAGCTCGTCCGCGCCCATGGCGGCGACATCCATCTGGTCGAAGGCACCATCGGGGCCACCTTCCGGATCGTCATCCCCGACCGCCCCGTGGAACTCCTCTCCATCCGCAACGAGCGGGCGCGGGCCTGATCGGCCAGCGGCCGATAGTCTTCTGTCATTCCGGGACGGCCCAAAGGGCCGGGCCCGGAATCCATAACCCAGGCTGGTGGTTATGGATTCCGGGCTCGCGACTTCGTCGCGCCCCGGAATGACAGTAAGAGGTGTGAAAATACGCGAAAATCTCCCCATCCCGGACCTTGCCAACCGGGGCAAGAGCGGTTAGTCAGAGCGCTCTTTCGCACCCCTCCGGCGCTCGCTGGAGGCTGCGTGCGGGCCCAGCCCGCACACTTGTTTGCGAAACACGCGCCCGTAGCTCAGCTGGATAGAGCATCAGACTACGAATCTGAGGGTCGGACGTTCGAATCGTTCCGGGCGCGCCATTTCGGAATACACCATTGGCGCCAAATGCCGCCGATCTCCCAATCCTGCCCATCCGGTTGCCGGCCTCAGGACCCCGCTGACTCGCGGCCAAAGTCAGTTAAGCTGTCACCGTAATCCTCTGAGCTGACTGGCGCTTATTGCCGCGCGCGCCTGCGCGATTAGATACGCCCGCTGTCGGGCTTGCGATGTCTCGTTCGTCCTCTGGGTAGGCGCTGCCGAGTTGGGTCCAGGTCGGTTTCGCCGGCGGCGCCGGTCAAGCCCACTACACGGAGGACGCGCCATGACTCACGGAATTTTCGTCTGGAACGAGCTCTATACGCGGGATGTCGAAACGGCCAAGGCGTTCTATGCCACGACTGTCGGCTGGACGTTCGAGGGCATGCCCATGCCGGACCGGGACCGCACCTACTGGATCGCCAAGACGGAGGGCAAGCCGGTCGCCGGCATCCTCGATATGCGCGGAATCGTTCCCGATGGCGATCCGCCGCACTGGCTGAGCTATCTCGAAGTCGACGATGTCGACCGGCGCGTTGCCGAGATCGAGAGAAATGGCGGCAGGATCGTCCGACAGCCGTTCGACGTCCCCGATTTCGGGCGCATTGCCATCGGGGCGGACGCGACCGGTGCATTCATGGCCTGGGTGACCACGAAACGCTGACCGGCCGTATCGGACGCCGGAGCCGCCCGTCAAGGCATCGTCACCTTGGCCCTGACGATCTGCAGACGAATTTTGCAGCCCGACCGGCGTCGTCGCGGTGCATTCGGCTTCAATGGCCGAACGCGGCGGCCAGCGCCCGCAATTCGCGCCGCACGCGATCAAGTACACTCTCATACTCGCGCGTCTCGGTCTGCCGGAACAGCCGCACGCTCGGATACCAGGGGCTGTCCGCGCGATCGAGCAGCCAGCGGTAGTCAGGCGTCCATGGCAGCAGGATCCAGGTCGGACGTCCCAGGGCGCCGGCGAGATGGGCAACGCTGGTGTCGACCGTGATCACGAGATCAAGGCAAGCGATCAACGCGGCGGTGTCGGAGAAGTCGGTGAGATCGGCGGTCAGGTCGACGATGTCGCTTCTCTCGCGCAGCACCGCCGCATCATGCGGGCGCGGCGCCTTCTGCAGGCTGATATAGGTAGCGTCGATGTCGAGGATGCGGGACAGCGTTCGCAGCGGAATCGAGCGCGTCTCGTCATTCACGTGGAATGGATCGCCGGACCAGACCAGGCCGACCCGGAGCCTGCTGCGAGGGCCAAGGCGATTGTCCCAGGCCTGAACAAGGCTGTCCGGAGGGGCCGGCAGATACAGTCCCGACGGGATCGTATCGAGACGGGTCTCGAAGGCGAGCGGCAGGCTGGATATCGGGCAGTGCAGATCGAAAGCCGGCAGCGTGCCCATCGCCGACCTCGGAACGCAAAGGGATGCACCGCCCAGCGCCGACATCAGCCGATGCAGCGGGTCTTGAACGACCAGAATAACGCGTGCTCCACGCTCCGCCAGCATGGGGACGTAGCGGACGAAGTGAATGGTGTCGCCCAATCCCTCGTCCGCCGCGACAAGGATCGTCTTTCCCTCGATGTTTTCTTCCCCGAGCCACATCGGTCGCTGAAACTCAGGGTGTCTGGCCGAAGGCAATTTCAATCGGGCCTGGTGTCCCTGCCAGCCGGCTTCGAGATTGCCCGTCAGGAGATGGGCCAGAGACACATTCCATTCCGTCACCGTACTGTTCAGCCCGAGCGATGTCATCCGATCGGACAGCGCGAAGACCTCGTCGAAGCGATGAAGGTGGAACAGCGCGACCAGCTTGTTGTCGAGAGCATCCACGAAGCGCGGCTGGATCTCGATGGCCTTGTCGAACCATGCCAGCGCCTCTTCATTCCTGCCGAGCCGCCGCAACGAAAGACCGAGATTGTTGCAGATCTCGGCATTATCAGGATCGAGCTGGTGCGCCCGTCTGCCGTCGGTCGCGGAGTCCTCGAACCGTTTCAGGCAATAGAGAACCCATGCGCGGGTCCGCAGCGTCGGGGCATGGTTCGGGAGCAGGCTGTCGCCGAGATCAAGACAGGCAATGGCCTCCTCGTTCCGCCCGAGCTTGTGGAGCACGATCCCGCTCTTATACAGCGCGTCTTGATGATGCGGATTGAGCTCGAGCGCGTGTTGAAAGCTCGGCAGGGCATGATCGAGGCGCGCGAGCTGAACGAAGATGTCGCCACGCTGTCGCCACAGCTCGGCGTCGTCAGGCCGCAGCTGTATCGCCTGGTCGAGGACGTTGAGGGCTTCGTCGCAGCGCCCATATTGCTGCAGGACCGTCGCGAAGCTCGCCAGATATTCCGGCTTCGGTGCGCGCTGGATCGCGCCGACGATCCACTGCAGGGCCTCGTTGTATTGCCTGGCGTGGAGAAACAGCAGGCCCATGAGGTGCTGGGCGTCGGTGTGCTCGGCATCGAGTCCGAGGGCCTGCTGGTAGCAGGCGCGCGCGTCGAGATGCCGTCCGTCCCTGAAATGCGCAAGGCCCGCTTCACAGAAGGCGGCTGCTGTGCTCATCGCTGTTGCGTTCCAGGCGGTCATTGAGTTCTTGCAGGCGGCTCTGCGCTCGCGATGTCGTCAATTCGCGATCATAATCGCTTACGAGCGTAGGGGCGGGAGCTGGTGCGAAGCCGTCGGCGCAGCGCCGGATCAGCCGCTGAGGCCGGAAAGAGGCGAAGCCGGCGCACCGCCGTCTGCAAGCGGCTGACTCGCGCCCGCGGCGCGCATTTTCTTCCGCCGCCTCAGCCTGTCCAGGATCAAATACATCGCCGGCGTCGAGTAGAGCGTGAAGAGCTGGGCGACGACCAGGCCGCCCATGATGGTGATGCCGAGCGGCTGGCGGATCTCGAAGCCCGGGCCGGTGCCGAACGCGATCGGGACGGCGCTCAAGAAAGCCGCCAGCATCGTCATCGTGATCGGCCGCGCCCGCAGCCGTGCCGCGAGCAGGATGGCGTCGTGGGCGTTGAGGCCGCGATGCCGCTCCGCGTCGAGGGCATAGTCGACCATCATGATGGCGTTCTTCATCACCATGCCGACCAGCAGGATACAGGCGATGGTGGTCACCAGCGTGAACTGCGTTCCCGTGGCCCACAGCGCGACCAGCGCGCCGAAGGCGGTCGGCGGCAAGGTAGAGAGAATCGTCAGCGGATGGACGTAGCTCTCGTAGAGCATGCCGAGCGCAATATAGATCGCGATCAGGGCGGCCGCGAACAGCGCCGCCTGCTTGACGATCGACTTGTCCGCCTCCTTGGCCTCGCCGCGGAATTCCGCCTTGATGTCATCGGGCAGCTTGGCCTCGGCCTCTTCCTTGCGGATCGACGCGATGGCGTCGCCGATCGAGGTGCCGGGCTTGATGTCGAACGAGATCGTCGCGGCCGGAAACTGGGCGCTGTGGCGCACCCACATCGCCGCATGCGCGCGCTGCGGTCGGGTCAATGCCGTTAATGGTACCGATTTGCCGCTGGCGCTTGGCACGTAAATCTGGCCCATCGAGCCGGGGTCGCTCGCCGCCTGCGGCTCGACCTCGAAGATCACGCGCGCATAATTGGTCGGAAGGAACAGCAGATTGATCTGGCGCTGGCCGAAGGCGTCGTTGAGCGTGTTGTCGACTGCGACCGGCGTGACGCCGAGCATCGCGGCGCGCAGGCGGTCGATGGTCAGGCCGGCCTGCAGGCCGCCGGTTTCCCAGCTCGCGATGACGTCGATGATCTGCGGAATGCCGCGGACGCGGCGGATCATGTTTTCCGCGGCGCGGAGCACCTGCTCCTCGTCGATGCCCCACAGCGTATATTGATAACGCGAGCCGGCGGACTGGACGCCGAGATTGAGATCCTGAAGCGGCACGAAGAAAACCCTTACGCCGTCAATCCTGTTCATGCGTTCGCGCAACCGCGCGATCACTTGCTGGATCGACAGCTTGCGGACGTCAGGCGGCTTGAGCGCGACCAGCATCTGCCCGATGCTGAGCGCGTTGCCATTGCCCTCGCCGATGTAGGACGTCAGACCTGAGATTGCGGGATCTTCCAGGATCGCCGCGCCGACGGCGCGCTGCCGGTCCTCCATGGACAGGAACGAGATGTTCGACGGAGCCACGGTCCGCACGAACATCACGCCGGTGTCCTGGGTCGGCATGAAACCCTTCGGCAGCTGCAGATAGAGCCAGACGCTTCCTGCCGTCAGCGCGGCGATCATCAGGACGGTGAGAAGGCGGTGGCGCAGCGTCCAGTCGAGGCTGCGGGCATAGAAGGTGCGGCGCTGGGGGACCGCATCGGGATTGTGCAGCTTCTGCCGGCCGCGATCCAAGAGATGTCCGCACATCATCGGTGTCAGCGTCAGCGAGATCGCCGCCGAGGAGACGATGGCGACCACCAACGTCACGCCGAACTCGCGGAAATAACGCCCGACGACGTCAGGCATGAACAGGATCGGGATCAGCGCCGCGATCAGCGCGACGGTGATGGCGACGACCGTGAACGCCATCTGGCGGGCGCCTTTGATTGCGGCCTGCAGCGCCGGCTCGCCTTCGGACATGCGCCGGATGATGTTCTCGATCATGACGATGGCATCGTCCACCACGAAGCCGGCGGCGATGGTCAGCGCCATCAGCGACAGATTGTCCAGGCTGAACCCGCACAGGCTCATCACGAACAGGGTTGCGGCCAGCGAGACCGGGATCGTGACGCTCGGGATCAATGTGGCCCAGAACCGCCTGAGGAACAACGCGATGACCAGCACGACGAGCGCGGAGGCGATCACCAGCGTAAGCTTGACGTCGTTCACGGCGGCCCGGATCAGCGTGGTGCGATCGTAGATCGTATGCAGCTTGATGCCGGGCGGCAGCCAGCGCTGGATTTCCGGCAGCTCGGCCTTGATGGCGTCGACGGTCTCGACGATGTTGGCGTCAGATTGCTTATAGACAAACAGAACGATGCCGCGCTCGGTGCCGTACCAGCCGGCGAGACGGTTGTTGATGACGCTGTCGGTCACCGACGCGACGTCGCCGAGGCGGATCGGGGCGCCGTTGCGCCAGGCCAGCACGATATCGCGATATTCGGAGGCCTGCAGCAGCTGGTCGTTGGCTTCGATGGTGAGGCGCTGGCCATCGACCGACACCGCGCCCTTCGGCAGGTTCTGCGATGCATTGAGGACGGCGACGCGCGCCGCTTCCAGCGACAGGTTCATGGCGGCCAGCCGCGCCGGCGACACCTGGATGCGCACCGCGCTGCGCTCGGCGCCGGTGACGTTGATTCGCGCGACGCCCGGCAGCTGCGACAGTTTTGGTGAGATCACGCCGTCGGCAAGGCTGTAGACCTCTCCGGGCGTGAACACGTCGCTGGTCAAGGCGAGCGCGACGACCGCCGCGCCCGCGGGATTGGCCTTCCAATAGGTGGGTGGCCAAGGTCCCTTCGGCAGGTTTGGCCCTGCCGAGTTGATGGCAGCCTGGACCGCCCCGGCCGCGGCATCGATGTCGACGGAGAGCTCGAACTGCACCGTAATGCTCGTGCCGCCCATGGCGCTGAACGAGGTGATTTCCGTCACGCCCGGGATTAGCGCGAGCGTGGTCTCGATCGGCTGCGCCAGCGCGTTCGCGACCGTGACCGGGCTCGCGCCGGGGAAAGGCGCGTAGATTCCGATCGTGGGCCGCTCCACTGCCGGCACCGAGGCGATCGGCAGACGAAAATAGGCGACGCAACCGAGCAGGAACACGCCGATCATCAGCAGCGTCGTCGCCACCGGCCGCAGCACGAATTGTGCGGTGATGCTCACGGCGCCGGCCGCTCGGCTTGCGGCAGCGCCGCCGGATCATCGGCGGATCGCCATCCGAACCTTGCGCGGAGCGAGGCAAACGCGAGATAGACGACGGGCGTCGTATAGAGCGTGAGAACTTGCGAGACGATCAATCCGCCGACGATGGCGATGCCGAGCGGCTGGCGCAGCTCGGAGCCGGTGCCCGAGCCGATCGCCAGCGGCAGCGCGCCGAACAGCGCCGCCATCGTCGTCATCATGATCGGACGGAAGCGGAGGATGCAGGCCTGCCGGATGGCGTCGAACGAGGACGCGCCGTCCTCGCGCTCGGCGGCGAGGGCGAAATCCACCATCATGATGGCGTTCTTCTTGACGATGCCGATGAGGAGGATGATGCCGATCAGCGAGATCAGATTGAGATCCTGCCGGTACAGCATCAACGCCAGCAAGGCGCCGATGCCTGCCGACGGCAAGGTCGACAGGATCGTGATCGGGTGGATGTAGCTCTCATAGAGCATGCCGAGGATCAGATAGACCGTCACGATCGCGGCGAGCAGCAGCCATTTCTCGTCCGAGAGCGAGTTGGCAAACTCGGCGGCTGTGCCGATCAGCTTGGTCGTGACCGCATCCGGCAGTCCGATCTCGCGCTCGGTCTGGCGCAGTGCCTCCGTCGCCTGGCTCAGCGAAACGCCCTCGGCCAGGTTGAACGAGATCGTGGTGGCGGGAAACAGGCCCTGGTGCGAAATCAGCAGCGGCGCGTGCTGCCGCTCGATCCGCGCGAAGGCCGACAGCGGCACCGGCACGGAGGCCTTGCTGAAGGCGCCGCTGAAGCCGCTGGTCTGCTGGTCGATGGTGCTGGCCTGGGCCGCGGCCGCGGTCAGATAGATCTTGCCCAGGATATCAGGATCGTTGCGCAAGGCAGGATCGACCTCGAGGATCACGTGATACTGGGTGAGGGGGCCGAACACGGTTGCGATCTGGCGCTGCCCGAATGCGTCATACAGTGTCTGGTCGATCGTGTTCAGGCTGACGCCGTAGCTTGCCGCGAGCTGGCGGTCGATGGTGACGGACATCTGCAGGCCTTCGTCCTGGCGGTCGTCGGCGACGTCGGCGAGCTCCGGGCGCTTGCGAAGCGCCTCGACCAGGCGCCGGCTCCAGAGCCGAAGCTCGTCCTCGTCGAGATCCTGCAGCGCATACTGGTATTGCGTGCGTGCGACGCGCGATTCGATCTGCAGATCTTGCGCCGGCTGCAAATGCAGCGTGATGCCGTGGACGCCCTCGACCGCATGCTGCAGCCGCGCCATCACGGCGGCTGCGGATGATTTCCGCGCGTCGGGGCTGCCGATATCGATATAGAGCCGGCCGCTGTTCAACGTCGTGTTGACGGATCCGATACCGACGAAACTACCGACGGTGACGACATCGCCGTCGCGCGCGATCACGGCGGCGAGCTGCTGCTGCCGCTCGGCCATCGCCGCAAACGAGATGTCCTGGGCCGCGTCGGTGGTGCCGATCAACAGGCCGGTGTCCTGCAGCGGCAGGAAGCCCTTGGGGATGGCGACGTACAGCATGCCGGTCGCGACCAGGGTGAACACGGTGAAGACCAGCGTGAGCTTGCGGTGCCTCAGCACCCAGTCGAGCCCCCACAGGTAGAAGCTTGCGGATGCGTCGAAGCCGCGCTCGCTGATGCGGAACAGCCAGCCGTGCTGCGCATCGGGGTCCTCGCGTTGCAAAAGCTGCGCGCACATCATCGGGGTCAGCGTCAGCGAGACGAGTCCTGAGATGACGACGGCAAAGGACAGCGTGATCGCGAATTCCCGGAACAGCCGGCCGACCACGCCGCCCATCAGGAGCAGCGGGATGAACACGGCGATCAGCGAGACCGTCAGCGAGACGATGGTGAAGCCGATTTGCCGCGCGCCCTTCAGGGCCGCCTCGAGCGGATCCTCGCCCTCCTCGACATAGCGCGCGATGTTCTCGATCATCACGATGGCGTCGTCGACGACGAAGCCCGAGGCGATGGTCAGCGCCATCAGCGAGAGATTGTCGAGGCTGAAGCCGCACAGCGCCATGGCGCCGAAGGTTGCAACCAGCGAGACCGGCAGCGTGACGCTCGGGATCACGGTGGCCCACAGCTTGCGCAGGAAGATGAAGATCACCAGCACGACGAGGGCGACCGTCAGCACCAGCGTGAACTGCACGTCGTGGATCGCGGCCCGGATCGTCGTGGTGCGGTCGCTGACGACCGAGATCTTCAGCGCGGCGGGGAGCGAATCCTGCAGCTTCGGCAGGATGCTCTTGATGGCATTCACCACCTCGATCGTGTTGGCGCCGGGCTGGCGCTGGATGTCCAGCAGCACGGCGCGCTCGCCCTGGAACCAGGCCGCCTGCTCGGAATCCTCGACGCCGTCGATGGCGCTGCCGACATCGTGCAGCAGCACTGGCGCGCCGTTGCGATAGGCGATCACCGCATCCTGATAGGCCTCCGCGGTGAAGAGCTGGTCGTTGGTGTCGACGTGAAACGCCTGCCGCGGCCCATCCAGCGACCCCTTCGGATTGTCTGCGGTGGTGGCGGCGATGCCGCGGCGGACGTCGTCGAGCGACATGCCGAGCCCGGCCAGTCTCGTGGGGTTCATCTGCAGGCGTATTGCTCGGGTCTGCCCGCCCTCGATGCTGACGGCGCCGACGCCCGGGATCTGCGACAGCTTTGGCACCAGAATGGTCGCGGCGTGATCATTGGCCTCGTGCAGCGCCATCGTCCTGGAGGTCAGTGCCAGGATCAGCACCGGCGTATCGGCCGGATTGACCATGCGATAGGTCGGCGGGCTCGGCAGCTGCTCGACCGGAATCCAGCCCGCCGCCGCATTGATCCGCGCCTGCACGTCCTGCGCGGCCGCGTCGATCTTGCGTGACAGATCGAATTGCAACGTGATCTGGCTGTAGCCGTACGAGCTGGTCGAGCTCATGTCCGTCAGCCCCGAGATCGTGCCGAAATAATGCTCCAGCGGCGCGGTGATCGAGGTTGCGACGACGGTGGCGGAGGCGCCGGGATAGCGCGTCACCACCTGGATGGTGGGAAAGTCGACATTCGGAAGCGGCGCGATCGGCAGCTCACGGTAGCCGAGCATGCCCAGCAGCACGACCGCGACGATCATCAGCGTCGTTGCGATCGGCCGGAGGATGAAGGGCGCGGACATGGCGGACCTCAGTCAACGCGCGGCTCGGAGCGCGGCTGGGTGCCCGGCTGCGCCTTGGCGGTCGGCGTCACGCCCTCGATCGTGATGCGGGAGCCGTTCTCGAGCCGGTAATAGCCGTCGGTGACGACGCGTTCGCCTTTGGCGAGGCCGCGCTCGATCATCGCGCGTCCGTCGAAGATCTGCCCGACCGTGACCGGCCGGAACGCCGCCGTATCGTCCGCCTTCGCGACCCAGACGAAATCGCCGCGCGGTCCGTGCCGCACGGCGATCGCGGGCGCCGTGATCGCGTTCTTGCGCGTGTCCACCGTGATCCGCCCGTTGGCAAAATTGCCCGGCCAGAGTTTCAGCGCCTTGTTGGGAAACGTCGCCTTCAGTTTGATCGTGCCGCTGGCCTGATCGACCTGATTGTCGACCAGCGTGATCGTGCCCTTGTCCAGCTCGGTGGTATTGTCGGCCGTGAGCGCGACCACCGGCGCATCGGCCTGGCCGAGGCTGAGCCGGGTCTGGCCGACGGCGACCGCAGCCAGGGTGAAGATCACCGAGATCGGCTGCAACTGCGTGACGGTGACGAGGGTCGCCGGCGACACCGCGCGGACATAATTGCCCTGGTCGACCTGGCGGATGCCGAGCCGTCCGCTGATCGGCGCGCGGACGCTGGTGAAGCCGAGCTGCGTGCGCGCATATTCGGTCTGGGCGTCGTCGTTCCGAACCTGCGCCTTGTACTGCTCGACCAGCGCGTGCTGCTGGTCCACCACCTGCCGGGAGATCGCGGCGGCCTTCTGGATCAGCGCGTCGTAGCGCTCCATGTCGATCTGGGCGCCGTCCAGCAGCGCCTGGTCCTTCTGCCTCACCGCGATCTGCTGATCGAGCTGGGCCTGGAACGGCCGCGGATCGATGATTGCGAGGATGTCGCCTTGCTTGACGTCCTGCCCTTCCTGGAAAAGGATCTGGACGATCTCGCCGTCGACCCGGCTCTGCACGTTGACGGTGTTGTAGGCCTGGATCGTGCCGATGCCGGTCAGGTAAATCGGGACGTCCTCTGCCTTCGCGGCCGCGACCTTTACGGCGACCGGCGGCCGTGCTGCAGGCGTGGCGGCGGCAGTTTGCTCGGCTTCCGCCGCCTGGATGAAGGGCAGCGCGAACGGAAGCTTGAGGTCATGCCTGAAATAATAGCCGGCATAGCCCGCCGGCAACACGACCAGCGCGGCGATGAGGAGTTTTGCTGTACGTTTCACGTTCAAGCCCATCACCCCAAGCCGGCCGCCAATACCCGGTTGATTGTCCCGGCGCGGAACCTCTTAGCATGAAGCAACCTGACGTTGATATCGGCAGGACGCGATATGCTACCATCCGTAACATTAGCACGCGTAGCGGATAGAGATCAACGGCGCTTGCGTTGCTGAACGTCTGGCTTGCCGATGGATTTTGGCGGGGCCCGACCCCCGGTGCCGCCCTAGACGACTTCGACCGTCGCCGCGTCGAACTGGGTGCCGGCGCCGCGATGACGTGCGAGCACCTCGCCCGATAGCTCCGACACCGCGTTTTGCGCGGTGCTATCCAGCATCGCGTGGACGCGCTTAGCTGATGCTACCAGCAACGCCGGATCGAGCTTGCCCTGGTCGACGCCGTTGATGATCGACCGGGCAAGGCTGCGGGCGCGTTCGGTGTCGGTCAGGTGCGAGCAGATCATCAGCATGTCGTTGCCGGCGGCCATGAAGCGCGCGCCGGAATCCGGCGCGTCCAGCCGGCCCGCCATGGCGCGCATGCCGACGTCGTCGGACACGATCACGCCTCGGAAATTCATCGCCTCGCGCAACAGCCCGTGCGTGATCGCGCGCGACAGCGTGACGGGATCGTTGGGGTCGAGCTTCCGGTACAGGATGTGCGACGTCATGATCATCTCGATGCCATCGGCGATCGCCGCGGCAAACGGCAGCAGCTCGCGCGCCTTGATCTGGTCGAGGTCGAGATCGAGCACCGGCAATTCATGATGCGAATCCACCTGCGTGTCGCCGTGTCCCGGAAAATGCTTGCCGCAGGCGCGGACGCCGCGGCGTTCCATGGCCTTGGTGAACGGCAGCATCGACTTGATGACCTCGTCGGCCGAGCGGCCGAAGGCGCGCTCCCCGATCACGGGATTGGCGGGGTTGCTGTGAATGTCGAGCACCGGCGCAAAATTCAGATTGCAGCCGAGCGAGGCGAGCTCGACGCCCATGGCATCGCCGACCTGCTCCGCGGTGCCGGCCCAGCGCGCCGCATAGGAGAAGCGCGTGATCGGCGCCGGCGTGCGGCAGACGCGTCCGCCTTCGTGATCGATGGCGATGAACTGCTTGTCGCGCTGCGAGGCATCGCGGATCGCGGCGATCAGGTCCCGGTGGATCGACAGCCAGTCCCGATAGGGCAGATCGTGCCGGAAATTGCTCTTGTAGAGGATGACGCCGGCGGGCCGCAGATCCCGCAGCAGCGCGCGGTCGCGGTCATCGAGGACGCTGGTCGGCCGCAGGCCAAGGAAGAAATGGTCACCGACCGTTGAAAGCAGGGAATCGTTCATCCGCCGGGCCGCCACAGTGGTTTGGTTGATTGAGATGGAGCTGGACGCAACGCGAATACTCAGCCCCTGCGCGAGCAGTCGAACCGCCCGCTTCGTCATCTCAATATTCCAAATTTCCTCAACGGAATCAATATTCAAATCAAACGTCACGGGCAGCTGCGCCGGCAAGGTCAGCGTTGATCGCCATGCCGGCGCGATATTCTCACGCCACAGCCAGCACCGGCTGCTTCGGCTGCCGTCCAATCATCAGCGACAGCACGGCAGCAATGATGCCGGTGACGCCCGCGATCATGAAGGCCTGCAGATAGTCGCCCTGCGACGAGCGCATGAAGCCGGCGAAGAAGGCGGCGCAGGCCGCCCCTAACTGATGGCCGGCGACCACCCAGCCGAAGATCAGCGGCGCATTCTTGTCGCCGAACGCCTCGTTGGCGATGCGCACGGTCGGGGGCACGGTTGCGATCCAGTCGAGGCCGTAGAACACCGCGAACACCGACAGGCTGACAAAGGAGAAATCCGAGTAGGGCAGGTAGATCAGCGACAGCCCGCGCAGGCCGTAATAGAAGAACAGCAGCTTGCGCGGATCGAAGCGGTCGGTGAGCCAGCCCGACAGCGTGGTGCCGAACAGGTCGAAGAACCCCATCAGCGCCAGCAGGCTCGCGGCCTGAACCTCGAAGATGCCGTGATCGCCGCAGAACGCGATCAGATGGGTGCCGACGAGGCCGTTGGTGGTGAAGCCGCAGATGAAGAAGGTCGCGAACAGGAACCAGAAGGTCGGCACCTTGGCGGCGCGTACGAGGTTGCTGATCGCGGCGACGAACGGGTTGCCCTGCGCCGGGCTTGCGGGCTGGTCCTCATGCGGGCTGCCATAGGAGCGCAGGCCGATCGCGGCCGGCCGTTCCGGCACCAGAACATACACCAGCGGAATCAGCGCCGCGCAGCATGCGGCGACCGTCAGCACCACCGGCTGCCAGCCGTCCCATTCGACCAGCGCTGCGAGGCCCGGCATGAAGATGAGCGTGCCGGTCGCCGTGCTCGCGGTCAAAAGTCCCATGACCAGGCCGCGATTGGTGGTGAACCAGCGGTTGACGATGGTGGCGCCGAGCACGTTGGCGACCGCGCCCGAGCCGATGCCGGACAGCAGTCCCCAGGTCAGGAACAATTGCCACGGCGCCGTCATGAAATAGCTCAGAGCCGTCGAGGCCGACATCAGCGCCAGCGCGCCCAGCACCGTGCGGCGGATGCCGAAGCGCTGCATCACGGCCGCGGCGAACGGACCCGCGAGGCCATAGAGGAAGATGCCGATTGCGGCCGACGACGAGACCACGCTGACGTCCCAGCCAAAGGCCTTCTGCAGCGGCAGCATCAGCACGCCGGGCGTGGCGCGCAGGCCGGCGGAGGCCAGCAGCGCCAGGAAGATCACGGCAACGACCACGAAGGCGTAGTTTGGGCCGAACGGCCTTTTGGAGATGGCGGAGGATTGAACGGAAGCTGGGGGCATGTTACTTACCGGTACGTATTGCGATGCGGTACTAATACGTACCGGTCAGTAACATTGTCAAGCCCAAACCCACACCCCAAGCTCATGTCGAAGGTCGGACGAAGCCAGATGCCGAAGAAAGCCGAAAAGCCCGTAGCGGCACCCCTCCGCGCCGCCGACCGGATTCGCGCCTCCGCCAGCGAGCTGTTCTACCGCGAGGGCATCCGCGCCGTCGGCGTCGACGAGGTGGTGGACCGGGCCGGCGTCACCAAGCCGAGCCTCTATCGCAGCTTCGCCTCCAAGGACGATCTCGCCGCCGCCTATTTGCGCGACTACGATCTGAGCTTCTGGGAGAATTTTGAACGCCCCGACGGCAAGACCTACAGCAACGCCCGCGATCATGTGCTCGCCTATATCAGCCAGCTCTCGTCGCGCGCCGTCGCCAAAGGCTATCGCGGCTGCGGGCTGAGCAACGCCGCAGTGGAATATCCCTCGCGCGACAATCCCGCGCGCAAGGTTGCCGAAGCGCACAAGAAGGTCTTCCGCAAACGCCTGCGCGAGCTCGCAGCCCACATGGGCGCGCGCCAGCCGAACGTGCTTGGCGATGCGCTCTTGCTGCTGATCGAAGGCATCTATGTCACCGGCCAGCAATCGGAAGACGGCCCGGCGCAGTCGGCGCTTGCGGCGGCGAAGCTGGTGATCGATGCGAGCGTGAAGACGGGGTGAGGTGGCGGTCGCTGCCTACGAAACCACGCGCCCGCAGCTCAGCCGGATAGAGCATCGGACGACGAATCCAAAGGTCGGACGTTCGAATCGTGCAGGGCGCGCCACTCATCATCAGGCATTCACGCGCTCTTCGGCCGAAACGCGACGATAGATCCGGTTGGCTCTTCCTGGTGGATCGCCGCCTCGACGGCCTTCGCAAGCGCGGCCTGGTCGAAGGGCTTTGATAGACGCGGCAGGCTGGATCGCGTGTCGCTGGGAAGGTCCACGTATCCCGAGCTGAGGAGGATGACCGTCCCGGGGCGCTCCGCAGCGACCGCGCTTGCAAGCTGCAGTCCGGTCATGCCCGGCATGGCATAGTCGGTCACGACCAGGTCGATAGTACGCGTGCGGCGGAGCAAATCCAGCGCCTCCTCGCCCGAGCGCGCCGCGAGCACCGTGTGCCCGAGATCCTCCAGCATCACGGCCGTGTTCTCGAGCACCAGGAGGTCGTCGTCGACGACCAGCACGGCGAGCTGCCGGCTGGCCCGAGGCACGGGTGCCGGAGCCTCCGCGCGCAAGTCCGGCACCGCCATCTCTTCGGCTATCGGCAGCCAGATGTCGGCTGTCGTGCCCTCGCCAGGACGGCTCTTCAAGACGAGCCTGCCGCCAGACTGCTCGGCAAGGCCGTGGACCATTGACAGACCGAGCCCGGTGCCTTTGCCGACGCCCTTGGTCGTGAAGAACGGCTCCTGAGCGTGCTTGAGAGTCTCATCGTCCATGCCGCAGCCCGTGTCGCTCACGGAGAGCGCAACATAGCCGCGCGTCGCAAGGCCGCCATCGTCCCGCTCCTCGCGAGCGGCAATGGTGATCAGGCCACCGTCCGGCATCGCATCACGCGCGTTGACCGCCAGGTTGAGGACAGCCAGCTCGAGCTGGTTCGCGTCGACCTTTACCTTCGGCAGGTCCATCGGGAACAGCGTCTCGACACGAATTCCGGCCTCGAATTTCAACAGCGACGCCATGCCGTGCACGAGGTCGCGGACATCGACGACCGCCGGCCTGAGATCCTGCTTACGCGCGAAAGCAAGCATGCGCTGGGTCAGGGAGGCGCCCCGCTGCGCGCCTTGCATCGCGTTGTCCACCAGGCGCTGGATCTTCGGATCGCCCGACGGCAGGCGCTTCTTCAAAAGCTCGAGGCTGCCGAGAACGGCCGCGAGCAGGTTGTTGAAATCGTGGGCCACGCCGCCGGTCAGCTGGCCGATGGTCTCCATCTTCTGCGACATCATCAAGGCTTCGCGCGCTCGATCCAGTGCTTCCTGCGCCCGCCTCCTTTCGCTGACGTCGCGCACGATATTGGCAAAGCCGGCGATTGCGCCGCTTTCGTTCCGCACCGCGACGATCGTTGCCTCCGCCCAGAAGCGGCTGCTGTCCTTGCGCACACGCCAGCCTTCGATTGCGGACTTCCCCTCCCGCTCGGCTTCAACGAGCGCGCGTGCGGGCGCCCCGGTCGCACAGTCGTCCTCGGTATGAAAGATCGTGTAGCTCGTTCCGACGATGTCATCGCGATAGCCCATCAGCCGGCGCGCGCCGAGATTCCAGTTGCCGACGCGCCCATCCGGATCGAGCATGAAGATCGCATGGTCGGCGATACCCTCCACGAGCAGCCGAAAGCGTTCTTCGCTGCGCCTCAGTACGTCGGCCTCGCGTTGGGCGCGCTCCGCGGATGCCCTGTCATAGACGGCGGCGGCGATCCCGATGCTCAGGATCACAATGGTGATGCCGGCGAGCAGGAACCCGAGCGGC
Source organism: Bradyrhizobium sp. S3.3.6 (assembly GCF_040546905.1). Taxonomy (NCBI): domain Bacteria; kingdom Pseudomonadati; phylum Pseudomonadota; class Alphaproteobacteria; order Hyphomicrobiales; family Nitrobacteraceae; genus Bradyrhizobium; species Bradyrhizobium sp. S3.3.6. Next base: position 52,976 of record NZ_JBEPOT010000005.1, on the reverse strand, counting down.
GCCTGACCGACGCCGAGATGTCCTGCCTGCCCTGCCATCGGGATCATCGGCAGGAACATGGCGCCTTCCATCGCGGCGTAGTGCATGCCGGAGATCGCAAGGCCCATCACCAATCCCGCGAACAGCCGTTGGACTGCGCTGGTGTTGCGAAAGGCGAGCCAGAGCGCCACGACCGAGGCGCTGATCGCGATCACGATCGAGAGCACGACCCACAGGAGATCGTATGCCATCAAGGCCGCCATTCGCATTGCGGCCATGCCGGTATAATGCATACCGGCGATACCAAGGCCCATCGCGAAGCCCGATGCGAGAAGTGCCTGCGGGCGTCGTCCGACAACGGCGAAGGCGGCAGCGGCGACGACAATAGGAATGACAAGCGAGAGGAGGGTCAGGAATGGATCGTATGAGACCTCTATTCCGGGCAGGTTGAAGGCCAGCATGCCGACAAAATGCATCGACCAGATGCCGCCGCCCATGGCAATCGCGGCGGCTACGAGCCAGGATCGGCGAGCCGACCCCGAAGCAGCTCGCATCCGGGTCGCCAGGTCCAGCGCGGTATAGGAAGCGAGGGCCGCGATCAAAATCGAAAGCGCGACCAGAACGGGATCGTGAAAAGTCGTATGGTGATGCATTTCGGCTGACGCTAGCCGAACTTGCATTCGCGTTCGCGGTCCCGCAAATTGTCCTCCCCCGACGACGCCGAAATCATCCTCGGCACCAGGATCGTTCCCGCCAGACATGACCGCGCCGATGATGGCTGCGATATCCGCACGCTTCGTCAGTCGAGAATCAGTTGAGAAGACTACCGGCCGGCAGCCTGCACCGTAAAGATGGAACAAGTCGGCTGGTTCCCGCACGAGGTGCATGACGGGCGGCCACCCGTCACACGCGGAATGACAGTGCCACGGCAAGCCGGGAACTTGCGCTCAGTCTGCCTGATCTGACCAAGGCAATGCGTCGCGCGCCTCACCGCCACCCAAGCGCGGGAGCGACATGCGTCAAGATCGCCTCGATCGCATGCGCGCAATAGTCGACCCCGAGCTGGTTCGGGATCGTCAGCAGCAGCGTATCGGCCTCGGCAATGGCTTCGTCCTGCCGCAACTGCTCGATCAGCACGTCGGGTTCGGCGGCATAAGAGCGGCCGAAGATCGCGCGCGTCCGCGGATCGATGAAGCCGATCTGGTCCTCGCCGCCGCGCTCGCCGCCGAAATAGGTGCGGTCGCGATCGTCCATCAGCGCAAAAATGCTGCGGCTGACGGAGACGCGCGGCTCGCGGCTGTGGCCGGCTTCCTTCCACGCCGCGCGATAGCTGCGGATCTGCGCGGCCTGCTGCACGTGAAACGGCTCGCCGGTTTCATCGTTCTTGAGCGTCGAGCTCTGCAGATTCATGCCGAGCTTCGCGGCCCACACTGCCGTGGCGTTCGAGCCCGCGCCCCACCAGATCCGTTCGCGCAGGCCTTCCGAATGCGGCTCGAGCCGCAGCAATCCCGGCGGATTGGGAAACATCGGCTGCGGATTGGGTTTTGCAAAACCCTCGCCGCGCAGGATATCGAGAAAGACCTCCGCGTGGCGCCGGCCCATGTCGGCGTCGCTCGCGCCCTCGGCCGGCTGGTAGCCGAAATAGCGCCAGCCGTCGATCACCTGCTCGGGCGAGCCGCGGCTGATGCCGAGCTGAAGCCGTCCGCCGGCGATGAGATCGGCGGAGCCCGCATCCTCCACCATGTAGAGCGGGTTCTCGTAGCGCATGTCGATCACGGCCGTGCCGATCTCGATCTTGCTCGTCCTCGCGCCGACGGCGGCGAGCAGCGGAAACGGCGAGGCGAGCTGCCGCGCGAAATGATGCACGCGGTAATACGCGCCGTCCAGGCCGAGCTGTTCGGCCGCCACCGCAAGCTCGATGGATTGAAGCAGCGTGTCCGCTGCCGAGCGCGTCTGCGATTGGGGCGAGGGTGTCCAGTGTCCGAAGGACAGGAAGCCGAGTTTTTTCATGGGCGTCATTTAACGATGACAGGGACGGCGTCAACCGCCGGCGCGGGCGGTGGGGTATGCGATGGGCCGGTGCAACCGCCGCATTCCAGTCCGGAAGGATGGCGATGCCGAGATGCTGAATCGTCGCCTCCAGCATCGCATCGGCATCGTCGACCTTACGCCGCTGGTGTTCTTTTCCAGCGGGTATCATCCCGGGCCGGGGGGTGCCGATGGAGCGGTGAGGGCAGGGCTATCGCATATAGGAGAGCCTCCCCTGCGGCCATCCTTCGAGACGCCCGCCGTTGGCGGGCCCTCAGGATGAGGACCCGTATGCGGTAGCAGTTTCAACGGGCACCGATGCCGCTTAGCCTCATCCTGAGGAGACCGCGAAGCGGTCGTCTCGAAGGACGAGGCGCGCACTCAGGTCGTGCAAAATGCCATATGCGATTGCCCTGTCGGTGATGCCTGCACGCCTCAGGCGTAGGCCACCCAGCCGCGGAACGTGAAGCCGGTATAGAACAGCGTCGGGTCGGAGAAGCCGGCATTGCGCAAGATCATCTCGTCCTGCTCTGGCGCAAGAATGCTCAACTGCCCGTCAACTGCCTTTCGGGCGGCGGCCGCCTTCTCGGGTTCGACTCCGGATGCGGCGAGAAAGGCGGAATATCGCGAAAGCCACAGCGGCCGCTCATTGTCGTCGCCGGGGATGCTGAAATGGGCCGCGACGAATGGCGCGCCAGGCTTGAGGCGGCGGCGGATTTCGGACGCTATTCGCAGCCGTTCGCCGACATCGACGAAATGCAGGGTCAGCAGGCAAGTCGCGCCATCGAACGGCCCAGCTGGCGCATCGTCGATATAGCCTTGATGCAGATGCGCGCGCGACGCGAGCGGGCCCAGCGTCTGCTTCGCGAGATCCAGCATCGCAGCGGACGGGTCCACGCCATCAAAGGTCCAGCGCGGCTGCGCTTGCGCAAAAGCATTCAGCTCCAGGCCGCCGCCAGCACCAAGAACGAGCATCCGCGCATCTTTATGCGCACGCTCGGCCAGAAGGATCGCCGCCATGGACAGCATGGAATTGTATCCGGGAACGAACCGCGGCGGTCCTTCCGTATATTTCGCCACCATTTGCGGATCGGAGAACGCGTTTTGAATGTCGGTCATGACGTTGTCCTGCTGCATTGAGTTCATCACGCGTGATGCGCGCTCATGCTGTGAAGCTTTCGGGACCCGAGACGCTTGCGCAGGTCGTCGCTCAGCATGGCCAGTGTCACCTCGCCAAAACGCGACAGCAGCAGCGCCTCTGCATCGTCAAATGCCTGATCGAGGGCGGCATTGACGGCCTGCTCGATGAGGCAGCCGGGCGCCTCCGTCCGGTTGCCCATGGCGAGAAGCGAGGGACTGCCGAGCGCGATGTAGACATCGCGCAGCGTCACCTTCGAAAACTCGCAAGCGAGCGTCCAGCCGCCGCCGTGGCCCTTCTCGGAGCGGACATAACCGAGGTCCCGCAGCCCCGCCATGATGCGGCGGATCACCACCGGATTGGTGTCCATGGCCTTCGCCAGCGTCTCGGACGTGAAGGGGCCAGGCTGCTGCGCCATGTGCAGCAGGACGTGGAGTACGCCGGATAGACGGCTGTCGCATTTCATGTAACTTTGTATGTTACATGATGGAGGCGAGGTCAAGCGATTGCGGTGCCTGTACGTGGGTCACTAGATCTCGGCGGCGGTCGCGTCGCGCATACGCGGATTGATCGACAGTGCGAGAGCTTGCTAAGGCCGATGATGTCATCGAATAGCACGCCCCACTCGTTGCGGCGTGTTTGTCCGCCTCTGGCGCATCGCCGCATAGCCGCGGCCGGCTTCCAGGTCTCAACAAAGCCGCGACTCGGTCAGATTAAAGCGGCCTGCGCGGAGAACCGCGATGGGACGGAAGCCACTCTCGGTCAGGAGCCGATAATATTCCCTTTCGGTCCGTTCCCGTCCACCTGGACCGCGTAGCATGTTTAAATCGCTCATCGCGCACGACCTGCCCGCGTCATCGGTACCGGGCAATTCGGGCATCGCACGTTCGACTAATAGCAGTCTGCCTTTTTGGGGAAGCGCTTTGCGGCAGTTTCCCAAAATGATGCGGCTGCGCTCATCATCCCAGTCGTGAATAATGCTTTTCAAGATGATCGCATCGGCCACTGCAGGCACCGCGTGAAAGAAATCGCCTGCAACAAAGTCGACGCGGTCGGAGATTCCGAGGTGCCCGAAGTGCTGGTTGGCGGCGTCGGCGCACCTCGGTAGATCGAAAACCGTTCCTCTGATGGTTGAATATGCCCTCGCCACCGCGCCCATGAGTTGCCCGGAGCCGCCTCCGACATCCATCAAGTGGGAGATCGTGCCAAGGTCGTAGGCCTGCAGTAGATCGTGCGTGACCAGCCGTGTCAGGTCCGTCATGGCTTCATTGAATACCCGCACATGCTCTGGCGAGCGCGCCATCAGGTCGAAATTGTCGTCGACGTCCTGAAGTTGGGAAGCCGTCTTGCCCGACATGATCGAATCCAGAAGACCATCCCACCTCCTGGTCAGCATGGAGCCTTCAAAAATGACCCAGTTCTTGAATGATCGTCCCGCAGCACCGTCGAGTCCCGCCCCCAGCTCGGTTAGCAAGTAGCGGCCTTCACCGACGCGAGAGCAGATGCCGACGGTCGAGAGAGCGACGAGCAAGCGGGCAAGTGCGTCCCGATCCGTGTGGGTTCGGCTCGCAAGTTCGTCGACCGTTCGCGGTCCGTCGCGCAGCAACTCGGCGAGCCCCAGCCGGGCAGCGACATAGATCACTGCCGTCACGCGGTGCGATTGAACAAGATCCAACAACTTTTCGCGGGGATCGGTGGTCATGTGCCGCTCTAGCCTTCGATCGGGAATCCTGACGCCTTGACGATCGGTCCCCAGCGTTCGAACTCGGCGCGCTGGATATGTTCAAGTTCGTCCGATGTCGTTCCTGTTGGCTCGCACCCCATGGCATGAATCTTTGCGCGCATTTCGGGATCGCTCCCGATTGCAATGATCTCCTTTCCCAGGCGCTCAACGAACTGACGCGAGGAATGGGCAGGCGCATAGAATGCGAACCACCCGGCCGCGTCGATATCGATCCCGCTCTGCTTCAGAGTTGCGGTCTGGGGCAGGAAGGAAGATCGCGCAGCGGCTGCGGTGGCGATGATGCGTATGCCACCGCCCCCATGTTGCTCCAGGAGTTCGGAAAGAAACGCCATATACATCGGGACCCGGCCGGCCAGCACATCCGGGAGGGCAGCAGGCGTACCCCTATAGGGCGTGTGGCGCAGGTTTAGGCCTGTGATCCGGCCAAACTCGCCGCAGATGAAATGAGGTGCTGTACCTGCTCCCGGCGAGCCGTACACAGCCTGTTCGGGATTGGCCTTCATCCAGTCGATGAGTTCGTGCACCGAATGGATGGGCAGCTTCCCGCTGACCGCCAGAGCCAGATCGACCGTCATCACCTGCGAAAGTGGCACAAAGTCGCGCTCTGCATCATATCCCAGGCTCCTGAAGAGATGCGGCTGAAGCGTGAATTGCGAAGCGGAAGCAAACAGCACTGCCTCCTCTCCCGGTGCTGCATTCTTGACCGCCTGAGCGCCGATACGCCCGCCAGCGCCAGCAAGGTTCTCCACAATCGCCACCTTGCCGAGCCTGGTCTGAAGCTGCTCGGCAAACAGCCGCGCGATCGAATCTCCCGACCCACCAGGCGCGAATGGAAACACGATCTTCAGCGGCTGGTCGGCAGCAATAACGGGTAGCGGAAGAGCCAGAGCCGAAAACCCGGCCAGTATGGCGCGACGCGAGTAAAGCTGCATGGCGTTCTCCATGTGCTTGGGACAGCAATGCGATAATCCGGCCGGCTTTCCATCTCGCTATTCTGAAGCAACAACGCTATAACCCGAAATTGCATTTTCCTATCGGGCTATAACGTGAGGTGAATGCCCATGCAGTGGCACGACCGCATCGGCCGACGCCTACGCCTCAAGGATCTGCATACGCTGCAGACCGTCGCAGAGGTCGGCAGCATGGCCAAGGCGTCTCGCCGTCTCGGGTTGTCGCAGCCGGCGATCTCCAAAGCTATCACCGATATGGAGCATTCCGTCGGAGCTGCGCTGCTGGATCGCACTTCGCGCGGAGTTGAACTCACTGAGTGCGGTCGCCTTCTTGTCGATCGCACGCGCGTCGTTTTCGACGAAATAAAGCTAGGTGTTACCGACATTGTGCAAAGGTCAGATCCGGCGCAAGGGCTCGTTGCGATCGGTACGACCGAGCCGGTCACCGCCATCGTTACAGAAATTATCGGACATCTCGTCCGCAGATATCCAGGCATCAGGTATCATATCACGATAGGTGATCGGGATGCGCTGGAGCATGCTCTGCGTCAGAGAATGCTTGATCTGGCCATAACGCGCTGGGCGCCGTTGCCGGTCGCCGATGATTTGTCCGCGGAGGTGCTGTTTAGATCCTCCCTTGCGGTGATGGCGGAGCGACGGCATCCGCTCCTGCGATCGAGGAAGAAGTTGAAGCTCGCAGAACTTATGCAAGAGCAGTGGACGCTCTCGCCGCCCGATTCTTTTTTGGGGCGTACCGGCGTCGAGCTATTTCGGCGACATAACCTGCCGCTTCCGCCAACGACCGTCACCACGATTTCAATCTACATGCGGTTGAATCTGTTGGCGAGCAGCCGGTTTATAACCCTATTGCCCATGCAGATACTCAGAATGCGATCGAGTAGCGCATGGCTGCGCGCGCTGAACGTCGATCTTGGCGATACTTCCGCCCCGATAGCCTCAATCACCTTGAAGGGACGACGGGCCGGAAGTGCTGTCAAATTATTCCAAGAGGCCAGCCGGGAGGTCTGTAAGGCGCTGGTTGGAGTGAGCTGATTGGTCCGAGCGGCCTGTTCATAAGCGGACCTGATGAGTTTATGAGTACGCGTTTATGAGTAGGCGCCCTCGTAGGCAGATGCCTGTCGAGCTGTCGCGTGAGGGAGCGCTTGCCACACGCGCCGATCATGCCATCTTGCGCCTGTTTTGCCCGACGGGTCAAGCGCTTTTCTGTTTTTCGGAAATATCGCGCTCAAACAACAAGCTCAGACGCTATGACGGCTCATCCCGATCGCGTTGCGCTTTAAGCCTTTGATTTCGCTATCCCGGGCTACTGTGCATGGGGTTGTTTTCGACTTTTGCAGGGGTGCAAGTCACAACGAGCCTGCTCGCGTCCCCGCTACTTCATCACCCGCAGCCCCTTTGTCGTGAACCGCTGCGTCTTGTCACCCGGACGCACCGGCCGCCTCGTGCCGGCGGCCTTGCCGGTGCCCGGAGGCTGGTGCGCAGGCACGAGCTGGTGGGGCTGCGAGCCGATCAGGTCGGCGCGGCCCATCTCCTTCAGCGCCTCGCGCAGCACCGGCCAGTTGTCGGGGTCGTGGTAGCGCAGGAAGGCCTTGTGCAGGCGGCGCTGGCGTAGGCCCTTGATCGCCTCGACCTTGTCGCTGCCGCCGTGGCGCACGCCGCGCAGCGGATTGACGCCGGTGTGATACATCGCCGTCGCCGTCGCCATCGACGAGGGCAGGAAGGTCTGCACCTGGTCGGCGCGATAGCGGTTCTTCTTGAGCCAGAGCGCGAGGTTCATCATGTCCTCGTCGGTCGTGCCCGGATGCGCCGCGATGAAATAGGGGATCAGGTAATATTTCTTGCCGGCCTGCTCGGCCGCCGCGTCGAACATCCGCTTGAACTTGTCGTAGGCGCCGATGCCCGGCTTCATCATCTTGTCGAGCGGGCCGCGCTCGGTATGTTCGGGCGCGATCTTCAGGTAGCCGCCGACGTGATGGGTGACGAGCTCCTTGATGTATTCGGGGCTCTCGACCGCGAGGTCGTAGCGCACGCCCGAGGCGACCATCACCTTCTTGATGCTCTTGGTCTCGCGCACCTTGCGATAGAGCCGGATCAGGTCGTCGTGCGACGTGTTGAGGTTCGGGCAGATCTCGGGGAAGACGCAGGACGGCCGCCGGCACGCCGCCTCGACCTTCGGATCCTTGCACGCCATCCGGTACATGTTGGCGGTGGGGCCGCCGATGTCGGAGATCACGCCGGTGAAGCCCGGCGTCTTGTCGCGGATCTTCTCGATCTCGCGCAGGATAGAACCCTCGGAGCGGTTCTGGATGATGCGGCCCTCGTGCTCGGTGATCGAGCAGAAGGTGCAGCCGCCGAAGCAGCCGCGCATGATCGTCACCGAGAACTTGATCATGTCCCAGGCGGGGATCTTGGCTTCGCCATAGGAGGGATGCGGCGCGCGCGCATAGGGCAGGTCGTAGACCGCGTCCATCTCCTCTGAGGTCAGCGGGATCGGCGGCGGATTGAGCCAGAGGTCGCGGTCGCCGTGGCGCTGCACCAGCGGCCGCGCATTGCCGGGATTGCTCTCACGATGCAGTACGCGTGAGGCGCGCGCATAGGCTTCCTTGTCCTGCTCGACCTGCTCCAGCGCCGGCAGCCGGATCACGGTCGCGCCCTTCTGGCGCGTGGCACCCTCGTCGGCGGAATCGAGATCGTCGGCGTGCAGCTCGGCATAGTCTTCGGGCACGCGACGGAACAGCGCGACGCCCCTGATGTCGTCGAGCTCGCGCGGTGCTTCGCCGGCAGCAAGCCGCTGCGCCACCTCGACGACGGCGCGCTCGGCATTGCCGTAGAGCAGCAGGTCGGCCTTGGCGTCGGCCAGCACCGAGCGGCGCACCTTGTCCGACCAGTAATCGTAGTGCGCGATCCGGCGCAGCGAGGCCTCGATGCCGCCGAGCACGACCGGCACGTCCTTGAACGCCTCGCGGCAGCGCTGGGCGTAGACGATGGTGCAGCGGTCCGGCCGCCTGCCGCCTTCGCCGCCGGCCGTATAGGCATCGTCGCTGCGGATGCGGCGGTCCGCGGTGTAGCGGTTCACCATGGAATCCATGTTGCCGCCGGTGACGCCGAAGAACACCTTTGGCTTGCCGAGTGCCTTGAACGGCTCGGCCGATTGCCAGTCCGGCTGCGCGATGATGCCGACGCGAAAGCCTTGCGCCTCCAGCAGCCGGCCGATGATGGCCATGCCAAAGCTCGGATGGTCGACATAGGCATCGCCCGTCACCAGCACGATGTCGCAGGCATCCCAGCCGAGCGCATCCATCTCGGCGCGGCTCATGGGGAGGAACGGCGCCGGCTTGCGCGGGCGCGCCTGCGCCATCAGGGGCTTTTCGGCGGTGATGGTTTGGATGTCCATGGCGCACAGGCATAGGGCTCCAGGGCCGCGAATACAACCGACGGGCACGTGAAAGGTTAAGGTTCCGGGAACCATCTGCCTTCGCGAACATTGTGATGGGGTTTGCGGCGAGCCCGGCTCGCGCGCGCTCGGTCCAGGATCCCGGATGACCACGATATTCGCCTCGGGCGGTGGGGGAGCTGTGAATACAGTCATAGAGAATTTGCTGTCGCGGAAGCAGAAGCTTGTGGAACAGCTCGAGCAGGCGCAGTCGGTCGAGGACCGCGACAAGATTGAGCACCAGCTCGAACAGATCAACACCGCGCTGGATTTTCTGGACAGACCGGAATCGGGAGACGCGCGGTAGGACCGCTCAGTCCACCTTCAGCGCTTTTGCATAGACCACGCCAGAATTGGTGATGTGCGTCGTCATCGCCGCTTCGAAAGAGGCGTGCTCGCCGCGTGCGAACAGGTCGAGCAGCTTGCGATGCTCGTCGAAGGAGGAGCGGGTGCGCACGTCGATCGGCGAGGTCAGGTTGGTGCGGAGCGCGGCGACGCGGCTAGATGCGAGCTGGTAGGATTCGGCGAGGTACCGGTTGCCGCAATGCGCGAACAGGCCCTCGTGAAAGCTGGCGTCGGCGCGGCCATAGGCGATGTTGTCCTTGGCCTCGACCGCCGGCTCCATCGCCGCGATCGCATCGCTCATGGTCGCGATCGCACCATCGCGGTCGTGGCGAAAGGCGAGCTCGGCGGCCCTGGGTTCGAGCGCGATGCGGAAAGTGCAGAGTGCGGCAATGTCCGCCGCGCTCGGCGTGAACACAAAACTGCCGACCTGCGGCCGGATCACCACGAGCCCCTGCGCCTGCAGCTGGCCCATCGCCTCGCGCACCGGCGTGCGGCTGACGCCGAAGGAATTTGCCACCATCTCCTCGGAGATGGCGGCACCGAGCGCAAACTCGCCGTCGATGATCGCCTGCCGCAGCCGCAGCATCACCCGCTGCGACAGCGATTTCGGCGCATCGAGCTTCAGCGCGCGCATGGATGCTCTCAGATGACCTTGCCGGGGTTGAGCAGATGATCGGGATCGAGCGCGGCCTTCAACGTCCGCATCAAGGCGATCTCGCCCTCGCTGCGGGCATGCCCAAGCCACTTCTTCTTGAGCGTGCCGATGCCGTGCTCGGCGGAGACGCTGCCGCTCATGTCGCGCACGAGACCATAGATGATCGTGTCCATCTCTTCCTTGGGCTGCTGCTCGACCGGAAGGCCCGCGACCCAGGAGACGAGGTGCAGATTGCCGTCGCCGATATGACCGTAATAGACGCTCTCGCAGCCTTTGATGCCGGTGGCCAAGGCCGCCTTGCAGCGCGTGGCGAACTCGTCCATCCGCGCCACCGCAAGGCCGATGTCGTAGGAGATGTGCGGACCCAGCACCTGGCCGAATTCGGCGCAGATGTCGCGCACGCGCCAGAACGCCTGCGTCTGCGCCAGCGATTGCGCCACGGCGGCATCGACGAGCAGCCCGCGCTCCATCAGCTCTTCGAGCCAGGCCTGGAAGCGTGGCGCATCGACGCTCTCGTCGGTGCCCTGCGCTTCGACCAGCACATAGAGACCCTGGCCGGCGGCGACCGGCGGCTTGACGTCGGCGCGCGTCGTGATCACGTCCCAATAGTCCGGCCACATCACCTCGAACGCCGACAGCAGCGGGCCGAGCCCGCTGCGTGCGGCATCGAGCAGCGCGATCACCGCGGCATAGTCCTTCAATGCGCAGAGCGCGGCCATCGTCGAGCGCGGTTTTGGAAACAGCCGCAGCACAACGCGGGTGATGATCCCGAGCGTGCCTTCCGAGCCGATGAAGAGATGCTTCAGATCGTAGCCGGCATTGTTCTTCATCAGCTTGTTGAGGCTGGTGATGATGGTGCCGTCGGGCAGTACCACCTCGAGACCGAGCACCAGCTCGCGCGTCATGCCGTAGCGGATCACGCGGTTGCCGCCGGCATTGGTCGCGAGATTGCCGCCGATCGCACAGGAGCCGCGCGAGCCGAGATCGAGCGGAAAGAAGAAGCCGGCCTCGTCGGCTGCCTTCTGGATCGTCTCCAGCGGCGTGCCCGATTTCACCGTCATCGTCATCGAGGCGCGATCGATCTCCTCGATGCCGGTCATGCGCTCCAGCGAGATCGCGACCCAGCCCGCTTCGGGTGCGGCGCCGCGGCAGAGCCCGGTCAAGCCGCCCTGCGGCACGAAGGGCAGGCGTGCCTGCCGGCAGGTCATGATCGCATCGGCAACGCCCTGCGCATCGAGCGGCCGGATCACTGCGAGCGGCGTCTGCGGCAGGCTCGCGCTCCAGTCGTTGCAATTGCGCGCGGGCACGTCGCTTCCGGTCAGCACGGCTGCGGCACCGAGCTTGTTACGCAACGCGGCGAGCGATGGCTCGGGATATCCCGCGGGGGTCACCATGTTCATGCGAGACCTCCTCTGGATTTGGCTGCGCCTCACGCGCGCCGCGACGGCGGAAAGGATTTGCGCCTATCTTGTATGTAAGGTACAAGATAAAAAGTAAAGCAAAAACAAGGCTCGGTAGGCTCTCTGAGATCATTGGAGATCAGGGGCTTATTCGGGAGCCGCAACAATGGGTGGTGCTATGACGGAGGCAATTCGCGGGTTCTGGGTGGCGTCGGCGACGCCGCTCGCGACGGACGGCAGCGTGGACTCCGCCAAGCTTGCCGCCCATGCCAAAAAACTCTTCGGCAAGGGCGTCGACGGCGTCGTGCTGTTCGGCACCACCGGCGAGGGCACCTCGTTCAATGTTGCCGAACGCATAGCGACCATCGAAGCCGTGCTCAAGGCCGGCGTGCCGGCGGAACGCATCGGCATCGGCGGCGGCTTCCCCGCCATCGGCGACAGCATCGCGCTGACGCGCGCCGTGCTCGGACTTGGTCTGCGCCACGTGCTGTATCTGCCGCCTTACTTCGATCGCAGCGTCACGCCCGAAGGCATCGAGGATGCGTTCGCGGCGATCTTCGATGGTGTCGCCGACGATCGCCTGCGTGCCTATCTCTATCATATTCCGCAGGTCTCAGGCGTCGCGATCCCGACGACGGTCGCGGCGAATTTGCGCAAGCGTTACGGCAAGGTGGTCGCCGGCTTGAAGGACTCCAGCGGCGACTTCAAGCAGTTCCAGGCATTCCGCGCTGCTGCGCCGGAGCTCGCCATCACGGTCGGCAACGAAACCGACATCGCGCGTGCGATCGCCGGCGGCGGCGCCGGCACCATCTGCGGCATGGCCAACATCGCGCCGGAGCTGGTGAAGGCGATGTTCGACGGCAAGAATGTCGAAGCCCGCATGCAGGCCGCGGTCGATATCGTGGTGAAATCGCCATCCTTCCTCACGACGCTGAAGGCCATTCTCGCCGCACAGACCGGCGACGCCGGCTGGTTGCGCGTGCGTCCGCCGCTGCGTGCGCTGTCGGACGGCGCCGCGCTCAAGGCGAAGCTGGACGAACTGACCAGCCCCGCGCTCACGTAGCTGCAAAAACCGCACGGCCGATCCATAACATCCGCAGCTTGTGGTCACGCCGCCACGCGGCGCTTGGTTTGTACATGCGCCCTTGTTGCTGCTTGCGGAGCGACGCCGATCAGGCTGTCCGGGTCGCACGCCGCATCATAAGCGCGCCGGCGGGCGCTGTTTCGCCATCGCTCACGACTTTGCAGACGTAGATGTTTTGCTCGCGGCTCCAGTCGCAACGCTCGAGCTCGCCGTTTGGCCCTGAAACATAGATTGGCGAGCTGGGGAGCGCCGCCTTGGCCGTCAGACTCTGGCGGCGGCTCGCTACTTTCTTTGCTTTTTTGACCTTTCGCGCCGTCGTTGCCTTTTTTCCCCGTCCTTGCCTTCTTTGCACGCTTTTTGGCCTTTGCCATTGCCTGTTCCTCGATGGTGCGACGTCATTGATGTCCGATTGCTATCGGCCTTTCAGATTGGTTGAGACCGCAAGCCCGACCTGCTTAGCGAAGTGCGCTTCGAGTGCTGGCAGCGCCAATTTCTGACCGCCGTTGGGCCCGAACGTAATCGTCAGATCATGCGTGCGATCGCGACTTGCCGAGAGGAGTGCTCCATTCTGGTTGATCGTCGCCTGGACGAGCGTCCAGGCTGGCGTCAGGTCGCCCGCGGTCGATATGACGAATTTGACCTCGTGAGAAATCGCATTTCGCTCGAGCGGCCCACCGGGATCGCTGGGGGGCGAGATGTCCTGCGTCGCGACCGGTCCGACCTGCGCCTGTAGCCACTCCCTGAGCTTCAGATCACTTCGAACCAAAGGAGAGGGCGAGTTGCCCATCTGCACGCCGGTCTGGCAATACTTGCGATAGTAGAGGTCATGGATGGTATAGAAAAAGTTCAGCGTGTCGGTCCTAGTCGTGTCGGCCGAGACTGTCGCTCCTCCAGCAAGCGTGAATATCGAATTTGCGGGTGTGGGCGGCAGCCAGACCGCGTTTGGATTGAGGGACGACTTTTCTTCGATGGTCAGCGTGAGGCTGACCTGGACGCCCCAGGTCTCCAGCCACTCCGCATATCGCTTTCCGTGATTCAAACGGGCGAGTTCAAGATCGCGATTGATTACAAACTTGACGGCATTCGCAATTTCGCAGTGCACGCTGGTGACAATCGACTGGACCATGAGCTGTCCGTCGATCGGCGCAGCTGGAAATTCCTGCAAATCGGGCACTCTCAAGCCGCACCCGCCAAGAAATGCGCCAAGCAAAACCGCGGCTGTGACCCGGATGCCCATGGTCCGATCCCCCCGTTGAAGCGCTCTCCGGAAAACTCGCGCGATCCGGATGAGCTCCGCAACCAAAGGTAGCTGTGCCGTTGCCGAAAGTTCCTGCGCTGTTGCGCCCAAGCAACGTCTCGATCGATGTGACGGCTTGGGGCGCATCGCGATGCCAGGATGGCTTGCATCTTGTGGCCGCGCGTTTCGCCCAGTCGCGGTAACCGGCGACCGACGCCGGCGTGGTTGGGCGGCAAGCCGATTCGCGGGCGAGTTCGCCATCGCCTGAGATCGCACGAGGGCGCGACACGTTGTCGCGAATTCGCGATCTGCGTGTCGTGCGCCCTGCGATGGCAAGCGATGATTGCCGCACGGCGAGCAACAAAGCTTAGAACGCTTCAACACTAGAGCGATTCAAGTCGCTGCCAGGTTCTCTTCATTCGCCGCGGCTGGTAGATGCGCCAACTTCAATGCTGTGACTTGGAAGTGAATCGAAAGTGCGTGCTCCTGTGGATGGCCCTCGCGTCAGTGGTCATCGAAATCGCGCCGGCAACAGCCGCGCCAGCCTTCTCATCGGAACGGCCGTGCTGCTCGCCGGATATCCCTTCGACATCACCAATGCGCAGGCGCAAACGGCGCTGCCGCCGGTGAATGTGGATGCACCGACGCAGCGGCCGAAGCAGGCACGCGCTTCGGAGCAGTCGCAACGACGCACACAGGCAGTCGCGCGCCGTAGCCCGACCGCCGGTCCGCCCGCGGCGCCGACGCCGTCCGAACGTGCGGCGACTGAAGCCGCCGCGCAACAAGCCGCAAAGCTCGGCTATCGCGCGATGCCGAGCGCGAGCACGCTGCGCTCGGGCGCATCACCGCTCGACACCTCCCAATCCGTCAACGTCGTGCCCGCGCAGGTCATCAAGGACCAGCTGCCGCGCAATATCGACGATGCGCTGGTCAACATCAGCGGCATCACCCAGACCAACACGCTTGCCGGTACCCAGGACGCGGTGATCCGCCGCGGCTTCGGCGATAATCGCGACGGTTCGATCATGCGCAACGGCATGCCGCTGGTGCAGGGCCGCAGCCTGAACGCCGCAGTCGACAGCGTGGAGGTGCTGAAGGGACCGGCCTCGCTGCTCTACGGCATCATGGATCCCGGCGGTATCGTCAACACGATCAGCAAGCGCCCAGAGCTCTATCAGCACGGTTCGGTCACGCTGCTCGGCTCGACCTACGCGAACAACCGCAACGGCGCCGACGGCACACTCGACGTCACCGGTCCGATCGGCGATGGCGGTCTCGCCTATCGCTTCATCGGCTATGGTGTTAGCGAGGACTACTGGCGCAATTTCGGCCGCCATCGGGAAATGCTCGTGAACCCGTCGCTCGCCTGGTACGGCGAGACCACGACGGTTCAGCTCACCTATGAGCACCGCGAATTCATCTATCCGTTCGACCGCGGCACCGCCTTCGTGAAAGGCGCCCCGCTGGCGATCCCCGCGACGCGCCGGCTCGACGAACCCTTCAACAACATGTGGGGCACGTCCGACCTGGTGCAGGCCTCGGTCGAGCAGAGGCTCGACGACAATTGGAAGGTCACGGCGGCTTACAGCTACAACACCGAGACCTACAGCGCCAACCAGCTCCGCATCACCAATGTCGACGCCACGACCGGCGTCGAGAAACGCAGCAACGACGGCACCCAGAACTCGCTGAGCAACGCCAGCTATGGCACCTCCTATCTGCAGGGTGACGTCTGGGTGGGCGGCTTCCGCAACGAGATCCTGTTCGGCGGTGAGGCGCTGTATCGCACGATCGATCGCCGCGACCTGATCCGCCAGGCGACGGCGAACTTCAATTTCTACAACCCCGTCTACGGGCTGGTCACGCCGGGTACGACCGTTTCTGCAATCGACAGCGAGCAGACCGACAAGCTCGGAACCCGCGGCTTCTTCGCGCAGGACACGTTCCACCTGACCAACTGGCTGTCCGTGGTCGGCGGCGTGCGCTGGATGGAATACGAGCAGCTCGCGGGAAAAGGTCGGCCTGTCTTCATCACGAATACCAATTTGTCGGGCGATAAGGTGCTGCCGCTCGGCGGCGTCATCTTCAAGCTGAATGATCAGCTTTCGTATTACGTGAGCTATACCCAGTCGCTGAAGCCGACTTCGGTCATTGCGCAGTTCGCGGGTACGACCGTCGGTTTCGTGGTCACCGGCAATTTCGCGCCCGAGGAAGGCACACAGTGGGAAACCGGCTTCAAATTCGACGTCAACAAGCGGCTGTCGGGTACCCTGGCGTTCTACGACATCCAGAAGAAGAACGTGCTGGTCAGGGACGATCTCGGCAACGGGACGGTTTCGGCGCGAACGTCCGGCGCGGCCCGGTCGCGCGGAGTCGAGTTGGACGTGACCGGCAAGCTGACTGACGATTGGAGCATGATCGGAAGTTACGGCTATACCGATGCGCGCTTGATCAACGATCCCGATGTCGGCAACGCCAAGCTGTTCAACGCCGCGATGAACACGGCCTCGCTCTACCTCGTCTATGATTTCGGCGACCGGCTGCCCGGACGTCTGCGGCTCGGCGGCGGCGCGCACTATGTCGGCGACCGGCCGGGCGACTCCGCCAACACGTTCGTTCTGTCGGCCTACACCGTCGCAGACGTCTTTGCGACCTACGACACGAAGATCGACAAGCTGCCGGTGACCTATCAGTTCAACGTCAAGAACCTGTTCGACAAGGTCTACTATACGTCCACCACCGGAAGCGCCTTAGCCGTCGCGATCGGCGATGCGCGGCGGTTCTCGCTGTCGGCCACGGTGAAGTTCTAGCGATGGGGATGCAGCGCAAAGCCATCGCGGTCCTGATCGCGTCGGCGTCTGCCTGCCTTGTGGCCACAGGTGCGAGTCGCGCCGAGGAGATCACGCTGTATTCGACCAGGGAGACTGCCCTGGTTGCGCCTGTTGCCGCGGCCTTCAGGGAAACGAGCGGCATCAACGTCAAAATCGTCTTCGTCGAGGACAGTCTCGTCAAGCGCCTGGCGTCGGAAGGCGAGGCATCGCCCGCCGACATCCTGCTGACAATCGGACTGGATAAGACCACCCAGCTTGCTACAGGCGATCGGACACAGGCTTTCACGTCGCCGCGTCTCGAACAGGCCGTTCCGGCCAACCTTCGCGGGGGCAGTTCGCAGTGGATCGCGCTTGCGATCCGCCCGCGCGTCGTGATGGCGCGCAACGACAGTGGAATCACGGCGATCGACTATGAAGACCTCGCGCGTTCGCAGTGGCGCGGAAAGCTCTGCGTGCGTTCGCTGCTGCATCAGAACAATGTCGCGCTTGTTGCCGCCTATCTCGCTCACCATGGTGAAGCGGCGACCGAGGCCTGGCTCGCCGGTCTGAAGGCCAATCTCGCCCACAAGCCGGATGGCAAGGACAACGACGTGATCCGCGAGATCGCGCAAGGGACGTGCGAGATCGGTATCGGCAACACCGTGGCATTGGCGCAATTGCGTGACGGACGGGAAGGGGCCGACTGGCGCGCCTGGGCGATGGTGGTCAAGGCGGTTCCGACCGCTTTCAACGGCGGCGGTACGCATGTGAACCTCACCGGTGCGGCCATCGCGAAACATGCGCCGCACGTCGCCGGCGCGCAGAAATTCCTGGAGTTCCTGGTCACGTCGCCGGCGCAGTGGATGTTTGCGGCCGCGGAGCTTGAATATCCCGTGCTGGCCAATGCCAAGCGCGCGCCCATCGTTGCCGAAATGGGCTCGTTCACCGCCGATGCGCTGCCGATCGACGAGATCGGCCGGACCCAGCAAGCCGCCATCGCGCTCATCAAGAAGGCGGGCTTCGATGAGTAGGCTCGGGCACAGGATCAAGGCGGCGCTGCTTCAGGTCCATTCCATTGCCGGCCTTGTGCTCGCGCTGCTGTTGTCCCTGATCGCGCTGACTGGCGTGATCATGAGCTTCGAGGACGAGATCGTCGACCATCTGAACGCCGGCATCATGCGGGTCGTGCCACCGACTGCGCCGGCGCTGCTGCCGGATGAGCTGGCGGCGCGGCTGAAGGTAGCGCCGGATGCCGGCAAGGTCGCGGCCATCATGCTGTCGAGCGATCCGTCGGCGGCCGTGCATGTTCGCTTTGCCCGCGACGAGCAGGGCGCGCGGCCGTCCTCGTTCTATGTCGATCCCTATGACGGCAGCGTGCTTGGCGTTCCGCGCGGCGAGGAGTTCTTCGCAACGGTGCGCAGGCTGCATCGCTGGCTACTCATCCCCGGCGATGCCAAGGGCTGGGGTCGTCAGATTACCGGCGTTACCGCGCTGGGCCTGATCGTGATGCTGATCTCCGGGCTCGTGCTGCGCTGGCCGCGCCGGGCAAGCAGCGTGAAGACGTGGCTGAAGCCGAATCTCGGGCTCAGTGGCCGCGGCTTGCATCGCTCCTTGCATGCCGTCATCGGCACTTGGGTCCTGCCAGTCTATCTCGTGATGACCTTGACCGGGCTCTGGTACTCGTTTGACTGGTACAAGGACGGCGCGGTCTGGCTGCTGTCGCGTCCGCATGCGGCGGCGGCGAAGATGCAGCCGAAGCAATCGCGTCCACCCGGCCGTTCCGAACCGGCTCAGCCGGTCGGGTTCGATCGGGCCTGGACGACGTTCCGGCGCGAGGAGGGTGGCCGCTTTTCCAGAGCGCAGCTGACGCTCCCGGCCGGCGTGGGCACGGTGATGCGGATCCGGTCGTGGCCGAAGGACTCCACGCTCGAGTCCATGCGCGATGAGTTCCGCATAGATGCCGTCACCGGCCAGGTTGTCTCGGCGGAGCGCTATGCCGACAAGTGGCTTGGCGAGAAGGCGATCGCGAGCGTGCTCGACATCCACCGCGGCGCGGTCCTGGGCTGGCCCGGCAAGCTTGCGTTCATGATCGCCGCGGCGCTGATGCCGATGTTCGCAGTTACGGGTGTCCTGCTGTACCTCTCGCGTCGCAAGCTGCGGCGCCCTGCGCAGCAGCCGCTCGGGCGGCTGGTTCCGGGCGAGTGAGTTGCTGCCGCAAAGGCTAGCCAACGTCTCGACAATGGTTCAAAAGCCGATGGCCTGTCCTCGCCCAGGGTTCACGTCATGAAGCTTTCGACCGTCACCCCCGCCGATATCCGCCGCGCGCTATTGTTGCGCGAGGAGATCGCGCTGCTCGATCTCAGGTATGAGGCGGCCTTCGCCACCGGCCATCCGCTGTTCGCGGCCAACATGGCCGCGGACCGGATCGCAATCGAGGCCGCGGTTCGGCTGCCGCGCAAGGACACGCCGGTCGTGCTCTTTGATGACGGCGAGGGTCTGGTCGCTGTAGGCGCCGAACGCCTCGCGGCACTCGGCTACAGCAATGTCCGTGCGCTCGATGGCGGGCTGAAAGCCTGGCGCGCGGCGGGCTATGAGGTGTTCGAAGACGTCAATTCCTATTCAAAGGCGTTCGGCGAGCTGGTCGAGGCGCGCCGCCACACGCCGTCGTTCAGCGCTGACGAAGTGGCAAAACTGATCGCGGACAAGGCCAACATCGCCATCCTCGACGTCCGCCGCTTCGACGAATATGCGACCATGAACATTCCGGGCTCGGTCAGCGTGCCTGGTGCCGAGCTGGTGCTGCGGGCCGGGCAGGCCGCGCCCGATCCTGACACCACCATCATCGTCAATTGCGCCGGCCGCACCCGCTCGATCATCGGCACCCAGTCGCTGATCAATGCCGGCGTGCCCAACAAGGTGCGGGCGCTGCGCAACGGCACGATCGGCTGGACGCTGGCGCAGCACACGCTCGCTCATGGTGCTGACCGGCGTGGCGCGATCGGGCCCTTCGAGGGCGGCCCGGCCAAGGCCCGCGACGTCGCCTATCGCGCCGGCGTCCGCCATATCGGCGCGAACGAGATGTCGGCGCTGGTCGCTGAGACCAGCCGCACGCTCTATCGCTTCGACGTGCGCGACGCGGAGGAGTATGCAGCCGGTCATCTCCCGGGCTTCCGCCACTATCCGGGCGGCCAGCTCGTGCAGGAGACCGACATGGCCGCGCCGGTGCGCGGCGCGCGCATCCTCCTGGCCGACGACAGGGGCGTACGCGCCGACATGACGGCATCCTGGCTCGCGCAGATGGGGTGGGAGGTCTATGTGCTCGAAGGCGGCTATGCCGGCACGCTCGAGGTCGGTCCTCCGCTGGGCCCGCCGAAGCCCGACCCCGCGCATCGCTACCGCCGCCCCTATGAGGGAACCGGCATCGCCGAGCGCGCGATGCAGGCCTATCTCGACTGGGAATACGGCCTCGTCGACCAGCTCCGCCGTGACGGCACGCACGGGTTTTACGTGATCTGATACTGTTATCCGTCACCCTGAGGTGTGCGCTCTGCGGCGCGATCGCGCCGCTGAGCAAGCCTCGAAGGATGACGGGACTGGTATACCGAGCATATCTGCCGCCGCGCCATCTTCTCCCAATATCGAAAGCCTATTGTGCTGCGCGCTGTCCGCGGTCTATGAGCTGCGGCAAAACCGCTACTTACGGAGATTCCATGCCAGCCCCAGGCCAAAGCCCTGAGCGGAGCGCGAAGGCGCTGCTGCTTGAAGGTGTCAATGACAGCGCCGTGGATCTGTTCAAGAGCGCGGGCTTCACGAATGTCGAGCGCCTGACCAAGGCATTGGACGGCGAGGCGCTGCGCCGGGCGCTCAAGGGTGTCTCGCTGCTCGGCATCCGCTCCCGCACCCAGATCACCGACGAGGTGCTGGAAGCCGCCGACGGGCTGCTCGCAATCGGCTGCTTCAGCGTCGGCACCAACCAGGTCGATCTGCCGGCAGCGCGCAAGCGCGGCATTCCCGTGTTCAACGCACCGTTCTCCAACACGCGCAGCGTCGCCGAGCTCGTCATCGGCGAGATCGTGATGCTGCTGCGGCAGATCTTTCCGCGCTCGGTGTCGGCGCATGAGGGCGGCTGGGAAAAATCGGCGGCCGGCAGCCGCGAGGTGCGGGGACGTACGCTCGGCATCATCGGCTACGGCAATATCGGCTCGCAGCTCTCGACGCTCGCGGAAGCCATGGGCATGCGGGTGATCTATTACGATCGCACCGACAAGCTCCGCCACGGCAACACCGAGCCGGTCGAGAAGCTGGAAGAGCTGCTGGCGCAGAGCGACGTGGTCAGCCTGCACGTGCCGGAGACGCCGGAGACAGCCGGCATGATCGGCGAGAAGGAACTGCGGGCGATGAAGCCGGGCTCGTTCCTGATCAACAACAGCCGCGGCACGGTGGTCGATCTCGACGCGCTCGCAGGCGCGCTGCGTGACGGCCACATCGCCGGTGCCGCCATCGACGTGTTCCCGGTTGAGCCGTCCTCGAACGCGGAACGCTTCAAGAGCCCCGTGCAGGGCCTCGGCAATGTCATCCTCACGCCGCATGTCGGCGGCTCGACCGAAGAGGCGCAGGAGCGCATCGGCGGCGAGGTGGCACGCAAGCTGGTCGACTATTTCATCACGGGATCGACCATGGGGGCGGTGAACTTCCCGGAGGTGCAGCTGCATTTGCGTCCCTCCGGCGTGCGTTTCAGCCACGTCCATCGCAACGTGCCGGGCATGCTGCGCCGGCTGAACGAGGTTTTCCTCCAGCGCGACATCAACATCGCTGCGCAATATCTGGAGACGGCCGGCGACCTCGGCTATGTCGTGCTGGACGCCGATCTCGGCGGCGAGGAATCAGGCGCGCTGCTGGCGCAAATCCGTGCGCTCGAAGGCACGATCGGCGCACGGCTGGTATTCGAGCATTAGGCGGCGAGCGGCCTACGTTCCAGTTGCATCTTGCGGCCACTGCTCTCTACACTGCTCTCATCTTCGGCGTGTTACAAATCGCGTCGAATTTGAGCTTCAGTTGCGTGAGTGTCCGCCATGGAACGGGACGCCGTACTGATTGATCTCGCGCTTCAGGGCGGCGGTTCGCACGGCGCCTTCTCCTGGGGCGTACTCGACCGCCTGCTGGAGGAAAAGTGGCTCAGCATCGCCGCGATCTCCGGAACCTCCGCAGGCGCGATGAACGCGGCGGTGCTGGCGGATGGCTGGACGGCGGGCGGCGCCGAGGGCGCGCGTGATGCCTTAGAACAATATTGGCGCCGTGTCGCGAAGGCCGCGGCCTTCAGCCCGCTGCAGCGTTCGCCGCTCGATCGGCTGATGGGGCGCTGGACGCTCGATACCTCGCCCTTCTACATCCTCACCGACCTGATGTCGCGGGTGCTGTCGCCCTACGATCTCAATCCGACCGGCTACAATCCGTTGCGTGCGGTGCTGGCCGAGAGCATCGATTTCGAGCGGCTGGCGCGCTCGCCGATCCAGCTCTTCGTCACTGCAACGCGGGTGCGCACCGGTCGCGGCCGCATCTTCCGCAACGCCGAGATCACGGCAGATGTGCTGCTGGCCTCGGCCTGCCTGCCGACCATGTTCCGTGCGATCGAGATCGATGGCGAGCCCTACTGGGATGGCGGCTATGCCGGCAACCCGACCATCACGCCGCTGGTGCGCGAGAGCGACGCGCACGACACTATTCTCGTTCAGATCAATCCGACGGAGCGGCTGGAGCAGCCGCGGACCGCCGCGGAGATCCTCAACCGTGTCAACGAAATCTCCTTCAACTCACCGCTGATGAAGGAGCTGCGGATGATCGCGCTGCTGCGCCAGGCGGCGGATCCCGGCAGCGGCGAGGGCGCGCGCTGGGCGAAAATGCGGACGCATCGGATCAAGAGCGACATGCTGGCGAAGTTCGGCGCATCGTCCAAGCTCAATGCGGAATGGGAGTTCGTCTCGATGCTGCGTGCCGAGGGGCGCATCGCCGCGGATGTGTTCCTGGCCGAACACGGTGCGGATATCGGCCGGCAATCGACCGCCGATCTCGATGTGCTTCTGGCGGAGTGCTGAGGCATGGGGCTTCTTGGCCTCTTCGTCGGGCTGGGCCTGCTCGTGCTGTTTGCCTTTCGCGGCTGGAGCGTGCTGCTGCTTGCGCCGCTCGCAGCGCTCGTTGCTGCACTGTTCGGCGGCGAGCCGCTGCTTGCGAACCTCACTCAGGTCTTCATGGTGAACGCGGCGGGATTTCTCGCGCAGTTTTT
This sequence comes from Bradyrhizobium sp. S3.3.6, assembly GCF_040546905.1. Classification (NCBI taxonomy): domain Bacteria; kingdom Pseudomonadati; phylum Pseudomonadota; class Alphaproteobacteria; order Hyphomicrobiales; family Nitrobacteraceae; genus Bradyrhizobium; species Bradyrhizobium sp. S3.3.6. The sequence goes on along the minus strand of NZ_JBEPOT010000005.1, from coordinate 29,872 downwards.
CCCGATCTTCCTGCTCGGCGCCCTCTTCGGCAAGCTGATGGATGACAGCGGCGCGGTCACGTCGGTCGCCGCCTTCATGGCGAAACGTCTTGGCGAGCGGCGCGTGATCCTGGCGGTGGTGCTGGCCGGTGCGCTGGTTACCTATGGCGGTGTCAGCCTGTTCGTCGCGTTCTTCGTCATCGTGCCGATGGCTCGTTCGCTGTTTCGTGCCGCCGCGATTCCGCGCCGGCTGATTCCGGCCGCTATCGTGTTGGGGACGTCGACCTTCACCATGTCGGCCTTGCCGGGCACGCCGTCGATCCAGAATGCGATCCCGATGCCGTTCTTCGGCACGACGCCCTTCGCCGCGCCGGGCCTGGGCATCGTCGCCTCCCTCATCATGCTCGGCACGGGATTGTGGTGGCTGCATCGCGCCGAAGCCAAGGCTCGCCGCGTCGGAGAAGGCTATGGCGATGACGTCGAGGATGTGACCGAGCGAGCCGCCGCCGACGAGCTCGTCCGCGAGCGTGCGACGACGGCACGGGAGTTCGATCCGGCGGAAATGCAGCATGGCCATCGCAGCGGCGAGCCGTCGCCGGCCCTGAGTGCCGTCCTGCCGCTGGTCGTCGTCGTGGTCGTCAATCTCGTGATGTCGCTCGTGGTGCTGCCGCGGCTCGACGTCTCTTATCTCGCCGAGCAGCGTTTTGGCGGAACGTCGCTTGCCGCTGTTGCGGGCGTGTGGTCGGTCGCGGTCGCGCTGGCAGCGGCGATCGTCACGACCATCGCGCTGAACTGGGCGCGGCTGCCGGCATTGCGGCAAACCATGGACGCCGGGGCCAATGCGTCGGTGCTGCCGGCGTTCAGTGTCGCGAGCCTCGTCGGATTTGGCGCGGTTATCGCCTCGCTGCCAGCATTCGCGCTGGTGCGCGAATGGGTGCTCGCGATCGAAGGCGGTCCGCTGGTCTCGCTCGCGGTCGCGACCAATATCCTGGCAGCGCTGACCGGCTCGGCGTCGGGCGGCCTGACGATCGCGCTCGACGCGCTAGGCCAGACCTATGTCGATCTCGCCGCGCGCACCGGCATCGACCTCGCGCTGATGCATCGTGTTGCAGTGATCGGTTCGGGGACGCTGGACATCCTGCCGCACAATGGTGCGGTGGTCAGCCTGCTCGCGATCTGCGGCCTGACCCATCGCGACAGCTATCTGGACATTGTGATGGTGGGCATCGTGACGTCGCTGCTGGCGCTGGTGGCTGTGATTGCGCTGGGCAGCGCCCTTGGATCGTTCTGAAGCGATTGACGCAGGCACCAAGGTTGCGTTGAATGCGGCCAACTGTCGGACGCAAAAACCGAGAAAGCCGGGTGGAAACGATGACGTTAACAAGGGCAAGGCCGTGTGCATGGCTGGTGGGGATTGCGGCAGCGCTGAGCGCGACCGGCGCGTTCGCGGCGACACTGGCCGAGGATGCGGATACCGTCTGTAAAGGTCTCGCCGGCGGCACCGACGCCGTCAAGATCGATACCGCGACGTTGCAGACACCGTCTCAGCTCGCCATCGCCGAGCGCGGACCGACGCCGTCGGGACGCATCACGCCGGCCAGTCCCGCCTTTTGCAAGGTGCTCGGCCATATCGACCCGGTCGATCCCAAGGCGCCGCCAATCAAGTTCCAGGTCAACCTCCCGGTCGAATGGAACGGGCGCTCGGTGCAATATGGCGGCGGTGGCTTCAACGGCGTGCTGATCACCGGTCTCGGTTTACCGCCGGCCTATCCCTTCGACAAGCCGTCGCCGCTCGCGCGCGGCTTCGTCACCTACGGCACCGACTCCGGTCATGAGTCCAGACCGGGCGAGCCGCCGCAGCTGTTCGCGCTCAACGACGAGGCGTTCGAAAATTTCGCCCACCGCGCTTACAAGAAGGTGCGCGACGCCGCTGTTACGCTGATGCAGCGCGCTTACGGCAAGAAGCCGGACAAGATGTACTTCATGGGCTCGTCCGAAGGCGGCCGCGAGGGCCTGACGATGGCGCAGCGTTATCCCGACGATTTCGACGGGATCTTCGCGCGCGTGCCCGTCATCAACTGGGTTGGACTGCAGCATGCGGGCACCCGTTCCGGCATCGTCACCATGGGCGAGGGCTGGATCAATCCGGCGCAGGTCAAGCTCGTGGGCGATGCCGTGCGAGCGGCCTGCGACAAGGCCGACGGATCCGAAGATGCGCTGGTGCAGGACCCCGTGGGCTGCAAGGCAGCCTTCCAGGTCGAGACGTTGCGCTGCGCCGAAGGCAAGAGCGGCGATCAGTGCCTCACCGACGCGCAGATCAAGGCGGTCGACACGCTGCACGCCACCTACAAATTCCCGTTCACGCTCGCCAATGGTCTCGACGATTATCCAGGCTGGGGCGTGTCGGGTGAGGATACGCCGGCGATCGGACCGACCGGCGGCTGGATGGCGTGGTGGCTCGGCGCCGCGCCGCCGGCGCAGCCGCCCGCGCCCAACAACGGCATCGCCTGGATCTATGGTGCCGGCGGCATTCAATACGTGTTCGCGCGCGATCCCAAGCTCGACGTCACCACCTACAAGGTGGAGGACCACAAGGCGCGGCTGCTCGAGGTGTCGAGCCTGATGGATTCGACCAATCCCGATCTCAGCCGCTTCCGTGCCCGCGGCGGCCGGCTGATCATGCTCGAGCATATGGCGGACTACGCGCAGAGCCCCTATGCCGGCATCCGCTATTTCGAGAGCGTCGAGCGCAAGCTCGGCAAATCGGAGACCGCCGAGTTCGCACGGCTCTACACCGCGCCCGGTGTCGACCATGTCGGCTCCGGCGCGCCCGCCAATGTCGACATGCTGAGCGCGCTGGTCGATTGGGTCGAGAAGGGCACGGCGCCCGGCGATCTCGAAGTCACCGAGCAGAAGGTCGAGGCGCCGTTATTTGCGGTCACACGCGCGATGCCGCTGTGCCGCTGGCCGGCCTGGCCGCACTACAAGTCCGGCCCCGTGACGGAGGCGGCGAGCTTCACCTGCGCGCCTTAGGGACAATGCGTGCTGAGCGCGATGGCGGTGGAATCACCCCGCCGCCATCGCCTGTGCGCCGCCAAGCAATTGCGCATTGAGCCGACCGCCGGAGAACAGCATGTCGTCGAGCGCCTCGTCGATATCGGCTGACGTTACCGAGTTGCCGCCATCGCGCGCCAGGCTCGCCTGGGCCAGCCGTCGCATTAATTCCTTGATGAATGCGCAACTCGTGCCCTCGCTGCGGCGTGCCGCCTCCGTGATGACCGCATCGTCGAGCGGCAGCCCCTTGCCGTAGAGCCGGACCAGCTTGCCGCGGCCCTGCTCGTCAGGGAGCGGCACTTCGATCGCCTGATCGATCCGGCCCGGGCGGCCGGCGAGCGCGCCTTCGAGGTCCTCTGGCCGGTTGGTGGTCAGGACGAACAGGATGTCTGCATCCTCCTTCAGTCCGTCCATCTCGTTGAGCAGCTTGTTCAGCATCGATTCTTCACACGGCTCCATGTCGTCGCGATCGCGGGCAATGAGATCGACGTCCTCGATCACCACCATCGATGGCTGCAGCAGGCGCGCCAGGCTCATATAGGCGCCGAGCAAGCCGATCTGCTCCGCGGTGATGATCAGCGTCGTATGACCGGGCAAATGCGTCGCGAGATAGCGGATCGTGTGGGTTTTGCCGGTGCCCGGTGGGCCATACAGCAGGATGCCCTTCCGGGTGGACTGGCCAAGCCGGCGCAATTGATCGCGCGTGCCGACGAAAGTCAGCACGTTGCGATCGAGTAGCCGCAGGGTCTGCTCGGGCAGGATCACATCGTTGCGCGCGACCTCTGGCAATCGGTGCACGGTGATGCCGCGCGAGCGACCGCGATAGTCGGAGTCGGCATCGAGCGAGAGGATCTTGCCGCGATAGGTTCGTGCGGCCTGCACGGCCTCTTCCAGCTCGCTGAAGCACTGCTGGACCAGGGCTGCGCCTGCGGTGCCTGACGGCACCAGGATCTCGATCCGAATTCCCGGCTCGCGGCTGTATTCGCGGTGTGCGCAGAGCAACACCGCATAACGGAGACCGTCCTGCTGGCACAGCCACAGTCCGTTATCCAGACACTTGACCGGGCTCTTCTCGCCGACGTCGACGTCGGAATATTGCAGCGGGGCGATCGCGACCGCATAGCGGCCGCTCTTGAGAAGGCGCGAAATCGACAGCGTTTCGTAGCGCTGCTCCTCGTTCAGCCCGAACAACCGGATGGCTTTGCCGAAGAGCCGGTCGATCGCGGCCTGGACATCGACCCGCATGTGGCCGGGAAATTGGCGGATCGTGGTCACGAGTTTGCTGCGCGCAGTGCCGGCAAAGTGCCAGTCAAGGACGTCGCAAGCAAACTCGAAATTCTCTTCCTGTCCGCTTGCGGGCTCATCCGCTGCACGCAAGCATTCGCTGCAAAGCGAGATTGTGCGATTGCCGATCCGAACGTCCGTCTGTCCCTCGGGCTTGCCGCAGAGTTCGCAAGGAGTCTTGATCGCCTCGAGCGTGACCTGCAGTTTGTGGCCGGCCAGTGTGATGGATTTTTGCGCGGACTTGAGAAGAGCCTCGGCGACGGGTTGCGGGTAAGGGCCGCAAACTCCCTTTTCCTTCTGTTCGATCTGGGTGATTAGCGCAGCCGCTTCACGCTCCGATTTGCCGAAAACCTGACGGAGCAGATCCATCACGAATTGGTCCGGCGTGTCCTCGTCACTATGAATGACGAGTTGGGTCGGCTGGGTTTTGCCACGCATACTATTCATCACCAAAGGCCTCCGGAACAATCTATGATTGAACGGAACGAATAGGGAACACAAAAAGAAGCGGCCGTCAAGCGTGACGGCCGCGGCAAATTGCAATCGACGGGCGAACCCTTAATGGGCACCGCCCCCGCCGGTCGCCTTCACCCGCCGCGTCAGCAGCACTGCGATTGCGGCCAGCACCAGCACCACGCCGATCACCGCAAAGGTGTCGGAGAAGCCCATCACCAGCGCCTGGCGTTTCACGGTCTTGCCGAGCGCGATGATGGCCTGCTCGCGTGCGGCGTTGGGGTCGGGCACGCCGTGCGCCATGAAGTAATCGGTCGTCTGGGCGATGCGGGCGCGGACCTCCTCACGGCCGAGCGTGACGGAATGGCCGATGATGTTGGAGTGGAACTGCTCGCGCTTGGTGACGATGGTGGCGAGCACGGCTGTGCCGATGGCGCCGCCGAGATTGCGCATCATGTTGGAGATGCCGGAGGCGGCGGGCGCATCCTGCGGCGCGACGCTGCCGAGGCTGAGCGCAGACAGCGGCGCCAAGGTGAGGGCCTGGCCCACGGCGCGCACGACGTTGGGGATGAAGAACTGATCGCCTGAGTAATCGAGCGACATCGTGATGTTCATGAAGGAGCTGGCGGCGAACAGCAGCAGGCCGACCGCTGCGATGTAGCGGGTGTCGAACCGCTGCATCAGCTTCGGCACCAGTGGAATCAGCAGCAGCTGCGGCAGGCCGGTCCAGGCCAGCACGTTGCCGATCTGCTCGGCATTGTAGCCCTGCACCTGGCCGAGATAGGCCGGCAGCAGATAGACCGAGCCGAACAGCGCGAAGCCGAGGAACACCGCGGCGATGGTGCCGACGCCAAAATTCCACTGTGTCAACAGACGCAGGCGGAGCAGCGGCTTCTCGACCACGAGCTCGATATAAATAAACAGCGACAGGCTGACGGCGGCGATGACGGCGAGCCGCACGATGAAGGGCGAACCGAACCAGTCGTCCTTGTTGCCCTCCTCGAGCACGGCCTGCAGCGAAGCCAGGCCGACTGCCATGGTAGCGATGCCGAACCAGTCGCCCTCGCGCAGCAGGGCGAGATTCATGGGCTGGCGCTCCAGGGTCGCGAACAGGATCGCCACCATGACCGCAGTGGGCAGCACGTTGACGAAGAAGATGGTCTGCCAGCCGTAATTTTCTGTGAGATAGCCGCCGATGGTCGGGCCGATCGCAGGCGCAAAGGTCACCGCGAGCGAGAACATGGCAAGGCCGATCGGCTGCTGGCCCTTCGGCAGCTTGGTGAAGACCAGCGTGAAGGCCATGGGGATCAGCACGCCGCCGAAGAAACCCTGAAAACCGCGCATCGCGATCATAGAGGTCAGGTCATGGGCAAACGCACATGCGACCGAGAAGGCCGCAAACAGCGTCGCGAAGCCCAGCATGACGTTCCGGAACGAGAACACCCGCGACAGATAGTCGGTCAGCGGGATCACGATGATCTCGCCGATCAGGTACGACGTCGAGATCCAGGATCCGTTGTCGACGCCGGTGCCGATGCCGCCCTCGATGTTGAGCAGCGAGGCGTTGGTGATCTGGATGTTCAGGATCGCCATGAAGGCGCCGATCATCGCCGCGAAGACGGCGATCCAGACCGTAGCGCTGGCGCGGTTCGGATCGACGGCGACGCGCTCAGGCGTCGCGGGCGATGTTGCGGGCGTCGAGATTGAGAGGCTGTTTGACATGGCACGACCCTCCGGAAACAAGCTTCGCTTTAGATGTTGCTTGGAGCGTCGTTGCCGCTTGCGCGGCCGGCGCTGAACGGGTTGCGATCGTCGGAATCACGGACATGCCGGGCCGCAGCTCGATGGCAGGCTGCGTTTCGGCATCCAGCCCGATCTTCACCGGAATGCGCTGCACGATCTTGGTGAAATTGCCGGTGGCGTTGTCCGGCGGCAGCAGGGCGAACTCCTGGCCGCTGGCCGGCGCGATGGAATCGACGTGACCGTGCACCACCTGGCCCGGGAAGGTGTCGACCTCGATCTCGACCTGCTGTCCGGGACGGACATGGGTAAGCTGGGTCTCCTTGAAATTGGCAACCACATAGGCGCCTTCGGCAGGCACGATCGACATCAGCTGCGTGCCGGCCTGCACGAACTGGCCGACGCGGAGCGTTCGGTTGCCGATGACGCCGTCGATCGGCGAGACGATCGTGGTGTAACCGAGATTGAGCTCGGCCTGATGCTGAAGCGCGGCGGCGCGGGCTGCGGCCGCGTTGGCTTGCGCGATCTCGGCCTTCAGGAGCTCGACCTGCTTGAGGGCGGAAGCGAGATTGGCAGTGTCGCGCTGGATCGCTGCGTCGGCGCCGGCGTTGCGCGACTGCGCCTGCTGCGCGTTTTGCACGCTGCCGTAGCCTGTCGCGGCGAGATCCGTGTAGCGCTTGTTCTCCTGCTGCGCGAAGGTCTTTGCAGCAGTATCGACATCGATGGTCGCCTTGGCTGCGGCGATCACCGCATCCTGAACCTCGAGCTGCGCCTGTTTGCTTTTCACCGTTGCATTCGCGGCGGCGACATCGGCCTTGGCCTGGTCGAGCGCGACGCGGAAGTCGCGGTCGTCGATCCGGGCCAGTACCTGGCCTGCCTTCACATGCTCGTTATCGCCCGCCAGAACGCGATCGAGATAGCCGCTGACTTTCGGCGCGATCGTGGTGTTGTCGGCTTTCACATAGGCGTCATCGGTGGAGACGAGGAAGCGCCCGACGGTCCAATAGTCGTAGCCGTACTGGCTGGCGCCCGCGAGGGCAGCGACCGCCACACCTGCGAGCAAGAGCTTGCGAAAACTGAGCTTTTGGCGGCGGACCGGGGGCGGCACGGCGGGCAGGATGCTCTCTGGCAGAAGGGTTGGAACAACGGTGGATTCGGTCTTGGACGGGGTGGTGTGCACGGTCATGGCCGGCTCCCTCAATTAGGAAACTTGACGATTTCCAAAATAGAACTAGCTTTGGGATAGTCAATGGAATGACAGGCATCATTTAAAAACATGGCTCAGGCGAAATCGAAAACTGAGAGCCGTCCGCGCGGACGACCGCCAGTGCGTAGCGACGACGAGACGAAGCGGATCGTCTTCGAAGCCGCACGGCACGCCTTTGCCGTCGACGGCTATGCCGCGACCAGTACCGAAGAGCTGGCGCGGAGTGCGGGGATCTCCACCAAAACGCTCTATCGCCTATTTCCGGGCAAGGCCGCGCTGTTCGAGGCGATGTGCGCGGACCGGCTGGAGCGGCTGCTGTCCGCTGTCGATCTCCAGGCAAACGGAGACGTCGATATCGACACGGGCCTGCGTGCCGCGCTCCTTGCCTGCGCCGATCTCGCGCTCGATCCGGAGGTCGTGGCGTTGCAGCGCATGGTGCTGCAGGAATCCGCCGCGTTCCCCGATCTTGCCGCGAACTTCTACAAGAACGGTATTGCCCGGACCGCCATCGCGCTCGCACGCTGGCTTCGTGTCCAGGTCAAGAAAAAGCTCATCGCGATCGACGACGTCGACGAGGCCGCCGGCATGCTGATCGGCATGGTCGCCTCGGCGCCGCAGCGCGCGGCGATCTATGGCGGCCTGCCCTTGCCGGCGCGCAAGGATATCGAGCGGCGCGTGCGAACCTGCGCGGCCATTTTCCTCGACGGTAGTCGCGTAAAAGCGACCTAGCGGCTTCCTTTTGACAATCCAATCCCGACCGGCTATATATTTCGCATGCGAAATAAAGTAGCCGCGGCGAAACACCATCGGCTGATCTACCTCCTCAGCGTCGCACAACGTCGCCTGCAGCGCTGGATGGCGGCGCAGCCCGCGAGCGAAGTGACGCCGGCGCAGGCGGGGCTGTTGTTCATTCTCGGCAAGCAGGACGGTGTTCTGATGGGCGAGGCAGGTGCTGCGCTTGATCTCGGTCCGGCCGGCATTTCCGGCCTTGTCGATCGCACTGCGACGGCGAGGTTGGTCGAGCGTCGCGCCGATCGCGAAGACGGTCGGGCTTGGCGGGTCTGGCTGACGCCGAAGGGGCGGACCACGCTGGCGCAAGCAAAAGCGTCGACCGCGGAGATCAATGCGAGACTGACGGAAGGATTTACGAGCGCGGAGATCGACATCGTCGCGCGCTGGCTGACGAGCATTCAGGACAAGTTTCCAAGGGATCCGACAAGGGACCCGACAAGAGACCCCACAAGAGATCCAGAGGACTAGGAGAAGAGACAAATGACCGAGCATGTGCGAGTTGAGAACAACGGCGGAATTCTCACGCTCACCCTGGCGCGCCCCGACAAGAAGAACGCGCTGACGGATGCGATGTACGGCAAGCTCGCCGACACCATCGAATCCGCCGAGTTCGATCCGTCCGTGCGCGTGCTGCTGATCCGCGGCGAGGGTGACATGTTTACCGCCGGCAATGATGTCGGCGAGTTTGCGGCCGTCGCGTCAGGCAAGTCCGAAGGCAGCCGCAATGTCGGCCGCTTCATCCAGTCGCTGGCGCGCTGCACCCGTCCGCTGGTCGCAGCCGTGCAGGGCCGCGCCGTCGGCGTCGGTACCACAATGCTCCTGCATTGCGACCTCGTCGTGCTCGCCGAAAACACCCAATTGTCGACGCCCTTCGTCAGCCTCGCGCTGGTCCCGGAGGCCGCATCGAGCCTGTTGATGCCGGCGCGTATCGGATACGCCCGCGCCTATGAGATGTTTGCGCTCGGCGAGACCGTGCCGGCCAGGGCCGCGCTGGAATGGGGTCTCGCCAACCGCGTGGTGCCGCTCGACAAGCTCGACGCCGAAGCGCTTGCGCTCGCCCAGCGTCTTGCCCGACAGCCGGCCGGTGCACTCACGGCGACCAAGAAGCTGATGCGGAATGGCGAGATGCTGGTCGCGCAAATGCAGGCGGAGGGCGAGCAGTTTGCGCAGCGCCTGCGCACGGCGGAGGCGCGCGAGGCGTTCACCGCGTTTGCCGAGCGCCGTCCACCGGATTTCACGAAGATTTCGTGACGCCGGGCCTGCTTAAAAGGTTTGGCAAATCGGGAACTCCCGGCATTTGACTACAACCTTAACGGAACGTTGGCATTCGCGGTGCAAGGTGGCCACTCTTGAAGTGGTGGCTCCGCGACTCATGGCAATGTTTAAGAAATCGGTAAGTTCGCTTCTCCTGGTGCTGATGGCCTTGCTGGCAGCCGGTGCGCTCGCCAGCACGGCGATCCAGATGGTCGGGGCCTTCGGCCGCTACAGCGACAGTCTCGCGACCGCGCGGCTCGCCGCCGCCGACAAGGCGATCTTCCACGGCGTATTGTCACTGCGCAACAATCGCGGCGACGCCCAAAGCGCGCTGCTCGGCGACGACGATCCACGCAGCAAGCTCGGTGAGGCCGAGAAGGCGGAGCAGGGCGGCTATGACGGTATCGGCGCGGCGCTCGCCACGGTCGATTTCGCGCACCGCGACGAGCTCGCCAGCACGCTGAAGCAGCGCTGGGGTGAGGCCGCACCGCAATTCCAGCTGTTCTACGACGAGGCCAAGCGCCCGCGCGCCGAGCGCAAGATCGAGCGCACCAACTCGTGGTACGACGCCGTCACCAAGGTCATCGACACGGCGAACCTCGCCTCCACCGCCGTGTCGAACCGCGCCTGGATGAACGATCCCTTCATTGCCCGCATGATCCAGGTCCGCCGCCTCGCCTGGCAGGTGCGCGACCGCTATGGAATCCACTGTTCGTCACTTCGCTCCAACGTCAACAGCAGCAAGCCGCTCGACGACGCCCAGAAGCGGTCGCTGGCGCAATGGGACGGTACCATCGCCTCCGGCTGGTCCGGCATGGCCGAGTTGCTGGCCGCGCCCGACGTGACAGCGGAACTGGTGACGGCAGCTACGGACGCGAAGGTCAAGACAGACGGTGTCCTCAAGCAGATCGGCGATCTCACCAAGAACTTCGACGGCAGCGGCAAGCCGGCGATGCCCGCTTCGGAATGGAATACGCTCTGCCAATCGCCGTTCCCGCTGATCGTTGCGGTCGCGACCACGGCGCTCGACCAGTCGATCGCGCGCGCCGAGACGGTGCAAGCGAAGGCGCTGACCAATCTCGTGATCCAGTCGCTCGCGTTCCTGATCGCGCTCGCCGTGACGCTCGCCGGCGTTTACGTCGTGCGCAATCGCCTGATGCGTCCGGTGCGCGCCATTCTCGACGCCATCGCCAGGATCGGTGCCCGCGACTACGCGACGCCCGTCCCGCAATCGCGTTATCCCGACGAGTTCGGCACGATGGCGGCCGCGCTCGAAAGCCTGCGCGAGAGCGCGGCGACCGCGGAACGTCTGGGCCGGGAACGCGAATCGCAGCAGGCGCTGCAGCTCGCCCGTTCCGGTACCGTGGACGACGCGTGCCGCAGTTTCGACGCCACCGTGCAGGCAGTGATCCACAGCGTCGCCGCGTCGGCCAAGGAGCTCGATGCCACCGCGACCGATGTGCGTACGCTGGTGTCGGAATCGAGCAGCCAGACGGCTGCAGTCTCCTCCGCCGCCGAGCAGGCCACCAACAATCTCGAGAGCATTGCGGCTGCGACCGAGGAGCTCTCGGCTTCTGTCGGCGAAATCTCCGCGCAGGTGCAGTCCAGCGCGCGCGATGCGCGCGAAGCGGTGTCGCAGGTGGAGCAGACCAATGCCACGGTCGAGATCCTCGACCAGACCGCGGGCCGCATCAGCGAAGTCGTGAAGATGATCCACGCCATCGCCGGCCAGACCAATCTGCTCGCCTTGAATGCCACCATCGAGGCGGCCCGCGCCGGCGAAGCCGGCCGCGGCTTTGCGGTGGTCGCCGGCGAGGTCAAGAGCCTCGCGGCGCAAACCGCGACCGCGACCGAGGAAATCTCGCGTCAGGTCGAGGAGATCCAGGGCGCGACCGGGCAGGCGGTCGCCGCCATCCGCTCGATCGGCGGTGCCATCAGCGGCATCGACGAGAAGATGACCGCGATTGCCGCCGCCGTCGAACAGCAGCGTGCGGCCACCACCGAAATCTCGCGCAACTTCCAGCATGCCGCCCAAGGCACCCGTGAGGTCACCGATACCATCGGCAGCGTCGCCAAGCTCAACCAGGAGACCGGCAACGCCGGCACGGTGCTGTTCCAGTCCGTGACCAAGATGTCGGCCGACGCCGACCGTCTCCGCGTCGCGGTCGAGGGCTTCCTTGGCGCGGTAAAGACCGCTTAAGATTTCATTCCCTGTTCCAACGGCGCGGATCGGCATTGCAGCCGATCCGCTCGCCGGGTACATCTGTCGCGCCGCACGAGCGCGGCGACAGCTGTAAGAGAATGGCTGTAAGAGAGTAGCTGTAAGAGAGTAGCTGTAAGAGAATTTTGGGGATGGAGAGTTAGATGCCGGTTACGCCACAGCACAAAGCCCAGCGCCCCTATCGCGGCGTGTTCCCGGTCGCGCCCACCATCTTCGATGAACGCGGCGAGCTCGATCTCGAGGGCCAGCGCCGCTGCATCGATTTCATGATCGATGCCGGTTCGCACGGAATCTGCATTCTCGCCAATTTCTCCGAGCAATTCGTGCTGACCGACGCCGAGCGCGAGACCGTGATGCATGCGGTGCTGGAGCATGTCGCGGGCCGCGTGCCCGTGATCGTCACCACCACCCATTTCAGCTCGGCCGTCTGCGCGGCGCGCAGCCAGCAGGCCGAGGCCGCCGGTGCCGCGATGGTGATGGTGATGCCGCCTTATCACGGCGCGACCTTTCGCGTCCCGGAGAAAGGCGTCGTGGAATTCTTCAGGGTGCTTTCGGGTGCGATCAACATCCCGATCATGATCCAGGACGCGCCGGTGGCGGGCACGCCGCTGGCGGTCGAGCTGCTGGCGCGGCTGGCGCGCGACTTCGCCAACATTCGCTATTTCAAGATCGAGGTCGCAGGCGCGGCGTCAAAGCTCCGCAGCCTGATCGAGGCGGGCGGCAAGGAGATCGAGGGTCCCTGGGACGGTGAGGAGGCGATCACGCTGCTCGCCGACCTCGATGCGGGCGCGACCGGCGCCATGACCGGCGGCGGCTATCCCGACGGCATCCGCCAGATCATCGATCCCTATTTCGCAGGCGATCGAGAGAAGGCGAAGGCCGCCTATGAACGCTGGCTGCCGCTGATCAACTACGAGAACCGCCAATGCGGCCTGATCGCCTGCAAGGCCATGATGCAGGCCGGCGGCGTGATCAAGTCGGACGCGGTGCGGCATCCCCTCCAGCCGCTGCATCCGGCGACGCGGGCGGGATTGCTGGAATTGGCCAAGGAGCGCGACGCGCTGGCATTGCGGTGGGGGAAGTAGCCTCCGCCGTCGTCCCGGACAAGCGCGCCCCAAGCGCGCGCAGATCCGGGACCCATAACAACAGGGAGAACTTTGGCGAAGACTCGGAGTTATCATCTGGCTGAAGGCGTCGAATTGGCGCGGTTCGGGCGGTTTCCCGCGGCCCGGCGATGACCTATTGTACGCTCGCCAACCAGGCCCGCGGAGCATCTCAAGACATCGCGTAACAGCTCTTCATTATGCCGCTATCCCGAGCCAGGTTGGAGCGAGCCGACGAAACAGGGAGGTAGTGCCATGACGATGAGGCCGGACCCCACCTTTCACGCATCGCCCAAGCTTGCGATGGAAGCACCTGCGGAGAACTTCGCCTACACGTTGCTGCTCAGTCCAGATTTCTCAAAACCGGACGCTCTCGCGGTCATCGACGTCAAGCCGGGATCGCCGACCTACAGCCGCATCGTCCACACCGTGACGATGCCCAACAAGGGCGATGAATTTCATCACTTCGGCTGGAATGCCTGCTCCTCCGCATTGTCGCCGCTAGCCGGACACGCCTTCATCGAGCGGCGCTATCTCATCATCCCAGGGCTGCGTTCGTCGCGAATCTATATCATCGATACCAAGCCCGATCCGACCAAAGCCAAAATCCACAAGATCATCGAGCCCGAGGAAGTCTTCAAAAAGACCGGCTATTCGCGGCCGCATACCATCCATTGCGGGCCGGACGGCGTCTATGTGAGCACGCTGGGCGGCGGCGGCAAAGACGGCACCAACGGGCCTCCAGGCGTCTTCATCATGGATTGCGAGACGTTCGAGGTCCTTGGGCGATGGGAGATCGACCGCGGTCCGCAGACGCTGCATTATGATTTCTGGTGGAACCTGCCGCGCGATTACATGGTGACGAGCGAATGGGCGTTGCCGCCGCAGTTCGAGAACGGGATCGTCCCGGAAGATCTGCTGGCGAACAAATATGGTCATCGACTCCACTTCTGGGATCTCCGCGCCCGTCGCAACGTGCAGACCATCGACCTCGGCGCCAATCATCAGATGGCGCTGGAGGTGCGGCCCGCGCACGATCCGGTTCGCGAATACGGCTTCGTAGGCGTTGTGGTCGACACCACGAATCTCGAAGCATCGATCTGGACCTGGTGGCGCGAAGGCGACAAATTCCATGCGGAGAAGACGGCGACGATCCCGCCCGAGCCCGCGCCAAAGGAGCAGCTCCCGCCGCTGCTCCAGGGCTTTGGCGCCGTGCCGCCGCTGGTGACCGACATTGACCTGTCGATGGATGATCGTTTTCTATATGTCTCGTGCTGGGGCACGGGTGAAATGCGCCAGTACGATGTGAGTGATCCGCGAAAGCCGAAGCTTGCGGGCTCGGTTCACGTCGGTGGCATCGCGCGCCGCACCCCGCATCCGAACGGCAAGGCATTTGCGGCCGGCCCGCAGATGGTTGAGATCAGCCGCGACGGCCGGCGCGTGTACTGGACCAATTCGCTCTATTCCACCTGGGATGACCAGTTCTATCCGGACGGCGTTCCGGGTGTGGAGGTCATGGCCAATGTCGGTCGCAACGGCGGCCTCGAGCTTGACAAGGACTACTTCGTCAGCTTCCCCGACGGGTATCGTGCGCACCAGATCAGGCTGGAGGGCGGCGATTGTTCGACGGACTCCTTTTGCTATCCGTCGGCCTAGATTGGGGGCACGCGAGCCCGGCGCTCGGCTGGCTTTGGCTCGCTCTTGTCGCGAGCGGTCTCTATCACGGGGTCAATCCGGGAATGGGATGGCCGCTCGCCGTGTCGACCGGACTCATGGACAAGACCCCGCGCGCGCTCTTCCGTGCGTTGTGGGCCCTGGCGGCCGGACATCTCCTGGCGACACTTCTCGTGCTGCTGCCGTTCGCGTTCCTGCTCGTGCTGGCCGAGTGGCAGCGTTCGATCCAACTCGGCGCGAGCCTTCTCGTCATCGGCTTCGGCGCCTATCGGCTGATCGAGCGGCGCCATCCGCGCGCGCTGGCACGAATCCCGCCAACCCAATTGGCGCTCTGGTCATTTGCCGTTGCCATTGCTCACGGCGCCGCCTTGATGCTCGTACCGATCTATCTCGGGCTCTGCCGGGCCTTCGAGCTCGATGCAGGCCATGAGGCCGCCGGCGCGCTGATGAAGGCAAGTCTCGGGATGGCGGTGCTGGTGTCCCTGGTGCACGTTGCCGCCATGATCAGCGCCGGCGGATGTCTGGCGTGGCTGGTCTACCGCTATCTGGGATTGAGGTTCGTCTCGCGAAGCTGGTTCAATCTGGATGCAATCTGGGCGAGCAGCCTCGTTCTGGTTGGCGTCGTGGCGCTCGCCTTCAATCTTGCGAGCTGGCGCTGAAGCCTACCGCGTCAAAGCCCACTCGCCGATGATCCGGAAGCGCGCCTTCGCATCGTCCTGCTTGAACAGCGCAATGCGGTCGATCTCGAGTGTACCGAGACCAAGCTCCGCAAATCTCGCCCGCAGCATCTCCAGAATCGGCCCGCGCCGCTCCGCGTCCAGCCGCCCCGTCAGCGTCATGTGGAAGCGGAATTCTTCCATCACGTAGGGATAGCCCCAGCGGTCGAGATACTCGCGCTGGCGCGCGCTGAGCTTTTCGGGTTTTCGCCGCGCGCGGTCTTCCGCCGTCAGGGGCCGACGAAATGAATCGAAATCGCGAACGCAGTCGGCCGCGAGTTGCAGGAGCGCGTCGACCGGCTCAGCCGGAATGACGGCGATGAAGCCGCTGATGGTATCGACCACCGGCTGGATCACCGGCATCGGCCGCGCCTTCGCGGCGAATGTCGCGCAGGCAGCCTTGAGCTCGGCCTCTGTCTTGCCTGATACCAGCGCCATCGGCGCCTTCAGCGTGCCGTGAAAGCCGTATTTGCGGGGATCGGCGGTAATGTCGTGCCAGTCCGGCACGGCATGCAGGGTGCCTTGCGGAAACGAAAGCTCGTCGCTCGTATAGGCATCATAGCCAAGCAACTCGGCGCCGAATCGAGAGAGCGCATTGTCGGCGCCGGCGGAAAAATAGATCGCGTAGCGGGAAAAACCTGTCATTGCCGGAGCATAACCAATTTATGCCGCGACGACAGTCTCGCGCGGCGTCACCACCGGGCCGAGCAGCCGCGTCGCATCGGTGAGATGAACGAGCCGGCCTACGGCGATCACCGCGACCAGCCGCGGCCGCAGCAGCGCGCTATCGTCGACCAGCAGGATGTCGGCGCGATGGCCCGCGGCGAGCGTGCCGCGATCGGTCAGGCCCGTGGCTTGCGCCGGTGCCGACGAGATCAGCTTCCAGGCCTCCGTCAGCGGCAGCACGCCGTCTGAAGCCAGCCGGAATGCGGCGAGCAGCGGCGCCGGATAGTAATAGTCGGATGCTAGCACCGAGCAGAGCCCCTTCGCGATCATGTCCGAGGCCTTGGTCCAGCCAGTGTGGCTGCCGCCGCGCACCACGTTCGGCGCGCCGTAGACGATGGCGTCGCCATGATCTGCGGCCTCGCGCGCCGTCTCCTCGTTGATCGGAAATTCGGCGAGCGTCACGCCGAGGCTGCGAAAGCCCCTGCGCATCGCCGGGGTCGCATCGTCGTGCGAGAGCATCCGCACCTCGGCGCTGCGTGCCGCCGCAGCGAGCCGGGTGATCGAAGCCGGAACATCGGCAGCGCGCGAGACAATATGCGCAACGAGCTTGTCGAACGCCTCGTTCGACAGGCCGGTGCGCTCTACCATGCGGTTGCGCTTGCGCGGATTGGAGATGTCGGCGACGACCCCGTCCATGTGGTCGTTGAAGGCGAACAGGTCGACGCGACCCTCGGCGAGCCACTGGCCGATCTCGGCCTCGGCATCGAGATTGTAGGTCTCATGCCGCAGGTGGAAGCGGGTGTCGGCAGCGAACTGCGGGCGCTGTCGCTCGATCGACTCGAGCAGACGCCTTGCATTGTCGCCGCTGCGCAGGCCCGGCTCCCACGACCAGGTCGTGGCGTGGAACACCGTGGTTATGCCGTTGCCGATGGCCTGGCGATCGGTGTCGGCCAGCGCGACGTCGATCGGGAAATCGACGCCGGCGCGCGGCATCATCTGCCGCTCGAAAGCGTCGCCGTGCAGATCGACGATACCGGGCAGCACCAGCAGCTTGCGCGCATCGATCGCCAGCCGCGCGCGGCCGCGAGATGCATCGATCTGCGCGATGTCGGATCCCGATACTGCAAGGGAGGTTTCGGCGAGCTCGGAGCCGATCAGGGTCCGGCCACCCTCGATGAAAATGTCTGTCACGCGACCGCGCTTCGTTTGCTGGAAGAGGAGCTTGCCCCTGCTTCGTATGTCGTCAGGAAATCTTCAATCGCGAGCTTGCGGAAATCGGGCAGCGCTTCACGCAATTTGTCGTGATCCCAGTCCCACCATGCCAGTTTTGCAAGCCGTCCGGCAACCTCTTCGGAGAACCGCCGCCGCACGATCCGCGCCGGATTGCCGGCCACGATGGTATAGGCCGGCACGTCCTTGGTGACGATGGCGCCGGCCGCGATCACCGCGCCGGTGCCGATATTGCGGCCGGGCAGCACGACCGCGCCATGGCCGATCCAAACGTCATGGCCGATATGGACGTGATGCTGGCGCCGCCAGTCGAAGAAATCGGTGTCGTCGCTCTCGCCCGGGAAGTACGCGCTGGAGCGGTAGGTGAAGTGCGCCTGCGTGGCGCGATGCATCGGATGATTGCCCGGATTGATCCGCGTCATCGCCGCGATCGAGCAGAATTTTCCGATGGTTGCGTAGGTGATCTGCGCGTCGTTGACGACGTAGGAATAGTCGCCCATCGCCACTTCATGCAGGATCGTGCGCGCCCCCACCTCGGTATAGGCGCCGAGCCGGGTCTCATGCAGCTGCGCCGAAGGATCGATAGTCGGTTGGACCGAAAGCACCTTGGCCATGCTGCATCCGAGAATTCGAGGGCGGGCGCTCGTCATCAAGCGGCTTGATGACAAGACAATGACGATGCGATGACAGGGGATGAGGTGTGTAGCAACGCCGCACCGCACCGCGCGTGTCACACAAGTGTCAAGCGTCGGCGATAGCGGTGGGTCCCAGCTACTCTGGAGCCCTGCATGCTGGTGGTTGAAGGTCTGACGTGCCGCTTCGGCGCAAAAGCCGCGGTGGACGACGCCTCGTTTCAAATCTCGCCCGGCGGCTTCGTCGGTGTGATCGGGCGCTCCGGCGCCGGCAAGTCGACCTTGCTGCGGACCATCAATCGGCTCGCGACGCCCACGCAGGGGCGTATCGTGTTCGACAGCCTCGACGTCACCGCGCTGCGCGGCAAGGAGCTGCGGCAGTGGCGGGCGCGCTCGGCGATGATTTTTCAGCAGTTTAACCTGGTCGGCCGGCTCGACGTGCTGACCAATGTGCTGATGGGCCGTCTCGCAAAGATGCCGGCCTGGCGCTCGTTGTCGCAGACCTGGCCGGAGCAGGACAAGGCGCTGGCGATGTCGGCGCTGGAGCAGTTCGACATCGCTTCGCTCGCCGCGCAGCGCGCCGACCAGCTCTCCGGGGGCCAGCAGCAGCGCGTGGCGATTGCCCGTGCACTGGTGCAGCAGCCCGACATCATCCTCGCCGACGAGCCGATCGCCTCGCTCGATCCGCGCAACACCAAGATCGTCATGGATGCGCTGCTGCGCATCAACAAGCATTTCGGCATCACGGTGCTCTGCAATCTGCATTCGCTCGATCTGGCGCGCAGCTATTGCGACCGCCTGATCGGCATGGCTCAGGGGCGCGTGGTGTTCGACGGCGCGCCGGCTGATTTGACCGATCACGTTGCCCGCGAGCTCTACGATCTCGAGGCCGCCGATGTCATGGGCGGCACACCTGCGCCGGCGCCCGAGGGCGTCCCGGCACTCGGAACGGCGGCCGCCGCCTGAGCCGCACTTGCGTCCGTCATTGCCAGTTTTTGCGTCAACAGAACCCAACCGATGATAGAGGGTACCATGATCACTCGCAGACTCGTTCTTGCCGGCGCCGCCGCGCTCGCGTTCACGACTTCAGCCTCCGCAGAGGACTGGAAGGCCAAATATCCCGAACTGACCTTCGCGGTCATTCCGGCGGAGAACGCCTCGGGCGTGACGGAGCGCTGGGCGCCGTTCATGAGCTATCTCTCCAAGGAACTGGGCGTGAAGGTCACGCTGCGCATCGCCAACGACTATGCCGCCGTTATCGAAGGCCAGCGCGCCGGCAACATCCACATCGCGAGCTACGGCTCGGCCTCGTTCGCACGCGCCCGCCTGACCGGCGTCAAGACCGACGCCTTCGCCAACGACATCAACTCCGACGGCTCGACCGGCTATTACTCGGTGTTCTTCGTCAAGACGACCAGCCCCTACAAGAAGGTTGACGACCTCAAGGGCAAGAACCTGGGCCTCGTCGACCCGAACTCGACCTCCGGCAACAACGTGCCGCGCTTCGAGCTCGACAAGATGGGCATCCCCGACGCCGACACTTATTTCAGCAAGGTCGTCTTCACCGGCAGCCATGAGAACGCGATCCTGGCGCTGGCGCAGGGCACGGTGGATGTCGCCGCCAACCAGTGGACCAGCGACGACGATTCGACGCTGGCGCAGATGCTGACCAAGGGCATGCTGAAGAATGCCGACGGTTCGCCGATGAAGAAGGACGATTTCCGCATCATCCACAAATCTGCGCCGATCATCAACGGCCCCTATGCTTATAACTCCGACCTGCCGGAAGAGGCCAAGGCGGCGATCGCCAAGGCGTTCTTCGACGCGCCGGTCAAGGACAAGGCAGCCTTCGATCGTCTCCAGGACGGCCAGAAGAAGGGTTTTCATCCCGCCACCACCAAGGACTGGGATGGCACGATCGAGCTGATCAAGTTCGTCGATGCACTGCGTAAGAAGAAGGCGTCCTGAGTTTCGGGGCGATGCACTGGAGCCGGGTCGATGGACCCGGCTCATTCTCTTTTGACGGACCAGTCTCTATCCGATGACCGTCGCCGTTTCGATCCTCCCCGAGCAGCAGCTTGCTGCGCTGAACGCAGCCTATAACAAGGCGGTCTTGCGCAAGCGGCTCCGTCTCCTGTTGGGAGCCGCGATTTTTGCCGCGGCGCTGCTTCTCGCTGCGATCGGCGCAGAAGTGAATCTGCGGACCCTGTTCACTTACTTCGGCAACTTCCTCAGCTATTTCGATCGCATCCTCACGCTCGATAGCGGCCAGCGGGTCTGGACCGATGTCGGCGAATGGCTGTGGGGCTGGCGCAAATGGCTGAAGATGCTGGGTGAGACGCTGCTGATCAGCTATGTCGGCACATTGATCGGCGCCATCTTCGCTTTTGCCCTGAACTTCTTTGCGGCCGAAAACACCTCGCCCCGGCCATGGCTTCGCTTCGTGGTGCGGCGCCTGCTCGAGTTCGCCCGCACCGTCCCGGGCATCGTGTTCGCGCTGATCTTCGTCATCGCCTTCGGCCTCGGGCCGATGGCGGGCGTGCTTGCGATCGCGATTCACTCTACCGGCGCTTTGGGAAAACTGTTTTCGGAAATCGTCGAGAACGCCGACATGAAGCCGGTCGAGGGTATCCGCTCGACTGGTGCGAGCTGGCTATCCTGCATGCGCTTTGCGATTCTGCCGCAGGTGACCGCTGGCTATGCCAGCTACGCGCTGCTGCGTTTCGAGGTCAACGTCCGCGAAGCGTCCGTCATGGGCTTTGTCGGCGCCGGCGGTATCGGGCAGGAGCTCGTCGTCGCCATCCGCAAGTTCTATTATTCGGACGTCAGCGCGATCCTGCTGCTCATCATCGTCACGGTCTTCATCATCGACATCTCGACCGGCTGGTTGCGCGGCCGCCTCTTCGGCAAGGAGGCGCGGACGTGACAGGGCCGCAGGAGGTCGACACCGCGCAGATCCGCGCGCGCTACCCTGATGTGTTCGAGCGTCCGGCCGCGGCACGGCTTGCGACGCCGGCCATGATCGTCGCGGCGCTCGGCATCTTCGTTTATGGCCTGATTGATCTCGATTTCTCGCCGTCGCGGCTCTTCAGCGGCCTCAGCCAGCTCGGCTGGATCAGCATGATGATGATCCCGCCCGATCCCGGCTCGTCGCTTCCGATCTATCTGAAGGCGATGGGCGAGACGTTGTCGATCGCGTTGCTCGGCACCACACTGGCCGCGCTGCTCGCGCTTCCGGTCAGCTTATTTGCTGCACGCAATGTCGTGCCGTCGATCATCCTGCGCTTTCCCGTGCGCCGTTTCCTCGATTCGATCCGAGGCGTCGACACGCTGATCTGGGCGCTGGTATGGATCAACGTGGTCGGGCTCGGCCCGTTCGCCGGCGTGCTGGCGATCGCCGTGTCGGATTTCGGTGCGTTCGGCAAACTGTTCTCCGAGGCGATCGAAGGCGCCGATCAGAAGCAGGTCGAGGGCATCCGCGCCTCCGGCGGCAGCGCGCTGCACGAGATCCGCTTCGGCCTGTTGCCGCAGGTGCTGCCCGTGATCGCGGGCCAGGTGCTCTATTTCATCGAATCCAACACCCGCTCGGCAACCATCATCGGCATCGTCGGCGCCGGCGGCATCGGCCTCCAGCTCGCCGAGCAGATCCGTGTGCTGGAATGGCAGAAGGTGTCGTTCCTGATCCTGATGATTCTGGTCGCGGTCGCCGCGATCGATTTCGTTTCCAGCAAGCTGCGGTTTGCGATCATTGGGCGAAGGGCTGTGGCCTGATCGCCGATCTCGTAGGGTGGGCAAAGCGAAGCGTGCCCACCAACTTTAAATCTTGGAAAGATGGTGGGCACGGCGCAAGTGCGCCTTTGCCCACCCTACGAGTTCGGATCTGGGGCGAGGGAGAAGAGTTACGGCTCCACCAAGAACTCCACCCGCTCCGCCGCAAACCGCGAGTGCTTGGTCACCAGCGGCTTGCCCTCGAGGTCGAGGTCGGTGGCATCGACCACCAGGATCGGCCGGCCCAGCGGGAGATCAAGCCGCGCGGCGTCGGTGGCGTCGACGATGCCGGCGGTGATCCGGGTCGCGCCGCGGCGATAATCGCGGATCCCGTAGTGCTCGAGCATCTTCGTCATCGAGCGTGTCGCGGCAAACACCGTGCCCGCGCCCGGAAACAGTTCCGCAGACAGCCAGGTGGTGGAGACGCAGATCGGCGCGCGATCGGCGAGGCGGATGGCCTCGATTCGGACCAGCGGTGCGCCGGTCTTCAATCCCAGCTCCCGCGCCAACTCGCGGGTTGCGACATCTTCCGACGTCTCGATCATCCGGCCATGCGGCTCGCGGCCGCCGGCGCCGACGATCTCGGAGAACCGCGTGCGCGAGCGCAGCGGATAAGCGAGCTTCTGCGCTTCGACATAGGTTCCGCTGCCGCGCTCGGCGCGCACGATGCCGCGCTCTGCAAGCGCCGCCAGCGCGCGCCGCACGGTGTGGCGATTGACGCGGTAGGTTTCGGCGATCTCCATCTCGCCCGGCAACTTGTCGCCTGCGGCAAAACGGCCGTCGGCGATGCCGCGCTCGATGCCGTCGGCAACGAGGCGCCATAGCGCGACGCCCGAAGAGGCGGTGTCCTGCATGCTCATGTCGGTGGCCAGCCTAGCTCGAAAATCACACCTTTGTCACGAAACAGTCATGGCGCTCTCGTATCAAGTTGTCTAGTATCATAGACAACTTGGATTCGACAAGTTCTGTAGAAGAGATCGGTGGATTCGGTGACCCAGCACAACACCCAGCAAGCCCAGCGCCAGGCCGCCATGGCCGTGCTGGCGCACGCGGAGGCGGGCGAGATCGCCGCCCGTCTCCGCACGATCCCCTTGCCTGGCCATCAGGATTTGCGGGCGCCCGAAAACGGCCTGGTGATGTTGCGCGGCCGGGTCGGCGGCGACGGCGCGCCGTTCAACCTCGGCGAGGCGACGGTATCGCGCGCCGCGGTGCGGCTTGCGAGCGGTGAGGTCGGCTTCGGCTACACGCTCGGGCGGGACGGTGAGAAGGCGCGGCTGATCGCTCTGTGCGATGCGCTGGTGCAGTCCCGGGATTTTGGTGCAGCCGTCGAGCGCGACGTTATCGCGCCGTTGCGCGAGCAGCTTATGGTCAGGCGCAAGCAGGCGGCGGAAGAGACCGCTGCGACGAAGGTTGATTTCTACACCATGGTGCGCGGTGAGGGGTGAGGCCATGACCACGATTGCGGAACTGCCGCCCGGTTTCGTCGACAAGGTGTTGTCGGCGCAATCGACCTTTCGTTCGGTCATGGATGCGATGGCGCGGCCGGGTTCGGTCCAGCGCATCGTGCCGATGGCGGGAACGCCTGATACGATGATGCGCGGCACCGCCGCGATTGCGCTGACGCTGTTTGACCACGACACGCCGCTCTGGCTTGATGCGCGGATGTCGGAAAGCTCCGACGTCCTGAAATGGCTCAAGTTCCACACCGGCGCGCCCGTGGTGCCGGACTCCTCGATCGCGGCCTTTGCGCTGATCGGTGACGGCGGTGCGCTGCCCTCGCTCGAGCGTTTTGCGCTCGGCACCAACGAATATCCGGATCGTTCGACCACACTGATCATTCAGGTCGACAGCCTGGACGCAGGCCGCAGCTTCGAGCTGCGTGGCCCCGGCATCGACGGTGTCGCAACGCTCCTGGCTTCGATCAAGCCGTTCGACCTGTTTGAACGCGTGCGTTTCAACGAGACGCTGTTTCCGCGCGGCATCGACGTGGTTCTGGTCGCCGATGATGCCGTGGTGGCGATCCCGCGCAGCACGCGTGTCATGAGCAAAGGAGGCTGACGCATGTATGTCGCAGTCAAAGGCGGCGAACGCGCCATCGAGAACGCCCATCGCCTGCTCGCCAATGCGCGGCGCGGCGACCAAAGCGTCGCGGAAGTCTCGCTTGACCAGATCTCGGAACAGCTTGGGTTGGCCGTCGACCGCGTCATGAGCGAAGGTTCGCTCTATGACCGCGAGCTCGCAGCGCTGGCGATCAAGCAGGCCCGCGGCGACCTGATCGAGGCGATCTTCCTGGTTCGCGCCTTCCGCGCCACCTTGCCGCGCTTCGGTGCGAGCGAGCCGGTCGACACCGGCGCCATGCGGGTGCAGCGGCGGGTATCCTCGACCTTCAAGGACATTCCGGGCGGCCAGATCCTCGGGCCCACCTTCGACTACACCCATCGCCTGCTCGATCCGTCGCTGGCCCAAGGCTTTGTGCCGGAAGCGCCGGCTGTTGGCGAAGCCTCGACCGCGCCGACGCCGCGCGTGACTGACATTCTGGGTCGCGACGGACTGATCGAGACCTCGCCGCAGACCGAAGATGGCGCCAGCGTCGGCGACCTCACCCGCGAGCCGCTGAACTTTCCCGCGGACCGTGACTTGCGCCTGCAGAATCTCGCACGCGGCGACGAAGGCTTTCTGCTGGCGATGGGCTACTCCACCCAGCGTGGCTACGGCCGCAACCATCCCTTCGCCGGCGAGATCCGCTTCGGCGAGGTCGAGGTGGAGTTCGCTGCCGAAGACGTCGGCTTTGCTGTGCCGCTGGGCTCGATCGAGCTGACCGAGTGCCAGATGGTCAACCAGTTCAAGGGCTCGGCAACGGAAGCGCCGTGCTTCACACGCGGCTACGGCCTCGCCTTCGGCCAAAGCGAGCGCAAGACCATGTCGATGGCGCTGGTCGACCGCGCGCTGCGTGCCCGCGAACTCGGTGAAGAGGTCGGAGCCCCGGCGCAAGATGAAGAATTCGTGTTGTCGCATTCGGACAACGTCCAGGCGACCGGCTTCGTCGAGCATTTGAAGCTGCCGCATTATGTCGACTTCCAGTCCGAGCTCGGCCTGCTGCGCAAGCTGCGCAAGGAATTTGCCGAAGCCTCTGCCGAGGCCAATGCGCCCGATGCCATGAAGGAGGCCGCGGAATGAACGCGCCCGCCTACAATTTCGCCTATCTCGACGAGCAGACCAAGCGGATGATCCGCCGCGCGATCCTCAAGGCGATCGCGATCCCCGGCTATCAGGTGCCGTTCGCCAGCCGCGAGATGCCGATGCCTTATGGCTGGGGCACCGGCGGCGTGCAGGTGACCGCCGCGATCCTGGGACCGCAGGACGTGCTGAAGGTGATCGACCAGGGCTCCGACGACACCACCAACGCGATCTCGATCCGCAAATTCTTCGCCAAGACTGCCGGCGTCGCCACGACGACGTCGACGGACGAGGCGACCGTGATCCAAACCCGTCACCGTATCCCGGAGACGTCGCTGCACGAAAACCAGGTGCTGGTCTATCAGGTGCCGATCCCGGAGCCGCTGCGCTTCCTCGAGCCGCGCGAGACCGAGACGCGGCGCATGCACGCGCTCGCCGAATACGGCCTGATGCATGTGAAGCTCTACGAGGACATCGCCCGTTTCGGCCATATCGCGACGGCCTACGCCTATCCGGTCAAGGTGAATGCGCGCTATGTGATGGATCCGTCGCCGACGCCGAAATTCGACAATCCCAAGATGGACAATTGCCCGGCGCTGCAACTGTTCGGTGCCGGCCGCGAGAAGCGCATCTATGCGATCCCGCCTTATACCCAGGTGGTGTCGCTCGACTTCGAGGATCATCCGTTCGAGCCGTATCGTTTCAACGCGCCCTGCGCGCTGTGCGCGGCCGAGAATTCCTATCTCGACGAGATCGTCACCGACGACAAGGGCAGCCGCATGTTTGTCTGCTCCGACACCGACTATTGCGAGGGACGTCAGGCCGCCGGCCATCACGGTGCCCTAAGTGCTGCGCCCTACAAGGACAAGGCGCAGGAGGCCTCCAATGGCTGAGCAGGATCTGCTCGAAACCGATCAGCCGCTGCTGGTTGCGGAGAGCCTCAGCAAATCCTACGGCCGCATCGCCGCGTGCCGTGACGTATCGTTCTCGCTCTATCCCGGCGAGGTGCTGGCGAT
Source organism: Bradyrhizobium sp. S3.3.6 (assembly GCF_040546905.1). Lineage (NCBI taxonomy): Bacteria > Pseudomonadati > Pseudomonadota > Alphaproteobacteria > Hyphomicrobiales > Nitrobacteraceae > Bradyrhizobium > Bradyrhizobium sp. S3.3.6. Next base: position 3,906 of record NZ_JBEPOT010000005.1, on the reverse strand, counting down.
CGTCGGCGAATCCGGCTCCGGCAAGTCGACGCTGTTGCAACTGCTGTCGGGCCAGCTCGCGGCGAGCGGCGGGCAGGTGTCGTACCGGATGCGCGACGGCGTCACCCGCGATCTCGCCGCGCTTGGCGAGGCCGAGCGGCGCCTGCTGTTCCGCACCGATTGGGGCTTTGTGCATCAGGATCCGGCGCAGGGCCTGCGCATGGCGGTCTCCGCCGGTGCCAATGTCGGTGAGCGGCTGATGGCGGTGGGCTGGAACCATTACGGCCGCATTCGCGAGTCCGCCTCCGACTGGCTGACGCGGGTCGAGATCGACGTCGCGCGTATCGATGATGCGCCGCGCACCTATTCGGGCGGTATGCGCCAGCGCCTCCAGATCGCGCGTAACCTCGTCACCGGTCCGCGGCTGGTATTCATGGACGAGCCGACCGGCGGGCTTGATGTTTCAGTCCAGGCCCGCCTGCTCGATCTCCTGCGCAATCTCGTCGCCGAACTGCATCTCGCCGTCGTCATCGTCACCCACGATCTCGCGGTCGCACGCCTTCTGTCGCATCGCGTGATGGTGATGAAGGGCGGCCGCGTCATCGAGACCGGCCTCACCGATCAGGTGCTGGACGATCCGCGTGAGCCCTACACCCAGCTCCTCGTCTCCTCGATTTTGCCGCCATAAGCCTTCCAACAAGAGTCTTCCGATGACCGCCATGATCGACATCGCCGACGCCAACAAGACCTTCACGATGCACCTACAGGGCGGCATCGAACTGCCTGTCGTGCGCGGCGTGACCTTCCACGTCGATCCCGGTGAGTGCGTCGTGCTGTCCGGTCCGTCCGGTGCCGGCAAATCCTCCATCCTGAAGATGATCTTCGGCAATTACCGTTGCGATTCCGGCCGCATCGGCATCCGCCATCGCGGCGAGGTGATTGATCTCGCCACCGCCGAGCCGCGGCAGGTCCTCAACGTCCGCCGCGCGACCATCGGCTATGTCAGCCAGTTCCTGCGTGCGGTGCCGCGGGTCGCCACCATCGACGTGGTCGCCGAGCCCTTGATCGTCAACGGCATGACGCGCGCTGATGCGCAAGCGCGCGCCGGCGAGCTGCTGCATCGTCTCAACATCCCTGAAAGGCTCTGGCAGCTTCCGCCCGCAACCTTCTCCGGTGGCGAACAGCAGCGCGTCAACATCGCACGCGGCTTCATCTCGGAGCTGCCGATCCTGCTGCTGGACGAGCCGACCGCCTCGCTCGATGCCGCCAACCGCGCCGTCGTCGTCGAGCTGGTTGCCGAGAAGAAGCGCCAGGGCGTCGCCATGGTCGCGATTGTGCATGACGACGAAATCCGCCATCTGATTGCCGACCGCATCATCGACGTCACCGGCTTTGCCGCCGCGGCCTGAAGGAAGAGGGACATGAACGCCAAGCCGAAGGAACTCGTGATCGCCAACGCCAGGATCGTGCTGGCGGACCGGGTGATCGAACAGGGCTGGCTTGCTCTTTCGGACGGACGCATTGCCGAGATCGGCGAGGGCAGGGCCCCTGCCGGTGCGGAGGATGCCGGCGGCGATCTGATCATGCCTGGCCTGATCGAGCTCCACACCGACCATCTCGAAGCCCATTACGTGCCGCGCCCAAAAGTGTTCTGGAATCCGGTCGCGGCCGTCGTCTCCTATGACGGCCAGCTCGCGACGTCAGGCATCACCACGGTGTTCGATTCGCTCCGCGTCTGGCGCGAGGACGGCGCCGAGGAGGTCGATGGTCGTGCCGGCGTGCTTGCCGCCGCAATCACGACCGCGCGTGATTCGAGCCTGCTGCGCGCCGACCACTTCCTGCATCTGCGCTGCGAAATCCCGATGCCGAGCGTGGTCGAGGAAGCCAGGGAGCTGGTCGATCGTCCTGACGTCAAGCTGATGTCGCTGATGGACCACACGCCCGGCCAGCGCCAGTTCCGCGACGAGGTCAAGCTGCGCGACTATTATCGCGGCAAGGGCGGCGGCAAGACCGATGCCGAGCTCGACGAGCTGTTCGCAAAGCGCTTCGAGTATCAGAAGACCTATGCCGCGACCAACATGCGCGAGATCGTAGCGCTGGCGCACGCGTACAAGATTCCGTTGGCGAGCCATGACGACACCACCGAGGAGAACGTCGCCGACGCCGTGCGCGACGGTGTCGCGGTGGCGGAGTTTCCGACCACGATCGAGGCCGCGCGCGGCCTGCATGAGGCCGGCATCGACATCCTGATGGGGGCGCCCAACGTCGTGCGCGGCGGCTCGCATTCGGGCAACATCGCCGCGGTGGATCTCGCCCGCGAAGGGCTGCTCGACATCCTGTCGTCGGACTATATTCCCTCCAGCCTGCTGATGGGCGCGTTGCAACTGCCTGAGCATGCGCCGTCGATCGGCCTGCCGGCGGCCATTCGCACGGTGACCAAGGCGCCCGCCGACGCCGTCGGCCTCACCGATCGCGGCGAGATCGCAATCGGCAAGCGCGCCGATCTGATCCGCGTCCATGTCGCGGGCAGCGTTCCCGTGGTTCGCAGCGTCTGGCGCGAAGGCGGCCGTGTCGCATGAGCGAGACCGGCACGACGGCGAAGGACGCGGCGGGCGCGATTGGACCGGGGCGGTTGGTGCTCGTGGTCGGCCCGAGCGGCGCCGGCAAGGACACGCTGCTGCGGCTGGCGCAGGCGGCCTGCGTTGACGATCACGACATCGTCTTCCCGCGCCGCATCGTGACACGCGAGTCCTCCGCCGACGAGGATAACATGGCGATGAGTCCCGACGAATTTCGCGGTGCCCGCGAGCACGGCGATTTCGCCGTGCATTGGGACGCGCATGGGCATTCCTACGCCCTGCCGCTGGAGATCAACGACGACATCCGCGCGGGGCGCGCCGTCGTCGCCAACGTCTCGCGCACGGTCATTGGCACGCTGCGCCAGGTCTATGCCAACGTCGTCGTGGTCGCGATCACGGCGCCGCCGGACGTGCTGGCGCAGCGCCTTGCCGCCCGGGCACGGCACAGCGACGGCAATCTCGCCGAGCGGCTTGCGCGCGGCGTCGACGAGGCCTCCGCCAATGCCGATGTCACTATTCTCAACGCCGGCAGCGCCGACTATCACGGCCGCCAGCTCGTGCGCGTCATCAGGAATGAGTGCTGGCGCGAGTAATCGTCGGCTGAACAGGAGAGAGTGGAATGACGGTGATCAGGACGGTCGAGGAACTCGAAGCCATCTACGGCGCCACCAATGATGCCTCGACCGTGAAAGTCGCCGACCACGTCACCCCGCTTTATCGCATCTTCATCGAGAAGGCGCCGTTCGCCGCACTCGCCACCATCGGGCCCGAGGGCATCGACTGCTCGCCGCGCGGTGATCTTCCGGGCTTCGTCCGCATCCATGATCCCAGGACGCTGATGCTGCCGGATCGCCGCGGCAACAACCGGGTCGATTCCCTGCGCAACATCGTGCGCGATCCCCGGGTGTCGCTGATGTTCCTGATCCCGGGCTCCGGCAACGCGGTCCGCGCCAACGGCCGCGCGCATCTCTCGATCGATCCGGACTTGCTCGTTTCGTTCAAGGTCGAGGGCAAGGCGCCGCGCAGCGTCGTGGTGATGAACGTGGAAGAGATCTACTTCCAGTGCGCCCGCGCCATCGTTCGCTCCGACCTCTGGAATCCCGACAAGCGCATCGACCCGAAGACGCTGCCGACGCCGGGGCAGATCCTCGCCGAGATGAGCCAGAACGAGATCGGCGGAGCCGAGTATGATCGCATCTGGCCGGAGCGCGCCGCCGCGACAATGTGGTGAGTGCTTTCTTCCCCTCTCCCCCTGTGGGCTATGGGATGCCCGAAAGTGATTCCCCGGAGTTTATGGATGTGATTCAAGGCCTTTCGACCTGTCTGGGACGGAGGGCCTGCGATGTCT